>NZ_JCBAJA010000092.1:0-536 GCF_059834885.1 Microbulbifer sp. SE14 | reverse complement strand
GAAGGCGAAAAAGAAGACTGACCGGCGGGACGCCCGCACCCTGGCCGAGATAGGGCGCAGCGGCTGGTTCAACCCAGTGCATCGCAAGAGCGCGGAAGCGCGGGAACTACGCAGCCTGAGCACGGCGCGCCAGACAGTGGTCAAGACCCGTCAAGCCATGGCGAGCAGTATCCGCGGTCTGCTGCGGGCTCAAGGTATTCGCCTGGGAAAAGTGAGTGACGGCGAGTTCGATCAGGTAGTGGGGGAGGTCGTGAGGCGCGAGGTTCCGGGCCTGGAAACCGCCATGGAGGGGCTGTTAAAGCTTTGGAAGGCGGCTAAGGAAGAGGAGAAGCGGCTGACCAAAGAGGTAGAGTCGCGGAGCCGGCAGGACGAAGTGACGCGAGTGATGCAGGAAGTCGTCGGGGTTGGCCCAATGACCAGTGTGCTGTATCGCGCCACCATAGACGATCCCCATCGATTCCGGCGCGAGGAGGAAGTGTCGGACTACCTGGGGCTGGCGCCGAGCATCAGCCAGTCAGGGGAGACTGAGTGCCGCG
>NZ_JCBAJA010000091.1:0-576 GCF_059834885.1 Microbulbifer sp. SE14 | reverse complement strand
ATAACCGTGATCTTGCCAAGCCGTTTAAATGGACAAAGGGCGCCGACACAATACTGGCCTCAGTGCAACGAGCCAAAAATATGTTACCTAATTAACCGCATGGTCCACTAGCGAAAAGTAGGACGCTGCTAGACCTGCGTAAAAATCTCTGTATAGCACAACTCCCAAAGTGAAACCGGCTATTATTGACAAACCAGAAAGCCAGAAGAAGTTCAATCTTTTTAGATATCCTAAAATCATCCAAGCTGGAATTCCTAATAGAAATGTTCCTACATATGAAAACCCGAACCCCCAAAGAGCAACCATAAATACTAGCAGAATTTCGCTAAAGAACTTAGTAATACCTAAGCCAAATAGATAAACAAAAAACATTGCTACAAATACTGCTGGAAAAACAGCCAGCGGAGAAAAAACTGCAACTTTTACAGAGACCTTTAATAGCTGGGAAAAAAACTTCATAGCTTTAACGCCGCCAGCAGCGGCGGCCGTAGCGTTTTTTGCGCGAAGCGCATTGCGTAGGCCGTCCGGCGGAGGCGCGCAGCGCCGGAGCGTACTGACTGGCCTTGTTAACCATGG
>NZ_JCBAJA010000090.1:0-595 GCF_059834885.1 Microbulbifer sp. SE14 | reverse complement strand
CTGGAACTTGGTGTGCGGAGTGATGGAGCCCGGCTTGGCCAGTACCTGACCACGCTCTACTTCGTCGCGCTTGGTGCCGCGCAGCAGGGCGCCGATGTTCTCACCAGCACGGCCTTCGTCCAGCAGCTTGCGGAACATTTCCACACCGGTACAGGTGGTGGAGGTGGTTTCCTTGATACCGACGATTTCAATTTCGTCGCCGGTCTTGATGATGCCGCGCTCTACACGGCCGGTTACCACGGTACCGCGACCGGAGATGGAGAATACGTCTTCGATCGGCATCAGGAACGGCTGGTCTACCGCACGCTCCGGCTCCGGGATGTACTCGTCCAGGGTTTCAACCAGCTTCTTGACAGCGCTGGTACCCATCTCGTTGTCGTCTTCGCCGTTCAGGGCCATCAGGGCGGAACCAACGATGATCGGGGTGTCGTCACCCGGGAACTCGTACTGGTCCAGAAGTTCGCGAACTTCCATTTCCACCAGCTCCAGCAGCTCTTCGTCGTCGACCATATCGGCCTTGTTCAGGAATACCACGATGTAGGGTACACCTACCTGGCGGGACAGCAGGATGTGCTCGCGGGTCTGCGGCATGGGG
>NZ_JCBAJA010000089.1:0-597 GCF_059834885.1 Microbulbifer sp. SE14 | reverse complement strand
GCTGAATATCTCCGGAGAGTTGCGTCTCGATGGTCGCATTATTGCGAAAGGCGGTCAGACTTATGGTCACGACTATGGTGTCGGATCGGGAGGCTCAATCTGGTTGGATGTTGGGCAGCTGACAGTCAGCTCGTCGTCCGACAGGATCTTGGCTGGTGGGGCGGATGGCTACAACGGTGGTGGCGGCGGCCGTGTGGCAGTTTATTTTGAAGAATCCAATATAAGTGCCGGAAAACATGTTAATGTATCGGGCGGTAATCGTTGGATAGGCGGCAGTATAATTGGGCAGTCAGGCAGTATATACTTTGAAAACAAGGTGACAGGTTGGACACTGCTTCGATTTGATAACAAGGGGCGGGATAGAAATTATTCAAATATTTTTGAATTTTCAGGAGAGTTTCTTGAGAATAATGTTGAGCTAGCCAATATTGATGCGAAGCTTGTTGATCTTTCGCTGCCAACCTTATACATCTCAAATTCTAATATAACGAGACTGTAAATTAAATTGTGTAACTGCTCATGCCCCCGTACTCTGCACCGGAGGATACCATGAGCAGAACAATGGACAACAAAGATCTCGAACAGCAACTCCAGGCT
>NZ_JCBAJA010000088.1:0-686 GCF_059834885.1 Microbulbifer sp. SE14 | reverse complement strand
CTAGTGGGCCATGCGGAAAATAAGGTTACGTGATTTGAGTTCACGTATACTCGCCTCATGGATACTCCTGACGTTTTTACAATTACCGCTCATGATGCAGCGATCCTGGAAAGCTGGATTCGCAGCACCTCGCTTCCGCAGGGTCAAATTACTCGAGCGAAGATTATTCTGGCTCTGTCGGAAGGCGTGCCAGTGATGGACGTGGCTGCGGCCCAGCGCGTGTCTCGCAAGACAGTTCACAAGTGGAAAACGCGCTTTATCGAATCGGGCCCGGAGGGTTTGCTTGATCAGGCAAGGCCAGGGCGGCCGTCGGTAATTGACGCCGAGATCGTGAACCGTGTTCTCACATTGACGACTAGCCGCATTCCTCATGAGTCCACTCACTGGAGTGTCTCGTTGATGGCGAAGTACGCCGGTGTTACCACATGGCAGGTTAGGCAAATCTGGAACGCTGCAGATCTGAAGCCACACCGACTCAGAACCTTCAAGATCAGCAATGATCCGCAGTTTGCTGAGAAAGTGGTGGATATCGTTGGTTTGTATATGGACCCGCCGGACAATGCCTTGGTGCTGTGTGTCGACGAGAAAACCCAGATCCAGGCACTCGATCGCACCCAACCAGGTCTTCCGCTTGCCCCGGGGCACATTGGAAGTCGCACCCACGATTACAAGCGCAATGGGACGGC
>NZ_JCBAJA010000087.1:0-701 GCF_059834885.1 Microbulbifer sp. SE14 | reverse complement strand
CTCGCTGGCGAGGTGCTCCTCCAGCTCCGCCTTCATGGCAGCTTCGGTGAGTTGTTTGATCAGTGGGGTCAGGATGCCGTCCTTGCCGCTGAGGTCTTTGCCCTCACGCAGAGCCTTGACAGCGGCATCCATATCGAACGTAGGTTTGGTCATGAGTCATCTCTTTTTTGCGTATGGTAAAGAAATGACACAGAATTCTGAACACTACCACCATGAACCCAACATGCTTGTAAAAACCAACAGCTTGTATATTTTGTTCATTGACGTCTACTTTAGTGGCGCCTTGAGAACTTACTGCGTGAGCAACCATTCTTGAACCGACACCGGCTCCTCGACTACTTGGATCAATAAATAGCATCTCGATGTTGCCCTCATGGACACCACAGAACCCTACTATCATATCATCTCCATCCTTTGCAATTTGCAAATCAACAGCGTCAAAATACTGATTTAGAATGAGTGGCTTTAACTCCACGATGTCATCTTCATTGAGAAAATCGTGAGTTGCTCTGACCGATCTCTCCCAAATTTCAATTAGCTCTTTATAGCTATTTTTTCTGCTTTCTCGATCTTCATTATTTACCTGATTGAACGCCGCAATCAGCCGCGGCTAACTTTGTGCGCATTTTGCGCAATAATGGGAGCGCAGCGACCGCGCAAAAGGTGCACAAAGTTGGCCGTCGGCTGCATTGCCTGGTTAA
>NZ_JCBAJA010000086.1:0-735 GCF_059834885.1 Microbulbifer sp. SE14 | reverse complement strand
TAACCAGGCAATGCAGCCGACGGCCAACTTTGTGCACCTTTTGCGCGGTCGCTGCGCTCCCATTATTGCGCAAAATGCGCACAAAGTTAGCCGCGGCTGATTGCGGCGTTATGAGTCGGAGTTGAATCATGCACGATAGTGAAATTGAACCACATATCAAAAAAACGTTAAAAAATTCAAGCGTGGTTCTAGTTTTCGTAGCCATATTTTGTATCGTGAGTTTAGTCTGCGATTTTAATAGCTCGGGTGAAGACCCATATTATTGGTTTCAACGTAGCGGGGCTATCGCGGTTCTATTTTCCGCTTGTGTTGAATTTTGGTTGTCTGGAATAGCCAATGCCGTTAAGCCTAGTATTTCAAGCTATATGTCGGATGATCGCTGGAGTGGAAAGTATGGAGCGTGGTATGGCTGGGTTAAATATACTGCACTTATTTTCTTAGTAACCGGAACTTTTGTATGGGGGTACGGCGATCTTCCGTTCAGAAACTCATAACAATCGCAGGCAGTTTGCTCCGGCCCTTCGGGCCTCCGCGGGACGCCCAACGCTATGCACATTATGTGCGGGTCGCTGCGCTCCCAGTTTCGCACAAAATGTGCATAGCATTGGTCGCCCCTGCTGCGGGCGTTCAGGCTGTAGAAAAACTCTTAAAACCCAGCGTTTTTTGGTAAAATTTGACCCTCAAAGGGAGGGTATATGCCAAATTTCAGAAAATACAGCTATAGCCAGGACGCGA
>NZ_JCBAJA010000085.1:0-882 GCF_059834885.1 Microbulbifer sp. SE14 | reverse complement strand
GGCAGCAAAGGATACAGCCGCCTCTTGGAAAAATGATTTCACGAGTTTCTTGTTTTTCTTAATGCTCTGCAAATCTTTATTGGCACGACTCATCAAAGATTCGCCCTCCTTTAGCGGCTTCTTCGAAGTTCCTATATTCCTCATGTGGTTCCATACCAACTCATCCGGGTTCAAGTCCGGCGCGTATGGCGGCAAGAATACCATCTCAAGACTCCCGTCCTGAGATTCGACATATTCCAGAACCTTCTTCGATTTGTGCACCGGGTGGCCATCTACAATGAGGATTACTGGCCGCCTTTGACTTCTCTGGAAGTCCTTGAAGCACTCCAGACACTTGTCTGCTGTAAACTTTCCGCTGTAGATGTGGTACCAGAAGCCGCCTTTATTCGACAATGCAGAGATCGCGTTAATCGATTGCCTTTGTCCACTGGTTTTCACTACGGGAGTCTTCCCTTTTTCTCCCCATGTTCTTTGAAGCGGATCATCTGACCGGATGCTTGCCTCATCCAACCAGAATATCTCTGCACCAGTCTTTTTCGCATATGCCTTAATCTTTGGATAGACTTCCTTCACCCATTTTTTGACAGCCTTCTCGTCTCTTTCGTAGGCTCTTCGTAGTGGCTTTTGTGGAGTTAGGCCCAACCGGTGTAGAAGTTCACCGACACTAGTCACGCTGAGTTCAATACCGAATTTCTCCCGAATCAGATCTGAAATAATCTGACGCGTCCACAACCCGAAATCAAAGCCGTGCTGCCTTGGGTCACCGCCGACAACCCAGCGTTTGACTTCTTGCTCCTCGATAGGAGACAGCTTTCTGCCACGCCCCGGCCTAGCTTTAGGTGCCAATGCATCGATGCCTTTTTCCCGTGCAATTTTTAACCA
>NZ_JCBAJA010000084.1:0-887 GCF_059834885.1 Microbulbifer sp. SE14 | reverse complement strand
AGCACGTTTGCTCCGATCCATACCGGATAATTTCCTGATTTTATGATGGGCTCAAGCTCCTTAAACCCTTTTCTTGTTATTGCAAATATGACCATGATCGAAATTTAACGCCGCGCTCTGGGGCAGCCTACTATATGCACCTTTTTGTGTGAAAATGTGAGCGCAGCGAGCCACACAAAAAGGTGCATATAGTAGGCTGTCCCTCAGCAGCGCCTGGTTAGTGACGGCGCTGCTCTGCACTCCCTACTGGCACTTTGCCCGGAGCGCAGCGGAGGGCCGCCGCCTGTTTAAGTTGGGGAAGAATACCAGACTTCCCACGACGAATAACTTTCTTACTGGCAACCCACAATATTGGTTTGTGATTGCCGATGCCTACAACCCTGAACGAAGGCACCAGGAACGAAACTACTTGACGGCAATCCGGCACTGATTTTGATACCGAATTGCCGGCTACTTGTACCGGATTTTGCGCCACCAACTTTGCTCATTTTGTAACGGCCACGCCAAACTAACGCTGAGTTCATGGGCAGCCTGCTATGCGTGCCTTTTTGTGCAAAATAGGAGCGCAGCGACTGCACATAAAGGTGCGTATAGTAGGCTGTCCCCTGCAACGAATTGTTCAATCTTGCTACAGGGTACTGGCCAAAGCCATATGCAGTAGAGGGTAAGGCTTGCCCTGACCATCTAATGGGGAACGGCCAACGACCATGAAGAGGGTGTTCAAAACTCTGTGTCAGCCAAATAGCCTCACAGGCTGATGTATTTCTCCAGGCGGCCCGGGAAGTGGATCGTCAGCTGTGATAGCGTCAGGTTCCAGTTCTGAATCGGATGCGTCCATCGCTCGGAGGCTTTCAGTATACCGGCATAGAGCAGTTTGAGTAAGCTGT
>NZ_JCBAJA010000083.1:0-891 GCF_059834885.1 Microbulbifer sp. SE14 | reverse complement strand
CTTATGGGTTATCTGCCCCCCGTTAAGCACAAAGATCTGATCCCAGGTTTCACTACCACTCATTTCATAGATAAAGTCATCTACTACTAGGTGACCATCGGGGCCGGGTACTTTCCAGTAGCCCTGGTCTTTAAACCCGCCATAAATCCTTGAACCATCGGTGGAAAAACTATCGCTAACAGTAACCAAGCCCTCGGCAGTTGCAGAACCACCTATTACACTGATGGAAGAGACGTTTATTCCGCTTAAGGTAGAGATGCTGTTAGTGAGGTTAATACTTATAGCGTCAACACCGACCAAATCGATATTACTATTTGTCAGCGCCAGAGATTTAAAACTAGCCTCAGAAATATCGATATTGACATCCCTAAACTGGACCGTGTCTTCTGCATAGTCTCCAGACACCTCCAAAGTATCTGAATAACTCTTATTCCGCCCCTTGTTATCAAACCGAAGCAATGACCAGCCTGTAGTTTTATTTTCAAAGTAAATACTACCTGGGTTCCCATTTTTGGTGCCGGTTACCCAGTAGTTACCGCCTGACGCGTTGACATGTGTGCCCGCGACTATATTGGATTCTTCATAATAAACCGCTACACGGCCACCACCACCTCCGTTGTAGCCATCCGCCCCGCCTGCCAAGATCCTGTCGGACGAGCTGACTGTCAGCCGGCCCACATCCAACCAGATTGAGCCTCCCGATCCGACACCATAGTCGTGACCATAAGTCTGACCGCCTTTCGCAATAATGCGACCATCGAGACGCAACTCTCCGGAGATATTCAGCTTAACCGCACCACCACCACGCCTATTGTTGGCATGGTCATTTGCCCCATCTTTATAGCGACCACCCATCCCAAAGTGTTGCGGTGTTTTGTAATCGCCGTATGT
>NZ_JCBAJA010000082.1:0-920 GCF_059834885.1 Microbulbifer sp. SE14 | reverse complement strand
TTACTACCTAGGCGGCAGCAAAGGATACAGCCGCCTCTTGGAAAAATGATTTCACGAGTTTCTTGTTTTTCTTGATGCTCTGCAAATCTTTGTTGGCACGACTCATCAAAGATTCGCCCTCCTTTAGCGGCTTCTTCGAAGTTCCTATATTCCTCACGTGGTTCCATACCAACTCATCCGGGTTCAAGTCCGGCGCGTATGGCGGTAAGAACACCATCTCAAGATTCCCATCCTGAGATTCGACATAGTCCAGAACTTTCTTCGATTTGTGCACCGGGTGGCCATCTACAATGAGGATCACTGGCCGCCTTTGACTTCTCTGGAAGTCCTTGAAGCACTCCAGACACTTGTCTGCTGTAAACTTTCCGCTGTAGATGTGGTGCCAGAACCCGCCTTTATTCGACAATGCAGAGATCGCGTTAATTGATTGCCTTTGCCCACTGGTTTTCACTACGGGAGTCTTCCCTTTTTCTCCCCATGTCCTTTGGAGCGGATCATCTGATCGGATGCTTGCCTCATCCAGCCAGAATATCTCTGCACCAGTCTTTTTCGCATATGCCTTAATCTTTGGATAGACTTCCTTCACCCATTTTTTTACAGCCTTCTCATCTCTTTCGTAGGCTCTTCGGAGCGGCTTTTGCGGAGTTAGGCCCAGCCGGTGTAAAAGTTCACCGACACTGGTCACGCTGAGTTCAATACCGAATTTCTCCCGAATCAGATCTGAAATAATCTGACGCGTCCACAGCCCAAAATCAAAGCCGTGCTGTCTTGGGTCACCGCCGACAACCCAGCGTTTGACTTCTTGCTCTTCGATAGGAGACAGCTTTCTGCCACGCCCCGGCCTAGCTTTAGGTGCCAATGCATCGATGCCTTTTTCCCGTGCAATTTTTAACCACGGGAAAATGGTTCTGCTACCCAGT
>NZ_JCBAJA010000081.1:0-976 GCF_059834885.1 Microbulbifer sp. SE14 | reverse complement strand
GAAAAATCTTGGTAGAGTCGGTCTTCGTCGGGGAAAAGCTGCCGCAAGCCGTTGATCCATCAAGGGAAAATCGCTTCTGAAGTACGACATCGCGTCAGGTGAACCCATCTTATGCAATTAGTGCGGCCTACAATGCTCAGGTGCACAGCAACTCTGCTCAAGCCTTTTTAACGGGTAGAATCGGATTAGGTGTCGGTATGTCTTATTATACGTCGCCCTATGGAATTGGGTTAACAATTATGGGCTTAGCTGGTGGAGCACTGCGAGCTTCACAAACCTATGGATCGGGAGTGCAGATTAATCACGTAGTCGAAGGGGCGATTGGTGGCGGAGGTCAGTGAAATGAAGGTTGTTGATTCTCGTTGCGGTCACTGTGGTTCAAGTCTAGGAGCAAAATCTATCCTAGTCAGATTGGGCTTTGAGTGCCAGTGCCAGAACTGTTTGACATATTGCCAGACTCCGCACAAGCTTTCGTATTTTTACTTGTGCCTTTGCTTGGCGGCCCTCCCATTTATTTTTATGTTTTGGATTTCTGAGGTTTCACAAAGCCTGAGTCTATTTGCGTTGATATTGGGTGGGAGTTGGCTGCTAATTTATTTTGGAGAATTTTTTCTGCTTTCTCCTGTCTGTACGACGGAAGAGGAATATGCGGTTAGCAAGAAGGAAAAAAACTATAAAATTTTAGGCTTTCTTCTCTTGTTCTTTATTGCTTGGCTTATTGTTAGATAGGGTGGGCCTGTTTCCAGGCACTCACACAAAACCTTGGCAGAGCAATCTGCCGGGGCTTTGCCTTGTCTGGCGGTAATACGTTTAAGCCGACTTTTTCTGACTATGGGAGTTCCGGGGACAGTATACATAAACTGACTTACTAACGGGGCGGAAATAATCAATACAACATGGTATCATGGCGCGCATGAAATACGACGCCAGAAAACTTAGCACAGAAGAGCAGCACCTCATACGAAAAATCGCCGTT
>NZ_JCBAJA010000080.1:0-1093 GCF_059834885.1 Microbulbifer sp. SE14 | reverse complement strand
TTACAGCGCGTTGCGGCCGCATAAGCACAACGACGGGTTGCCGCCCAATGTGGCAGAGCAGGCCTACTGGAAAACTCAAAAGACGGTGGCCTAAATCACTTGACCACTACAGTGGCCTAAATCACTTGACCACTACAGTAGGACAGGACATCTATGAAGACATGAATTGTGTGCAAGCATGGAAGGTGATTCCAATTACGGCCGTAATTGCAGCCCTTGATGCTGTCCGAAACAGAATATTGAGCTTTGTGCTGGAAATCGAAGCTGAAGCACCCGACGCAGGGGAAGCTGAAATAAACTCGAACCCAGTCCCTCAAGAAAGAGTGCATCAAATATTTAATACATATATTTCAGGTAACGTGCAAAACGTTGCTACTGGCAGCGAAAAATTCGAACAGCATGTGACAAGAAATGATGCCAGTCCCGAGATATTTGGTCAGCTAATAGAGGCTTTAGAGGCTATTCGAGAAGAACCTGCTTATGAACCTGTGAAAGCAAGTGTTATCGAAATGCAAGAAAGCTTTGGTGGGGAAGCTTTTAAAAATAAATACCTGAACTTTATGTCTGCACTGGCAGATCATATGCAAGTCCTTGGTCCAGTCGTTGCTCCATATCTCCCCGCATTAGCGGCACTCGTGTCCTAACGAAGCGTTCCATGGGACGACCAAATCTATGCACCTTTGGTCTGGTCCTTGTGCCCCCATTGTCGCACAAAGGTGCATAGTATTATCCACCGCTGAGCGCATCGAGCATGAAAGAAGCATTCAAAGAAATAAGAAGAAAGACTTATTTAAGGGACAAAAATAAGCAGGAACTTGAATCTTCGCTTAAAGCCGATGAAGTTTACATAAAAAATTCTAGAGAAAATTTTGAGGAAGTTTACGACCTTCTTAAAGATCTAAATAATTCCAGGGTTGCTTGGATTAGATCAGTGAGAGTGCTTCTAAGTACTCTTGAACGTCATAAAGTTAATCTGACCCCATGAGGGTGTTCAAAACTCTGTGTCAGCCAAATAGCCTCACAGGCTGATGTATTTCTCCAGGCGGTCCGGGAAGTGGATCGTCAGCTGTGATAGCGTCAGGTTCCAGTTCTG
>NZ_JCBAJA010000079.1:0-1135 GCF_059834885.1 Microbulbifer sp. SE14 | reverse complement strand
CCGGGAAGTGGATCGTCAGCTGTGATAGCGTCAGGTTCCAGTTCTGAATCGGATGCGTCCATCGCTCGGAGGCTTTCAGTATACCGGCATAGAGCAGTTTGAGTAAGCTGTTCTCACTGGCAAAGCCGCCCTTGGTCTTAGTCAGCTTGCGGAACTGGCGGTGGACAGCCTCGACGGCGTTGGTGGTGTAAATCGCCGTACGCACGTAGTCCGGGTATTTGAAGTAGGCCGACAGGGTCGGCCACTTGCTGCGCCAGGACTTGATCACCATTGGGTACTTATCGCCCCACTTGGCCTCCAGCTCGTCTAGGGCACTCTCGGCGGCATTGAGCGTTGCCGCTTTGTAGATGCACTTGAGGTCGGCCATAAAGACCTTCTGGTTTTTCGAGGCGACGTATTTCATTGAGTTGCGGATCTGGTGGATGATGCAGTGCTGGATCTCGGTGTTGGGATAGATGCTCTCAATGGCTTCAGGGAAGCCCTTCAGGCCGTCTACACAGGCAATCAGGATGTCCTTGACCCCGCGGTTGTGGAGGTCGGTAAGTACGCTCAGCCAGTGATGGGCGCCCTCCTGGTCGGACAGATAGAGCCCCAGCAGCTCTTTCTTGCCTTCGATATTCAGGCCAAGAATAGTGTAGATGGCCTTGCTGACATAGCGGCCATTTTCCCTGATTTTGTAATGGATGGCGTCCAGCCAGACGATGGGGTAGACGGCCTCCAGATCGCGCTCACGCCATGCCTGAAGCTCGGGCAGCAGCTTGTCTGTGATTGCGTTGATGGTGCCGTTGGAGAGTTCCATGCCGTAGATTTCGGCAATGTGTGTACGGATGTCCTGGTAGCTGTTACCCAGGGCAAATAGGGCGATAATCTTGCGCTCTAGTTCGTCGGTAAGCTGGGTCTGGTGCTTCTTGACGATCTGCGGCTCGAAGGTACCAGCCCGATCCCGCGGCGCCTGCAGCTCGAAGCTGCCAGCGGGACTTTTCATAGTTTTGGACGTGGTGCCATTCTTGCGGTTGGGCTTGTCCTCGCTGGCGAGGTGCTCCTCCAGCTCCGCCTTCATGGCAGCTTCGGTGAGTTGTTTGATCAGTGGGGTCAGGATGCCGTCCTTGCCGCTGAGGTCTTTGCCCTCACGCAG
>NZ_JCBAJA010000078.1:0-1144 GCF_059834885.1 Microbulbifer sp. SE14 | reverse complement strand
GAGACTGTAAATTAAATTGTGTAACTGCTCATGCCCCCGTACTCTGCACCGGAGGATACCATGAGCAGAACAATGGACAACAAAGATCTCGAACAGCAACTCCAGGCTCACGTCACTGAGTTGGCCAAGGGCGTCAAATCTGAGGCCGACCTGAACACACTCACCCAGAAGCTCGTCAAGATGACTGTAGAGGCCGCCTTGGGCGCTGAGCTTGAGGAGCACCTCGGCTACAGCAAACATGATCCTGTCGGCCGCGGCTCCGGCAACAGCCGCAATGGCACCAGCTCCAAGCGCCTGAAGGGCCTGCACGGGGAAGTCGAGATCAGCATTCCTCGCGACCGAGCTGGTTCCTTTGAGCCCCAGTTCGTGCGCAAAGGGCAGACCCGCCTGACGCAGATGGACAGCCAGATTCTGGCGCTGTATGCGAAAGGAATGAGCACTCGCGATATCGTGGATGCCTTCAAGGAGATGTACGATGCGGACGTCTCGGCGACACTGATCTCCAAGGTTACCGAGCAGGTCATGGAGGCGGTCACCGAGTGGCAGAGCCGGCCCCTTGACCCTGTCTACCCCATTGTCTACCTGGACTGCATCGTCCTTAAGATCCGCCAGAACAAGCGGGTCATCAACAAGGCCATGTACGTCGCTCTTGGCGTCAACATGGAGGGGCAGAAGGAGCTACTGGGCCTGTGGCTGGCGGAAACGGAAGGTGCCAAGTTCTGGCTATCCGTGCTCACAGAGCTGAAGAACCGCGGCCTGCAAGACATCCTGATCGCCTGCGTGGACGGCCTGAAAGGCTTCCCTGAAGCCATTGCGGCGGAATACCCGGAGACCAAGGTTCAACTGTGCGTCGTGCATATGGTCCGCAACTCGCTGAAATACGTCTCCTGGAAGGACTACAAGGCCGTAACGGCTGACCTGAAGGACGTTTACACCTCAGCCAGTGAAACGGCGGCACAGGCGGAGCTGGAGCGCTTTGCGGAGAAGTGGGACGACAAGTATCCGCAGATCAGCAAGTCCTGGACAGCCCACTGGCCGAACCTGATCACCCTGTTTGAGTATCCGCCAGAGATCCGGAAAGTAATCTACACCACCAACGCCATTGAGTCCCTTAACAGCGTTATCCGCAAGGCGACGAAACAAC
>NZ_JCBAJA010000077.1:0-1209 GCF_059834885.1 Microbulbifer sp. SE14 | reverse complement strand
CAGAACTGGAACCTGACGCTATCACAGCTGACGATCCACTTCCCGGACCGCCTGGAGAAATACATCAGCCTGTGAGGCTATTTGGCTGACACAGAGTTTTGAACACCCTCGGATGGTGCCTTTGCTTGTGGTCATTTTGGCAGATTCGTTATCGGTGATATTGCTCTTTACTTCTTTCTGGTTCTTTCCCTGCCCCTTCCTTGGGGTTGTCGTCTTTAGGAACTGATCAATTTTATCGAAGTGCTTCTGGAGGGTTTCAGTGGCCTGGGCGAGCTGCTTCTTTCGGTCTCGCTCTTGGGGCTTTCTCCCGTCTAGCCGTTTGTGCTCCTCCATACAATGCCGGATCTTTTTCTGGATCTTGTCCCGCTTCTGTTCCAGCTCTTTTAAGGTGCCGGAGTGCTCCTTCGAGGCATCTGAGGACATCTTGCAACCATCGATAGCAAAGAGTTCATTGCCCAGCAGACCCTGCTGGTCACAGACTAACAGTACCTGCTCGAAGACGGACTCAATGGCGTTTGGGTAGCCACTAACGAAACTTGCGATGCTGGTGAAGTGAGGAACGGAATCGCAAGAGAGGGCTTTGAAGATGATGTTATGTTCACATTGCCACTGGATCTCGCGGCTGGAGGTTATGCCTTTGGCGTAGGCAAAGAGGACAATCTTGAGCAGAATCGCTGGATCGTAGGCAGCTCTGCCGCCCTGGTCATTGCTGTACTGGTCGTAGAAAGGGGAGAGATCGATATAATCGTCGATCAGGCGATGGAGAGTGAACTCGAAAGTGCCGGGTTGGAGCTGATCTTCGAAGTTGATGACGACCATAGCGTCCTGGCTGTAGCTGTATTTCCTGAAATTTGGCATATCCCCTCCCTTTGAGGGTCAAATTTTACCAAAAATCGCTGGGTTTTAAGAGTTTTTCTACAACCTGAACGCCGCCAGCAGCGGCGGCCGTAGCGTTTTTTGCGCGAAGCGCATTGCGTAGGCCGTCCGGCGGAGGCGCGCAGCGCCGGAGCGTACTGACTGGCCTTGTTAACCATGGGCTAGGTAGGACCTATTTAGCCATACTAAGTGCAAAGCTACCACAATTGGCATACCTGCCAATAACCCCAACCACATGGACTGAGCGGACATGTAGACTGCTAGAGCAACTGCTGCCACAGAACCACAGGCTAATCCGGCTTTTACTCGTTTGGGCGCCATAATTGAAACAGC
>NZ_JCBAJA010000076.1:0-1228 GCF_059834885.1 Microbulbifer sp. SE14 | reverse complement strand
TCCGAATTGAATGACTATGTAAATGGGCTGTGTTTAAATCAGCCCCTATGAACGACAAAAGTATGGCTAGAAGAGCTAATTCCCTGAAACAGTTTTTCTACAGCCTCGTTAGACGCGCCGAGTGACAACTAGTAAGGAAGTAGTTGCGCCAAATACGAGTCTTCAGCGTCAAAATTTGAACTTATTTGAAGGTTTAGTTTTGCTAGTCTTGCTGCTGCGATTTAGACTTGGGCGTTGCAATCTATATTAGCATCTGTATAAAGAATAATCGCAAACGTGTATGTCTATTATCTGCAGTACTCTCTGGGAACGCTGTATGTACATGTAACATGGAAAATTGAACCGATCAAAGGAAGGATATCGTGACAATAAAGTTAATTATATTTTCAGTACTCACTATATTTTCTAGTTCTTTGTATGCAAACAATCTTTTAACGCGTGAGTCTAAGGAAAACTGTAGGGCTAGTTGTTATTATTTTGATCAAGTTGGTAATATTTTTTTTCTTGTTTTAAAAGATGATGCTGGCGAGGTGGTACAAACTAAAGTCATATCAAATGAACTTCCCTCGGGGTTTAGCCTTAATAATCCGAGCAATGTGTACCACTCTGGTCAATCTAAAGAATGGAGGCCTGGCGATACATCTGGAGCCGTCCAGCCCCAGAGTACTTCTTCAGTTCATCTCGAAATTGATTCAAGCGTTCATCCATATAGTGGGGGAGCACTAGGCGCTGTAGTAATACGCCTTACTCATGGTTATGGAGGTAATACATTTTTCTTTGACGTATTTTCTTGTTCTAGGAGTGAGCCAGAAAATCTTGGGACAAGTGAGCGCAATTGGGATATAAGCACCCACCATTACCATGGAGTTTTTGGCACAAAAGTACATGTTACAGTGATTGCTCAGCTGAAGGTTAATGGAGTTTTGCTAGAGCCTTGTACCTATTCTAATAACATTGAGATACCTGACCCAACTCCAAATCCGGAGATTTAGTGCGTAGTTCCGCCTAACAATTCGCTGCTGGGGGACAGCCTACTATATGCACCTTTTTGTGTGGCTCGCTACGCTCGTATTCTCACACAAAAAGATGCATATAGTAGGCTGCCCCAGAGCTCTGCGTTAAATTTCGATCATGGTCATATTTGCAATAACAAGAAAAGGGTTTAAGGAGCTTGAGCCCATCATAAAATCAGGAAATTATCCGGTATGGATCGGAGCAAACGTGCTTT
>NZ_JCBAJA010000075.1:0-1256 GCF_059834885.1 Microbulbifer sp. SE14 | reverse complement strand
TGTAGTGGTCAAGTGATTTAGGCCACCGTCTTTTGAGTTTTCCAGTAGGCCTGCTCTGCCACATTGGGCGGCAACCCGTCGTTGTGCTTATGCGGCCGCAACGCGCTGTAATAGCCGATAATATAGTCCGTGATCGACTGCTTCGCCGAGGCAAAGCATAGATATCCGGTTTCCGGGACCCACTCCGTTTTCAAGCTCCTGAAGAACCGCTCTGTCGGGGCGTTATCCCAGCAATTCCCTCGGCGACTGAGACTCTGCCGCATCTGATATCTCCAGAGCAGCTGTCGGAAGCCCAGACTGGTGTACTGGCAACCCTGATCTGAATGAAACATGACTTCCGGTGGCTCTCCACGCGATTCGTAGGCCATCGTTAGGGCCTTCTTTACCAGTTCCGTATTCGGAGACAAGGACAACGCCCAGCCTACGGGTTTGCGGGAAAACAAATCGATTACCACTGCCAGGTAAGCCCAACGCGCCCCTGTCCAGATATAGGTAATATCGCCGGTCCAAACCTGATTAGGCTCCTTTACATCGAACTCCCGATCAAGATGATTCGGGATGTCCAGATGCGGCTGTTCAGCCTTCTTGTAAGCGTGGCTTGGCGGTTGCGTGCTCACCAGCCCCAACTGTTTCATCCGTCTGCTGGCACGATATCGACTCAGTGGCGTTCCGGCCTGCGTTACCATTTTTGCAATGCTGCGAGCACCGGCAGAGCCATTACTGGCTTCATGCGCCTCGACAACCTGATCCAGCAGCTTCTGCTCCGCCTCGCAGGGCCTTCTGTCCCGGTCACGCCAAGCCCGGTAGCTACTGCGATGCACCCCAAACACCTGACACAAGTGTTGCACCGCATAGCTCTCTTCAAGTCGCTCGATTATCGAGAATTGCTCAGGGAGTCCGACATCAAGAGAGCGGTAGCCTTTTTTAATATTTCTTTCTCTTCCTCCACCCGCCGCAGCTTGCGCTTCAGTTCCTGAATCTCACGTTGTTCCGGCGTCAACGCCTCACCTTTTTGTGGCGCCTTGCCTGATCGCTCGGCTCGAAGGCGGCGCACCCAATACTCCATGGTGGACTTACCAACCCCCATGGCTTCGCAGGCCGCTTTCACTGTGTAGCCCTGGTCAACCACCAGCTGGGCTGCCTCCAGACGGAATTCCGGGCTGAAATTTCTCTTCTTCGTCATCATATCCACCTGACTTTCTCTGTGAGTGATCATACACTCAAAACCAGGTGACCAGATTCACTATGCCACTACA
>NZ_JCBAJA010000074.1:0-1288 GCF_059834885.1 Microbulbifer sp. SE14 | reverse complement strand
TTTGCAAATGGGGCCGTGACTGCTGCCTTTGCAGTCGCAATGCAAGCTGCGGCTCAATCTGGCCAAAAAACTCCTGACTTTGACAGTATGTCCGATCAAGAGCTGGTCGATTGGATTTATGAACATGGAAGCGAACTTGGCATTGAAGTTGGCGAAGGTGTAAAAGCGCTTGCTGTAGATGAATATAAAATACTAATGGGGCGTATGCCGGTTACCTGTGCGCAAAGCGCTTGTAATAATGATGAGACTGTTATTCTTTACGGTGATTACAAGAATAAGCTTATTAGGTTGTACAAGGATTCGTTCGAGGCAGGCTATAAGCTTAAAATGTCTGTCGACCCTGAAACGGGAGATGTGAATTATACCGGCGTTCCATTAAGCAGAGTTGAGGCTGCGATCCAGTCGTTTGGTCACGAGGCTGCTCACTCGATGGGAATAGATGTTTCTCAAGATAACGCAACAGGGTTTCATCCGAATGCAGAACAGCGGGGCTGGGATGCGGTTGATAGGTTTAGGTCGATATACGGGAAATAATTCTATGGTCCGTAAGCTATTTTTGCTGGTTACCTTTGTGATGGTTTTTCCTGTAAAGGCACTCTCTTTAGATGTCGGGAAGAAATTTGTAAAGTTAGATGATCTGGCAGGGAAATACGAATATATCTTAAAGGTAAATATTGTTTCTTCCGATGTTGCGGAGTTTGACTTTGGCGGGGTAAAGCGTAATTGCGGAATTGTTTATCATGGAGAGGTTCTGGACTCTATAGGTCTCCCATTGGGAGAGAAGGAAATAACTTTCTCCTCTATGCATTCCATGAAAACGAACAGGAATTATTTGATATTTGCGACCGCAAGACCCCAGTTTTTACGGAGAGGGGAGTTTTTTGTAGGCGATAAAGATAGCTATTTGCTTTCGGATGCGATGAAGAGTTGCGTGGAAGAGCTTCCAGAAATCAATACGGATGGTAGTGCCGCAGTCTTTGAATTTGAGCAAGTCAAAGGAGAGGAGGTCTCAAGCGTTATTTACGACTCTCCGAATGTGCTTTTGCCAGAAGGCCTTGACTTGCGTCGAAGGGTATTTGAGCTATGTCCTTCTCTTGAACAGGATAAGTGTAAAACTCAGGCTATGTATCAAGTGATCGATTGGCCTGCTCTAAAATCTAGGCTTTCGCGTAGAGAACTTCTGGAAGAAAAATAGCAGAGGGTCTTTAAATTTACACCAGTAAAAATCACCAAAGCCCCGGCAGATAGCTCTGCCGGGGCTTTGTCGTTGTGATACTGGTGACGATTA
>NZ_JCBAJA010000073.1:0-1348 GCF_059834885.1 Microbulbifer sp. SE14 | reverse complement strand
CAAGCTGGTGCATATGGGTGGCCGGGTGTACGACCCGCTGCTGGGGCGGTTTATGAGTGTGGATCCCTATATCCAGAGCGAAACAAGTACACAGAGCCAGAATGCCTACGCATACGTAATGAACAATCCGTTGAGTATGGTGGATCCCTCTGGATATCGGGGGGCCTGTACGAATCCTACTAATGATGCGCCTGCAAATTGCACGGCTGACCAGGCGATGTGGGAGATGGCCAATGTAGGCTGGGGTCCCAGCAGCGTTACTGTTGAATCTGGAGGCAGCAAGATCGCCAACAGCAGTAACGGCAAGCAGGGAGCAAAGTCTAGCCCTCCGGCACCTCGGGCGAGAGTCAGTTTCGACGGTGTGGCCACGCCTGTAGTGGCTGGCGATCAGTGGCTTGCTGGCTGTGAATCCATCGCAACCTGTCAGTTCGAGTCTCGGGTTGAGCGACATCTGAACGGCGAGATAACAAGGGAGGAATTCCTCCAGGAAAATATGTATGCCGCTATTGGTGGGGCTATAGGTGGTGCCCTTCATGTATACGGTAGACTCTGTATGTCTTTCCCAGTGGCTTGCCTAGTTGCTCAGACATCAACGGCCAAGAATGAGGGTGAGGCTGGTTTTGCCGTGGTGATGTCACTCATTGGGCTTAAAGGGCCAAAAACTAAGTCGGTACCAAGTTCGGCTAGCTCTGGAGGTGCCTCAGAAGGAGTGGTATCGGGTGTTGTCGGTCCCCAAGAGTCTATTGTTCCTGGGCACGGAGGCACCCTTCGCTTAATGAGGGTTAAAGACAAATTTAACAAATATGCTAGAAGAAGCCAGAGTAATTTCAATGGGAAACTGGATGTGGTTGGTCATGGAAGTCCGCATAGTATAAGGCTAGAAAGGTTTGGTAAGGGAAATGTTCATCTGAATGCTCGTCAGCTTGCGCAAAGGATTCGAGCGCACAATGGTTATCGAGGGCAAGATGTACGACTTCTCAGTTGTAACACGGGTGCTTGTAGTAATGGTTTTGCTCAACAGCTAGCAAATGAGTTAGGTGTTAATGTTTGGGCTCCAACAAAAACGTTGTGGGTAACTAGACGTGGAAGATTTATAGTGGCAGGAGAGAGCATGATGGGCGGACCCAACATGTCTGACCTAGGGAGATTCAAAAAATTTAGCCCTGAATAAAAGAACTAGCAGGCTGTATATCCGGCTTTAAAAAGCCGGATACAGCCTCGACACCTGCTGGCGAACCGGAGACTGTAAATTAAATTGTGTAACTGCTCATGCCCCCGTACTCTGCACCGGAGGATACCATGAGCAGAACAATGGACAACAAAGATCTCGAACAGCAACTCCAGGCTC
>NZ_JCBAJA010000072.1:0-1415 GCF_059834885.1 Microbulbifer sp. SE14 | reverse complement strand
GCCCTCACGCAGCGCCTTGACAGCGGCATCCATATCGAACGTAGGTTTGGTCATGAGTCATCTCTTTTTTGCGTATGGTAAAGAAATGACACAGAATTCTGAACACTACCCACCATCCAGGGCTACAACGGCATCGCCGCCGTCGATAAGGAGCATCAGGTCATTGTCGAAGCCCAGGCCTTTGGTTCCGGGCAGGAACAGCACACATTGAAGTCCATTCTGGACGGCATCAGAAAGCGGTACCGTGATACTGGCATCCATGAAGATATCCTCAAAAGCCAAGTGATAGTCACTGCAGATACCGGATTCTCCAGTGAAGAGAATAATGACTACCTCCGCAAAGAGAACATCAACGCCTACGTCCCTGACAATAAGTTCCGATCCAGAGACAAAGCTTTCTCTAAGCAGAAGAAGAAGTACGGCAAGCGAAACCAGTACAATGCCAAGGGCCAGAAGAAGATCATCCCGGCCAGCGAATTTCAGATCGATGCCAAGAACAAGATCTGTATCTGCCCGGCCGGGAAGTCTCTCTGGTTCGTTGGTGAATCTCGATCTATCAAAGGTAAAGTAAAGCTGGCCATATGTTCTGCCTGGTGCACAATATTGAGAAATTGATGAATTATGGAGCGATTCAGTGAGCCGAAAGGCTATTGACACCTGTCAGGTGATTTTCTGGCCGAATTGATTAACTATGTAAATGAGCTGTGTTTAAATCAGTCTCTATAAACAATAAAATTATGGCTGGAAGATCTGATTCTATGAAATAGTCTTTCTACAGCCTCGGTAGGCGAAAGGAATTATGAGCATCGGAATAATATTCACTGTAGTAATTTTGTTGGCGGTTTGTTGGTGGTGGTTTATCAGTAGAAATAAGCCTGAATACCCACCTTTGGAAATCGCAGATGATGATCCGCTAATGCTGGAAGCAATGGATAAAGCGAAATCCACAATCGATGAATTTAAGGAATTGATTTCACGAGATTATCAAGAAGCTCAGGTAAAGGTTCCTTTCACCACCAGTGAAGGTATTGTTGAGCACTTATGGGCTGAAGTCTTAGAAGTCAGAGAGAAAACTCTAAGTGTTCGTTATTACACCCCTCCAGTTACACATAATGGAAAGCTAGAGCGGCTGCACGAGCACAGCATCAATGAAATAGAGGACTGGGTTGTTATCAATAAGCCTGGGGAAATACACGGGGGTTTCACCCAGAGGGTTATGTTTCAGCATGCAAGACAACAGTGGGGTGAGTTACCCCCTGAGTTGGCGCAGCAAGAATCGAAGTATGTCGCCTAACAAACAGCTGCTAGTGGGCCATGCGGAAAATAAGGTTACGTGATTTGAGTTCACGTATACTCGCCTCATGGATACTCCTGACGTTTTTACAATTACCGCTCATGATGCAGCGATCCTGGAA
>NZ_JCBAJA010000071.1:0-1668 GCF_059834885.1 Microbulbifer sp. SE14 | reverse complement strand
CGATGGTCGTCATCAACTTCGAAGACCAGCTCCAGCCCGGCACTTTCGAGTTCACCCTCCATCGTCTGATCGATGGCCATATCGATCTCTCCCCCTTCTACAACAAGTACAGCAATGACCAGGGTGGCAGAGCCGCTTATGATCCAGCGATTCTCCTCAAGATCATTCTGTTTGCCTACGCCAAAGGCATCACCTCCAGCCGCGAGATCCAGTGGCAATGTGAACATAACATCATCTTCAAAGCTCTCTCCTGTGACGCAGTCCCCCACTTCACCAGTATCGCGAACTTTGTCAGCGGCTACCCCGACGCTATCGAATCCGTGTTCGAGCAGGTATTGCTGGTATGCGACCAGCAGGGCCTGATTGGCAATGAACTCTTCGCCATTGATGGCTGCAAAATGTCCTCGAACGCCTCAAAGGAGCATTCCGGTACTTTCAAAGAGCTGGAACAGAAGCGAGACAAGATCCAGAAAAAGATCCGACATTGCATGGAAGAGCATAAGCGGCTCGACGGGAGAAAGCCCCAAGAGCGAGACCGAAAGAAGCAGCTCGCTCAGGCCACTGAAACCCTCCAGAGGCACTTCGACAAGATTGATCAGTTCCTAAAGACGGCAACCCCAAGGAAGGGGCAAGGAAAGAGCCAAAAAGAAGTAAAGAGTAATATCACTGACAACGAATCCGCCAAGATGACTACCAGCAAGGGCACAATACAGGGCTACAACGGTATCGCCGCCGTCGACAAGGAACACCAGATCATTGTCGAAGCCCAGGCCTTTGGATCTGGGCAGGAACAGCATACATTGAAGTCAATTCTGGACGGCATCAGAAAGCGGTATCGTGATACCGGCATGCATGACGATATCCTCAAAAGCCAGGTGATCGTGACTGCGGATACCGGATTCTCCAGCGAGGAGAATAATGACTATCTCCGCCAAGAGAACATCAACGCCTACATCCCTGACAGTAAATTCCGATCCAGAGACAAAGCTTTCTCTAAGCAGAAAAAGAAGTACGGTAAGCGGAATCAATACAATGCCAAGGGCCAGAAGAAGATCATCCCGGCCAGCGAATTTCAGATCGATGCCAAAAACAAGATCTGTATCTGCCCGGCCGGGAAGTCTCTCTGGTTCGTTGGTGAATCTCGATCTGTCAAAGGTAAAGTAAAGCTGGCCTTCGAAGGTAACCTGACCGACTGTCGCAACTGTCACCTAAAAGACCAGTGTATGCGCAATCCGAGCGCCGCCGAGACAAGAGAGGGGCACGGTCGCCAGGTATCGATTACCACCACCAATGGCCACACCGCCACGGACTGGATGAAGCGACGTGTCGACAGCCGGGAAGGAAAAGTGATCTATGGACATCGCATGTCTGTGGTGGAACCAGTATTCGGCAATACAGGGTTCAACAAAGGCCTGAATAGGTTCTCGTTGCGCGGTAGAGACAAGGTGCAGGGACAATGGCGGATGTTCTGCCTGGTGCACAATATTGAGAAATTGATGAATTATGGAGCGATTCAGTGAGCCGAAAGGCTATTGACACCTGTCAGGTGATTTTCTGTCCGAATTGAATGACTATGTAAATGGGCTGTGTTTAAATCAGCCCCTATGAACGACAAAAGTATGGCTAGAAGAGCTAATTCCCTGAAACAGTTTTTCTACAGCCTCGTTA
>NZ_JCBAJA010000070.1:0-1691 GCF_059834885.1 Microbulbifer sp. SE14 | reverse complement strand
GGAGAAGTTCTACGGCTACAAGCACCAGGGCGGGCGCGACTACGGTACCCAGCGCCTGCAGCGCATCGAAACCTACCTGGGCTCCACCCTGGTGCACTCGATGGACCTGACTTACGAGGCCAGCGCGCTCAGCGGCCGCTCCCTGCTGAAGGAGCTGCAGATCTGTGACGGCAGCGGCGGCTGCCTGCCCAAGTCCATCTATGCCTACAACGATCAGCCGCGGGACTTTGTGCAGGAGACCCTGATCGAGGGCGAATATGATGAAGTCTATTTTGTCGGAGATTACGACGGAGATGGTCGGCAGGACAGCGTCGAGGTCCGCAGGCACTGGGATGAATCTGCTCCGGGTAACGGTAACGTTGTAACTGATTCTAGGCGCCTGATCCTGTCCAGTGCACCGGCTGAGCCGATTGACCTCGAGGATGTACCCTTGGCCTTCCGTAACAAGCCAGGCAGGGGAGGCCGGCCTTCGGACATTCTGCTCGACGGCAAGAACGATGAGTTTGACATCGGGGATGACCAAAAGCTGGATGTTCTCAGTGTCAACTATGGCTCCGGTACACAGAGTCCCGAGATATCCATTGTTGAAACTGATTTGTCTCTAACGGATTCAGTGTCCGAATTCTTTGTCGGTGATTTCAATATCGATGGGAAGCCGGATATTCTGGTTTACTACACGGGCGTTGACAAAGTCTACTTTAACTGTACGGATTACGATGCCGAGGTTCAGTCGCTCCAATTCTGCAGCTCTGTCTCAATACCCGGCTCAGATTCGGTCGGAGTAAAACGAATAGAGGATATTAACCAGGATGGAATCCCGGATATCGTCTTCCATGAAACGTCGGTAACCGATATAGATTTTGGCGATGAGTTTGTATCCTATGGACAGAAATCCGCGGGCAATTTCAGCTTCAGCGAGATAGAGTCAAACCCCTACGACGTTGCCGATGGAAGCAGGTTGATCACACTGGATGCCAATGGCGACGGCCTCCCGGATCGGTTGGTGGTCCACTCCAACGGAGATATATACTTCAAGATCAATACAGGAGGCGCTTATACTGACGTCGACATCTCTGGCAGCTTCGGCATTGAGCGCCACCTGGCGCACGGGGTATTTGCTCTTGATCACAACGGAGACGGCCAGGACGAACTTCTGGTCCCGGACAGCCTGGTGCGCGACTTCTGTTACCTGGAGGAGCAGACCAATGGAGAGTCTGAGGCTGTTATTTTGGACTACTGCAACAGCGGACGGGACGCCGAAGAGCTGTTTAGTGGTAACCCGGCAAAGTCCCACCTGTACAACCAGGCGATATTCAATTACCGGAAATTGACGTTCGACTGGCAGAGTCACACCGCAGCAACTCTGGTAGCGGAATCCACCGCTCTGGATTTGCCGCTGGGGCAGGCCTGGGCCTGTGACAGTAACAGCGATGGGCTGGCCGATGTCTGTTATAACATCCACCACCTGACCGGATATGGATTGCTCGGTGGTGAATTGGGGACCATTGAGAATGCGGGCAGATATGTGCCGCTGTGGGTTTTACCCAGGGGAACCCATGTGCTGGTCAACAGTCGCTCTGCCAGCAGCTACGGCGACGACGCCCTGGCCTACACCGTCAACGGCCTGGGCCAGGAGCGCTTCTGGCAGTACAGCCCGCTGTCCGGCGCCGGCAGCGAGCTGTGCGCATACG
>NZ_JCBAJA010000069.1:0-1709 GCF_059834885.1 Microbulbifer sp. SE14 | reverse complement strand
GGAGAAGTTCTACGGCTACAAGCACCAGGGCGGGCGCGACTACGGTACCCAGCGCCTGCAGCGCATCGAAACCTACCTGGGCTCCACCCTGGTGCACTCGATGGACCTGACCTACGAGGCCAGCGCGCTCAGCGGTCGCTCCCTGCTGAAGGAGCTGCAGATCTGTGACGGCAGCGGCGGCTGCCTGCCGAAGTCCATCTATGCCTACAACGATCAGCCGCGGGACTTTGTCCAGGCGACCCTGATCGAGGGCGAGGAGACCCAGACTTACTTTATCGGCGACTACGACGGCGACGGTAAGTCGGACAGCATCAAGGAGATCATAGAGCGGAACCCGGACGACACCTGGAACCGTACCGACAGATACCTGCAGCTCTCCAGCATGCCGGGATCAGCGATCCCCGAGTCGGATATCGGCTTTGCCCTACCGGGTAAATTTACCGGCGATCACGGTCCGGCGGATATGCTGCTCGACGGCAAGCGGGACTTCCTCGCTGTGGGTGCCGACCAGAAGCTGGATGTGATCAGCATGGATTATGTCTCTGCTGGCACGCCTGCCCAGGTGGAGACCACTATCATCGACACTGACCTGGCCCTGTCCGGCAGTGTTGTTCGCTTCCGGGTGGCGGACTTCAATGCCGACAGCCGGCCGGATGTGCTGATCCACTACGCCGATGGCACCGACGTCGTCAGGCTGAACTGCACCGACTACAGCGAGGACTTCTCCGCGCTCGAATTCTGCGACTCGGTCAGCGTGCCCAACCCGGACGATATCAGCGAGTTCTCATTCTACAACCTCGCCGAGATCACCGACCTCAACGAGGACGGCCTGCCGGACCTGCTGTTCAACGGCTGGAGCGAGAACCGCGCCGGCAACCTGCCCGATGACCTGATTGCCTACGCGCAAAAGCAGGGCGCAACCCTCAGCTTTGGCGATCTGCAGGTCAGCCCCTACCAGGTGGCCTCCACCACCCGGGTGGTCGGCCTGGATGCCAACGGCGACGGTCTGCAGGACCGCCTGATGCTGCGGGAGAGCGGCAGCCCCGTGCTGCAGATCAACGACGGCGCCGCCGGCTATATCACCGCCAGTGTCTCCGGCAGCTTCGGGCTGCAGAACCATCTCAGTCACGGCGTGCTCAGCATCGACTACGATGGCGACGGCCAGGACGAACTGCTGGTGCCGGACAATCTGGTGACCGACTTCTGCTTTGTCGAAGTCCACGGGGTCGGCGAGAACCAGGGCGGCGAGACCAGCACGCCCTACTGCAATGCCGGCCAGTCGGAGCCGAACCTGTTCAGTGCCAATGCCGGCAAGTCCCAGCTCTATAACCGGGCCATCTTCGGCTACCGCAAGCTGTCGTTCGTCTGGAGCAATCACACCACCGTATCCCTGAGTAGCGAGGCCACCGGGCTGGAACTGCCGCTGGGTTGGTCCCAGGTGTGCGACGCCAACGGCGATGGTCTCGCCGACCTCTGCTACAACATCCAGAACATGACCGGCAGTACCCTGAGTGGCGGTGTCAACCTGAACAGCGGGCAGTACCAACAGCCCCACAGCCTTACCAAGGGCACCCACGCCTGGATCAACAACCGCGCCCCCAGCAGCTACGGCGACGACGCCCTGGCCTACACCGTCAACGGCCTGGGCCAGGAGCGCTTCTGGCAGTACAGCCCGCTGTCCGGCGCCGGCAGCGAGCTGTGCGCATACG
>NZ_JCBAJA010000068.1:0-2154 GCF_059834885.1 Microbulbifer sp. SE14 | reverse complement strand
GCGATGAAGGTGGTCTTCCTGGCCATGCAGTCCGCAGCGAAAAAATGGACGATGCCTATCCGCAACTGGAAGCCAGCGCTAAACCGTTTTATGATCGAATTTGGTGATCGCCTCGCCGATTACCTGTAACCAGAAGCATGGGCGGTTACACAGAATTATTTACAGCCTCGCGAACCGGTAACTGTCAGATCAAGTCTGAATTGCTACAGTTTAAGCCCGCGCTCGCGAGCTTTCCGGTTTTATTGGTAAGTGATTATGCTCCCCTCATTTTTAATCTTTTGTGTAGCCCTTGGTTTGTCCTGAGTCGCTAGGTAGTGGCCTATCTGGCTTACTGCTTTTCTGGGAAACCTGAAAAAATAACACCCTCATCAAAAGAATATAGATTGGGGTGTAGCAGTGCCTTCCTTAACCGTCCCTTCAAAGAAACACGGCAATGGATTTGTCTCTGTTTTACTGTTGCTGTCTTTCGGGGTTTTCTCCTCCCTAGCATCGGCGGCAGTACCCGCCCCCACCGTAAGCGCACCCCAGTACTCCTTCGGCACCTACACGGTGTCCTGGAGTGGGGGAGGCGGCGGGGCCACCTATGAGCTGTGGGAGAGTTCCAATGGTTACTGGTACTTCAAGAAGTACACGGGCCCCAATACCTCGAAACAGTTCAGCTACTCCTCCGGCAAGCGCTATTACAAGGCCAAACTCTGCATCAGCACCGAGCCGGGGGTGCCCAATGCCTGTTCCTCGTACAGCGCCAGCAAGAGCGTCACCGTACAGCCGAAGCCCTCTTCGCCCGGCAGTCTCGGCGGCGAGCGGGTGGATACCGATGGCACTTTTAACCTGAGCTGGAGCGCCCCAACATCGGGTGTGACAACCTACTACAAGGTGCAGCAGAACCGCTTCCTGCATATTTACGATGATATCGGTACGACCACTGCCACCAGTTACCAGGTGCAGGGCAAGCCTGATGGCACCTACCGCTTTCGGGTCAGGGCCTGTAACAAGGCCGGCTGTGGCGGCTACAGCCCGCTGCCGGATGCCGCGGTCCATGTGGTAAAGAAACCCTTTCAACCCCGCAACCCGCAGATAACCGCAACCGAAGTGCTGGGCAACGCGATTTTCAGCTGGGATGCGCCGGGGGACAACGGCCCCCTCGGTCACTACGAGATCCAGCACAAGGGCCTGGGTGCCGAGTATGTCTGGCAGCCCCTTGATACGGTGGATGCAAATACCACGGACCTCGATATCACCGGCCACTCCGAAGGCTCCTACAGCTTCCGGGTGCGGGCCTGTAAGGACAACCCGATGGACGGCGCTCCCATCTGCGGCCAGTGGAGCAACACGGTGTCGCTGGACTTCCTCTACGCGCCGCTGGTGTCCTGGTCCTCCGCGCCGTCCGACAGCAGCGATGGCTCTGTATCCATGTCCTGGAGTCTTAGCGGCGGTAGCGCCGCGGATTACTACAAGGTTTACCGGGAGCGGAGAGTCGGTTTGCCGGCCATTTTTGGGCCGGACAGTGTTGTGAAGGGCGAGGATGGTGATTTCACTGGCACCTCCTATACCGACACGGTCCGCGAGAATGATCTCTATCGCTATCGGGTAGAGGCCTGCAACGACGCCGGCTGCACCTCCACTCCCGGTGGCGAAGTGATGGTCAATATCACCGTCGAGGGCCTGGTGGACGACGCGGGCGTGGTTCCGCTGCCTGTACCCGCCAGCGAGTACGTCGGCAGCCTGAGCGAGTCCGCCAGCATCAGCGGCGGCAATGTCAGCTACGGCGTGGAGATGCCGGTACCGCCGGGCCGCAATGGCATGCAGCCGAAGGTGGGCCTCAGCTACAGCAGCGGCGGCGGCAACGGCGTTGTGGGCGTGGGCTGGAGCCTGGAGGCGGCCAGGGGCGCCGTCTACCGCTGCCCCAATATCGCCGCCGTGGGCAATGAGAACCGCCCCTACCTGGGCCAGGTGGAGGACCGCCTGTGCCTGAACGGCCAGCATCTGATGCTGGTGAGCGGCAGCTACGGCCAGGCCGGTTCCGTCTACCAGACGGAGGTTACCGACTACGCGACGGTAACACTGCTGGGCGGCAACTCGCTCAGCAGCAGTTCCCACTTCGAGGTGCAGCACAAGTCCGGCGATATCAGCCGCTACCAGTACGCCCGGGTG
>NZ_JCBAJA010000067.1:0-2355 GCF_059834885.1 Microbulbifer sp. SE14 | reverse complement strand
CAGAACTGGAACCTGACGCTATCACAGCTGACGATCCACTTCCCGGACCGCCTGGAGAAATACATCAGCCTGTGAGGCTATTTGGCTGACACAGAGTTTTGAACACCCTCAACCCCAACAGAATCACGAGGCCAATCGAGTCCACGATGCTCGCGTTATAGCGAATATTTGGGATTAATGTCTTACCACCGCACTTTTTCATCATGAATTGCCGAGTAGCCAGGAGCCGTCACCGCCCCAGCCCTATAAGAACCGTACGTGCGGATTTCCTCGCATACGGCTCAAGCCGCTCAGCAGCGAATTGTTCGCACCTAGCGCAAGACCACCCAAATGATGATACCTATAAGGATAAGCCACAATATAGCTGACCCTGAACCTTCACTCGTGTACTCTTCTGGTGCTTTAGAATTTGACTTAGATTTCGTTATGTACCCGCTTGCAGACAAGCCGCTTCCACGAACACTAGCTGTGGCCTTAACACCTTTCTTTCCAGTATTTAGCGTAAGACCTTTTTCGCCGACAGATAGGCTGGTAATGCCGTTCTTGCCGACATTTAGCCTTACACCTTTCCCGAGCTTGATACTTCTTCTTTTCTTAAACATGAAACCTCCTTGTGTTGGCTAACGTTGCGCTCTGGGGCAGTTTGCTTTATGTATCTTTGTGCGAAAATGTGAGCGTAGCGAGTCGCAAAAAGATGCATAAAGTAAACTGTTCCTCAGCAGCGTCTTGTTAGCCTGGTTCCACTATTGGCTTCACAAGAACTGATAATTTCTCTTGTGCCTTCTTGGATAGCTTAGTAAGTTCTACAGACGCGATAGATGATGCCTCAACAGTTTTCTCCTTCCAGTCTTCAGTTCTATTTTTCTGAAGAAGTACTTCTGTAGCAGCGCGGACTATAATAGCTAACTGATCAGAAATCCCTTGCACTTCATCTCTAATTGTTGGTGCATAGAAATCCACTAGCATACGTAGGCGGTCAAGTGGCACTTTTTCTTTAATGAGGTCTCCTTTAAGGCGATTCCCATATCCTAGATCACCCAGTATTCCCATATTCAAGATCGAAGCCTGATCCGACACCTTTGATAGAAGCTCATGAATTGACTCAAATGACGAAATTAACCGCTTATGTTTATCTAGGTTGCGTTCATGCTTAAGCTTTTGCGCTGCTGTGTAGTAAGCAATTATTCCCCCAATTGCCGTACCTGATATTGCACCTATAAGTCCTAGCCATGCTGTCATTACTTTACTCACTTTTAAGGCTAACGTTGCCAGCCGGAGCATACAGCCTAGCCTGGTTATAAGGCGACGTTCCTACGGACATAATTCCAAGCTGCAATTGCACTGGCGCCACCAATTACGCCATATAGCCCGAGAAAAGTCGACGCCTGAAGACTAAATTATTTGACCGAGACACCGAACACTAATACTGGTGTTATTGCTCCCAGTACAAACCCTGAAACCAAATAAATCAGGAAGTACGACCATTCAGGAATTCGATATTTTTGACGAATCTTGATCAGTGGGTATGCGAAAATAACACACCATGAAAATGCTATAGGAAATACAATGAATCCAAAAAAAACAGCAGCTCCGCCGAACGCAGTAGAGCTAAGTAGCACCAGTATCAACGCACCTACAAATGCCGCTTGAATACTCGATACGATTACATGCTTCCACATTGCATTGCCTTATAGCGTCGCAATCAGCCGCGGCTAAGTTTGTGCGCTTTTGCGCGATAATGGAGCGCAGCTACAGCGCAAAAGTGCACAAACTTAGCCGTCGGCTGCACTGCCTGGTTAACTGAGAGCAGGCTCGGATCTGAGAACATCACGCTAAACCTCCTAGAATGAAGAAGAATACCACTGCATAAATTGGAATTATTATTATGCCCATAGCCACACCAATTCGAAACCTTCGGTTAGCCTGATTTTCAATAAGCTGCTTTTCTTGCTTTGAATACACTGTTTCACAACCAGGACAAACTATCTCGTCGTGCTTGATTGTGTGATGGCAATATAGGCAAGAAGTAGCCCGCTGCTTAAAAAGTTCGAATATTGCCCCGAGAGTATTCATTTCTTTGCTTTATCAGTTAACAGTTTTATTCAGAAGCCAATGGCTCTTTATCATTTGGCTATTGTGCACCGTTATCCAACCGCATACAAAGATAAATTTTTCCTTCTAAATCAATTGCCTACACCAACTTTCTAAATAAATCATTCGAGTGATCAAGAGCCCCATGCTTATTATGTAGTGGTCAAGTGATTTAGGCCACCGTCTTTTGAGTTTTCCAGTAGGCCTGCTCTGCCACATTGGGCGGCAACCCGTCGTTGTGCTTATGCGGCCGCAACGCGCTGT
>NZ_JCBAJA010000066.1:0-2468 GCF_059834885.1 Microbulbifer sp. SE14 | reverse complement strand
GAGCCTGGAGTTGCTGTTCGAGATCTTTGTTGTCCATTGTTCTGCTCATGGTATCCTCCGGTGCAGAGTACGGGGGCATGAGCAGTTACACAATTTAATTTACAGTCTCAAATTTATAACACCGTTACATTTTGGTCGCCACCACTCCCTCTTCTCTGACGATTGAGATTGCGGATTTTATAGCGGGATAGAGACACAGCACTGTATACCAAAGCTGGTCGCGATCCATCAGTTTTCGCAATGGCGGCCTGGGCGTTGCCAAATATTGCATTGAACTTCATAATTTTGGTAATTTTTACTTAGGATCGCCTATAAAATAGCCATTCTACCCCGTGACGTAGGATGCGCCACGCACACCAAACCAGAACTGATGCGGATTCGAGCACTTTCCGGTGTGAACGGCTCTACAAAAAGGTCTCGATGTTCCGCTTTTAGGCACGAAAATCTCTCGACCAAGATCACACAGTAAGCTTTAATTTTCGGAAAATAATTATTCAATCTCCCCGGGGCAGTTATGACAGAAAAAAATTCGATCCCTGTTGGAGGATCCATTATCAGCGGCTATTCCAAGGCGACTTATGAATCAATTTTTGATATATTAAAAATTGATAGACGCAAAGAAAATACTGACCTATATGAAAAGATGTCAGCCATTATCTCAATAAGTTCCGCCGGGGAGGATTTCGTTTGTGACCCGCTGAAGCTTCTCTCCCTTCATGAGGTTAGCGCGGTGCATGACGGCGCACTATTTGCCGCCCTTTCTATACACTACAACCTTTGCATTGGAACGATACGAGCACTAGGGGGAGATTCCGGCTATGTGGCTGAGTGCTACGGTAAATTGAGCCGGGGCAACGCTATTGGCGTTTATCTTGCTACCGAGGTCGGCTACGGTAATAACGTTGTCTCCATGAAAACGGAAGCTGAATACAACCTGGAAAAGAGAGTTTTCATACTTAATTCAGCCGGGGTAGAATCCTACAAGTTTATGCCCAACACTTCCCTTTGCTGCCTTCCCAAAATAGCTGTAGTAATGGCTAGACTTAAAGTGAAGGGCGAGGACTTTGGAATAGTCCCATTCTTGGTTCCATTGCACAAAGATGGTCATGTTAGAGATGGAGTTAGAATTACGGAGATAGAACGTAAACCCAACTTTGGCTTGGACAACTGTATTACAAGCTTTGATAGAGTCGTTCTTCCATATGAATCCATGCTGGGAGGAAACATTCTTAACCTTCGAGAAGATGGAGTTATCAAACTATACGAAAGCAGCTACAGAGAGAGATTTCTGATGGCCATGCAGAGAGTACAGTTTGGAAAAATATGCATGGCAGCAGGTGGAATCGGCGTTGGAAAAGCGGCTTTGTACATAACCTACAGGTACGGCCGTCAGCGTAAAACCTTCTCCGTGGAGGGGGATGTTCCGTTGCTTCGTTATTACTCGTTCTCCAGGCCGTTAATTGAGTATGCTACTGGAGTTATAGTGCACTCATTCTGGACGTTTGATCTCTGCATCCAGGCTTCTGAATATGAAAATGACAGGAGCCCTATTCCAGTGGATCTGAAGACAGAAATTTCCATTTCAAAGTCCCTGACAACATGGCTTGCAAGAGATGTGGTCGTTAAGTGCCGGGAGCTGTGTGGTGCCCAAGGAATGTTCTCTGTGAATAAATTTTCCGAGTACTACGCCACGATCAACGGGTGTATTACCGCTGAGGGGGACAACCTGGTAATAATGCAAAAAGCTGCGCGGGATCTTCTAAGTAAAGAACCCAACTTACCAGATCCTCCTCGGAATTCTAAGATCGCCGACCTCGCGGATATACTCAGGAAGTATTATCTATCTATGCACACTGAAATTTTTGCCTTGCTTTCTTCGAAGTCTAAGATTGATTATTTCCATCTCTGGAACATGGCGTCAGAAAGAATGATAAACATGCTGGACGCTTTAGGGTCTATATATTCCGCCAGTTCTGCAGAAAAACATCTGAGAAATGAAGACAATCACCTGTTTCTGGTGGAGCTATACCTTCTGGGTCGCATAGAAAAACTTTCTAGCTCGATTGCACTTCTCGGAATTTCTAGCATTAAGTCACTTTTATCACTACAGGAACGGAAAGATAAGATTCTGTCTGAGAGACAGAGTGAGGTTCTAGATATTATAGATCAATTTGGCCTGGACGATGTTGGCCTAAAGACACCAATATCCCATGGAAACTATGTAGATTGGTACTCCCGTTACCACAATGAAAGCATGGACACTAAAGATTAGAAATCTATGGTTTCGTCGCCGCCTTACACGGGAAGGCTAAGTGTTTCAGTTGTCACGAATATTCCAAGGTATTTGACACTTTTCTGGTAGTGTTCAGAATTCTGTGTCATTTCTTTACCATACGCAAAAAAGAGATGACTCATGACCAAACCTACGTTCGATATGGATGCCGCTGTCAAGGCGCTGCGTGAGGGCA
>NZ_JCBAJA010000065.1:0-2635 GCF_059834885.1 Microbulbifer sp. SE14 | reverse complement strand
CCAGCAGCTACGGCGACGACGCCCTGGCCTACACCGTCAACGGCCTGGGCCAGGAGCGCTTCTGGCAGTACAGCCCGCTGTCCGGCGCCGGCAGCGAGCTGTGCGCATACGGCGAGGAAAACCCCTTCTACGCCGTGGACCGCAGCGTAAACGCCACTGGCCACTACCACTTCAACTCCACCATGCAGGTGGTATCCCGCTACGCCAGCTCCAACGGCGTCGGCGGCATGAACAGCCAGTGCTACCGCTACGAAGATGCCATGTACTCCACCATGGGCCGCGGCTACCAGGGCTTCCGGGCCATCGCCGTGGACGCGCAGGTGGAAGGCGAGAGCTACAGCACCATCACCCGCACCGAGTACCACGACCAGTTCCCGCTCACCGGCCGGCCGAAGACGGCTGAGGTGCGCCTGAGCACCGACACTGCCGGCGTCAACCCGCTGAGCCGCAGCAGCAGCAGCTGGAACTGGCAGTATTATCCGGATACCGGTCTCTACCAGGTGTTCCGCGACCAGAGCATCGAGGAGACCTTCGACCTGGAGACCCGGAATCCGCTCGGCAAGGAGACGGTGATCAGCCGCTACAACGCCGGCCAGGACCTGCAGTACGGCAACCTGAGCCGCCTGGAGACCACCAAGGAGAGCTTCCTGAACGGCGCCGTGGCGGTGCGCAACCGCGCGGATATCGACTACCAGTACGACTACGGCGAGGCCTCCCTCGGCTGGACCGACAAGCTGCAGCGCAAGACGGTCACCACCCAGCCCACCGAGTACCTGGGCGGCCTGGCGTCGATCCAGCCGGACTCCCTCGCCAACAACACCAAGGTGATCACCACCGACTACCAGTACTTCAGCGACGGCAGCCGCAACCTGAAGCGCGAGACACTGCAGCAGGGCGTGGCCGGCGAGGAGAGCGCCCGGGAACTGGGCTACGACCAGTACGGCAACGTGACCTCGGTCAGCCTGGAAGCGCCGGGCGAGTTGGACCGCTTGAGCAGAACCGTCTACCACCCGGACGGCTACTTCCCGTACGAGCACTACAATGCGCTCGACCACAAGAGTCGCACCTGGTACGACCAGCGCTTCGGTGTGATTGACGAGGAGCTGAGCCCCAACAGCGTGCGCACCTACTACCGCTACAACGATATGGGTGCGCTGTACAAGGTGGAGCGCGACGGCCAGCAGCCGGTCAACACCGCCACCCAGTACTGCGGCGCCGACTGCCCGGCCCTGGCGGTATCGAAGAAGATCACCGTGCAGAACGGCAGCCCAATAGTCACCGAGTACCTGGACCTGCTGGGCCGCGTGATCAAGGCCGAGACCCAGGCCTTCGAGGGCAAGCCGGCGATCGTCTCCCTGGCCGAGTACGACGCCCACGGCCGCAAGGTGGCCGAGAGCCAGCCGTCCCACAACAGCGCCGGCGAGCACTTCGTGCGCTACGAGGACTTCGACGAACTGGGCCGCTACCGCCGCAAGGTGGTGGACCGCAGTGGCCACACCGTCAGTCAGCAGACCTGGCTCTACGACTACGCGGGCCTGACCACCACCATCACCCTGCCGGACGGCAGCTCCACTGCCACCCGGGTGATCGACGCCAACGGCCAGCTGCTCAGTACCACCGACGCCGCCGGCTCCAGCACCCACTACCGCTACGACGGCCTGGGCAACAAGATCCTGATCCAGGACCAGCAGGGCAACCAGGTGCGCTACTACTTCGACAACCTGGGCCGCAAGACCTCGGTGGACGACCCGGATGCGGGCACCGTGCAACTGCCGGCGGCCGTCAACGACTACAACGGCTTCGGCGAAGTGGAGAGAACCACCAACGCCAACGGCGACATACTGGAGTTCGACTACGACAAGCTGGGCCGCATGACCCACCGATATGTCAACGGCGAATTGGAGGCCCAGTGGACCTACGACCAGTCCAACAAGCCGGGCACCCTGAGCCAGGTGTATATGCCGCAGGAGGACTACACCCGCGCCGTGGTCTATGACGACCTGGTGCGCCCGCTGTCCGAGCGGGTCACCTTCGCAAGTGCCAGCGAGGCCTCGGAGCACTTCACCACCTACTACGCCTACGACGGCGACTACGGCCGCGTGAAGGGCAAGTCCTTCTCCACCGGCGAGTATGTGGAACTCATCTACGACAGGTACGGCAACTTGGTCGAGGAGCGCGATCCCATCAGCTGCGCCGGCGAGGATTGCATCACCTACTTCAAGGTGACCGATGTCAACGCCCGCGGCCAGGTACTGGCTGCCGTCTACGGCAACGACCTCGCGCTCAGCCAGGGCTATTACGACTCCACCGGCGATGTACAGGACATCCAGGTCAACGGCCCCCTCGGCGAAATGCTGGGCCTGCACTACGACTACGACGACGCCTTCGGCAACCTGACCACCCGGCAAAACCGCGTGGAGGGCGTGACGGTCACCGAGTCGTTCCAGTACGACAACATCCAGCGCCTGCGCCTGAGCAGCAAGAGCTGGAGCGACGGTACCCCGGGCCAGGCGGTGGACTACGACTACGACGCCGTGGGCAATATCCGCCTGAAGAGTGACTTCGGCCTCTCCTACCAGTACGGCAGCGCCGACCGCGGCCTGGGCGGCAACGCCGGCCCCCACGCCGTGCGCAG
>NZ_JCBAJA010000064.1:0-3798 GCF_059834885.1 Microbulbifer sp. SE14 | reverse complement strand
TTAACCAGGCAATGCAGCCGACGGCCAACTTTGTGCACCTTTTGCGCGGTCGCTGCGCTCCCATTATTGCGCAAAATGCGCACAAAGTTAGCCGCGGCTGATTGCGGCGTTAGCTGTTTGGAGACTTCGGCAATGAGTGAGCCGGTAAAGTGGAATGAACAGGGCTGCGCGCAGTGCAGGGGAGCTTGGGAGTCGGGAGATCGCTCAGCACTGTCTTTCGTGGGCGTCAGCTTTACATTACATACTCGTTTGTACCACTGCCCGGTTTGTAAATCATATTGGGAAGAGCTGGAGCGGTATGCCCATGTAATCCCACACAAGGAGGCTGAGGTATTGCAGCGAGATGCTTCCTTTGAGCGCCATGCATAGTCAGCTAACAATCGCAGGCACTGGGACAAAATTTCCGCTGCGCTACAATTTTGCCCGTGCTGCGGGCGTTAGGGCCACACGGAGCACAATATGACAGATGAAACTGACTCCGCAGATGAAGTCCCAAAAGGAAAAAGAGTCGCGAAATATTCACGTGGGGCGCTTCAGGCGATCGGTGGCGCTGTTCCTTTTGCCGGTGGTGTGTTCTCAGCTATTGCAGGTGCATGGTCCGAAGCGGAGCAGGATAGGGTAAATCGATTTTTTGAGCACTGGGTGCGAATGCTTCAGGATGAGCTGAAGGAAAAGGAAGAGACCATTATCGAGATTATGGCTCGCCTTGAGCTTCAGGATGAGTCAATCGCGGAACGAGTTGAAAGTAAGGAATACCAATCGTTAGTAAAGAAGACATTCCGTGAATGGGCTGGTGCTGAAAGCGAAGAAAAACGCGTCTATATCCGTAACATTCTGTCGAACGCGGCGGCCACTACAGTTTCCAGTGATGATGTAGTGCGTATGTATATTGATTGGATCGGCCAGTATTCGGAATTGCACTTCCAAGTTATTGGGGCAATCTATAACAGCGGTGGCATAACCCGCGGTGAAATCTGGAGAAAAATTGGTAAGGGGCCTGTACGCGAAGATTCAGCTGATGCTGATTTGTACAAGCTGCTATTTCGTGATTTAAGCACGGGTAGCATTATCCGTCAGCACCGAGAGGTAGACCGGTTCGGTAACTTTGTGCCAAAGCCTGCACAACGAAGACCCAAGGGGAGTGGTCCAAAACCGCCAGTTTCGGCATTTGACAAGAACGAAGGTTATGAACTCACCGGGCTAGGTCAACAGTTTGTTCATTATGCAATGAGCGAACTACCGCCTAAAATCGAATTCCAGGCCGAGGCCGAGAGTGACGAGCCCTAACCAAGCCAGGCACTGCGACGGCTTTTCCGTTACGGCTTCGCCTACACTACAAAGCCGCGCGTGCTGGCGGCGTTGGGCCGCAAGTCTATGTGTTGTGCAAATTATGAGGAAGTAAATGAGAGCTGAACACGTTACGTCATTGACGACTGCACAAGTAGAAACCATTCGCGGGCACTGGAAAGGCGATTCATCTTTTATCGGATATCCAGATGCGGAGCGAGACACAACCCAAGATAAGTGGTTCGACAGCCTTCTTGTACAGCCGGATTGGTTTTCGAATGCCACATCCCCAACCGTAACTGTTGCAGTGGCTCGAAAAGGGGCCGGAAAATCAGCGGTCCGATTAACAAGTATTGAACGGCGTAAGCAAGACCCGGGAACGATAATAGTTGAAGCTTCAGCAGACGAGCTTGCCTCCCTGCACGCGGAGCGCTTGTCAATAGCAGCAGAGCGAGGATTCGGAGCGGTTGCCGATTGGATGCAGATTTATGCGGATCTTATCTGTCGAAGGCTAGCTCATGAGATGAGTGGTCGTCTCCTCACCAACGACGACGACATAGCCATACGTGCTTGGGCGAAGACAAAGGGAATAACGGAGCGAGATTTTGGCGAACGCTTAGTCGATGTGCTGAAGACGCTCGTACCTTGGGCTAGGGCCGTCGCTCAAGAAAACACAGAACAAGAGAAGGGAAGTGCCGAAAGAATCGATCGTGTTGCACAAGCGACGCGCTTTGCATTGTTTGTCGATGATTTTGATAATCTCCAAGAGGAGGGTGGCGCGACCAATATTCGTTTAATTCGTGACGCTATCGAGGCAGCAGACAGGATTACACATCATAATAAGAATGCTGAAGTACATCTATTCATGCGACAAGATTTGTGGCTCAACATTAATCCCGGTTGGCACTACTCAGACAAGGTAAGTGGCGTTGTGCATCTTAATTGGGATGTTGGCGACTTGAAGAAGTGGACGGCACAAAGGCTTCGGCGTGCCATTGGATTGGCTTTGGGTTGCGAGTCGACGACGATTCGCGTGCCGTTTGACGAAATGTGGGCGGTGTTCTTCGAACCGGAAGTGACGCTAAAAAATAAATCCAAAAGTGAGTCATTCAGCTACTTTGTCCGAAGATCAATGTATACACCGCGTAGCTTGCGAGCCATGATTAAGTTCTCTCTCGATTGTGCCGCCCGGCTTCCCGTTACCGATCTAGAAATACAGGATGCAGAGTGGAGCTACTCGACTGATCAGCTTGAATTTTTGAAAACGGAGTTTGGCGGTCTTTGTGTAGGCTTGGACATTTGCCTGCAATCTTTTACGGGTAAGCCCCTTGAGTGGATTGCGTCAGATTTATACAAACATCTTCGAGGTCTAATAGGAAATGGACAGGTGAAGCTTCATAAGGGCGTTTCATCCGGCGACCCCGAGATTGCATTAGCGCGATTTTTGTATCGTATTGGTTTTTTGGAGGTGCGTTATCCGCAGGATGATAGATACGAAGTATGTGATGTTATGCGACACCCTGATCATTGGAAGAGCGTAAGGACCGATGACGCTGTGAAATGGGCAGTTCGAAGTGCCTTCTTCAATGGCCTAAAATCACACCGTGCGTGATTCTGTTGCAGCCCAACAAAGCCAGGCACAGCGACGTCTTTTTCGTTGCGGCTTCGCCTTCACTACAAAGCCACGCGTGCTGGCGGCGTTATGGTGGCTTGGCAAAAATTTAAAAAATTAGTGCCTGAAGAAATTTCCGTGCTGTTTGTGAAGCTCAATTTTGATGGCACAGTGCGTGGTTGCGGTTCAGCAGTTTTGTTCCTGGTGCCTTCGTTCTAGGGCGAGCGCCACGGCAAGTTCAAGCCAGCATTGTGGGTAAGCAGTAAGAAAATTCAGTGGTGCGGAAATTTTGGTATTCTTCCGCATCTTAAATAGGCGGTGGCCCTTCGCTGCGCTACGGGCAGAGTGCCTGTAGTGAGTTCAGAGCGGCGCCAGCCATAACCAGGCCAGGCAGTACGCTCCGGCGCTGCGCGCCTCCGCCGGACGGCCTACACAACGCGCTTCGCGCTAAAAACGTTACGGCCGCCGCTGCTGGCGGCGTTAAATTTCAATCATGATTATATTTTCAGTAACAAGAAAAGGGTTTAAGGAGCTTGAGCCCATAATAAAATCGGGAAAGTATCCGGTATGGATAGGGGGCAACGTTCTTTCAGAGGAGGAAGTAGAGGCAGTTAGAGCCGAAAATGTTTCTCTCACAAATTTTTCTTATCAAATCGACCCAACTGATAAAGAGGCTTTGGAGGAGGCGCTTTGCACAATAGCTGAGCACCACCCAAAAGAGAGAGTTTGGTGTGAGTGCCAACCCAAAATTTAACCAGGCCAGGCAGTACGCTCCGGCGCTGCGCGCCTTGTAGTGGCATAGTGAATCTGGTCACCTGGTTTTGAGTGTATGATCACTCACAGAGAAAGTCAGGTGGATATGATGACGAAGAAGAGAAATTTCAGCCCGGAATTCCGTC
>NZ_JCBAJA010000063.1:0-3887 GCF_059834885.1 Microbulbifer sp. SE14 | reverse complement strand
AATACTAACCCTGTTGCCAGCGCAACCGCAGGTAGCCAGTACACCAAGGCAAACTCAGCGATTATCAGAACTTTAACCCACGACTTAATTTCGCTCATATATGGTTAACGCTGAGCTTAGCGGCGACCTTGTAATGGAGGCGAAGCCGCAATGAAAAGGGCGTCCGGCGGCCATCGGCCGCGTACTACAGCGACTGGTTAGCTGGATTGACGCCACAGCTTGGATTCAAACTCCTCAGGTATTTCTTGTTCACACGGGTCATCAAACCCCATGGACTCGAGGGTATCAAACCACAAGTCTCTTTTGCTCTTGGGCAGTTGAGTGCCGCACCAAGGGCAGTTATTTATGACCATCTGACTGAGACCATCACCATGGGGAATTGAATACTCATCGAACACTTCATCGTATCGAATTGTGGCATCGTCACAATCTTTTGGATCTGCATGTTGCTCGCAATAAAACTCAGCATACTGCGCCATATGAACACAGGGGTAATCGGCGACCTTCACTCCCCTTTGTTCGAGTGTGGCAGCGAGAGCTGCATCGGCACATGCTGAGCACTCACGAAGATGATCTAGAGCATTCGCCTGGAGCTCATAGTCCAAATTAGCAATGTCGCCTTCGATCCAGTATTTCTTGAAGTCCCTACAGTCCATAGTTCCCCTGACAGCTAACGCCCGCCATAAGCGGCCGAGTGGAACGAGGTCCGGCGCACGAAGTGCGCGAACTTAATGGCTTGGTTAGGCATTTCCTTGCTCGAATCTTATACCCATCGTCATTGGCGGAAATACATGCCTGATTATAATTTTGCTTCCGTTCTCTAGAGCTATGATGTATTGGTTTATGACATCCTCTCCCAAGCAATCAGTTTGAACCACCTCCTCCACCCTCATCGGAAGGCAAGAGATCTTGAAGAGTGACGGAAGATTCACAGCTTCTATCTCTTCCAGCGACAACCCGAGACCTGGGTAGCGGCCCGTAGTTTCTACCTCACATGGCTGGACCAAGAAAATCGACTGGTCGTCAAAGACCAAATTAACGTCATAGCAAATCAGAAAGCCTTCATTGGTGTCGTCCTGCCAAGCAGGATGAACCTTGTCGTGGCTTTTCCCAACACGAATTTCCACAAGGCACTTTCGATCTAAACGCATACTCTCGATCATAGATATGCCTAACGAGGCTGTAGAAAAAGATCGGATCCTTCCTGAAGCCTCAAATTGTTCAATATTTATACCGAAAATCGCACTCTCTCGTAAAATCGAGGGCACTTTGCATCAGAAAAATCACCAGATTTCACGTAGGAACGCGAACACCCCATACCGTCAGACTTTTGCTACAGCCTCAACGCGAAGGTAACCGGCACCGGAGCGAAGCGCAGGGAACCAGAACCCGCCAGGGTTATGGTGTCCGGTTGACCGTATGGTTAAGGGCCGGTTACCCGTTTGTCTGTTTGGGCACCCAATGCGGAATGCCTACTCCCTGATACCTTGCACCAACCCGACCGATGGCGCCAGGAACCAGGGCACCGAATGAGCGGTTGTTGGCAAATGGATGCGCTGAATTGCCCTGCGACCGGAACGCCAGAGTTTTTACCAACGCTACCGCCAGACTGTGCAACCAAACCGGACAGCATAGTTTGACAGCCTTGGTTGCCCCGACATTTTCAGCATAGGCACCGGCTGTGCGCCAAGGCCATGCAACCAAGCCCCGGCCAAACACCCAACCTATGAACACCACAGCCAAGGCCTTTAACGCCGCCAACACACGCGGCTTTGTAGTGGAGGCGAAGCCGGAACGGAAAAGCCGTCGTTGTGGTTGGCTTTGTTATAGCCCACTTGAATGCCGCACCTTTTCCAGCCGTCCGCCTTCAAATCTTTTTAACACAGACGGCCTATCAATGGCATTGCTACCAGACTGCTGAGCCTTATCGATAGCGCTATTCAGAAAATCAAAAATTGCGTCGCCGGGAGGGGTGCAAGACTTTATACAGTCATCAAGAACCGCCTGAGCATCAGTTTCGTGTTCTGCTCTCATACCAAGTACCGCCACCTGGTTCCAATGTATCTCCGCCTTCTTCGCGAAGACTTCATATATACCATTATCATCTGGAGCTTTATCCATTCGAAACGTATACAACCTATGTTCCCTGCTTACTGGGCAATAGATACCAGCTGCAAAATCTGTTTGCATTTGCTGCAAGGATTTAGCGTCGAGTTTGTATCTTCTTGCTGATCTCAGAGATTCGTTTATGGAGTATAGAATGTTGTCCGCAATCACATCTGCCGTTAGAAGGGCATCAATGTCCTGTGGTAAAAACATATCGTCACCCCACTGATCCACACCTTGCCCTTGCTCAAGATCGTTCTTCTGACAATGCCGGATCACGCAATATTCTCCGGGAGAGCTACTGCCTCTTCGGTAACTTATACGAAGTTTCCCGAGGTGTTCCGTTATGCTATTTAAGACATGCTGAGCTGTAAGAGTGCTTCCAGCAAACGCGATGAAACACGACGTTTCCAAGTAAGTGGTTCGATAGCTATGGAAATATGCACCCAAAAAGTATGGCCTCCATACCTTTACGGGCACTTCGTAAGACTTTCTAAATCCGCTTAGAAGGGTCACTCCTGTATCCGAAGTGGTTATTGCGGTGTCGGTGGCCACCAAAAGACCATTCGGTTCTAAAGGCGTTTTCTTGTCCTTTCCAGCGTCCTCATTCCACACGAAATTTAGGCTTGGCCTTAAGTCGTGACTAACGATAACGAGTGTCATGCAGGCTCCATTGTATGAAAGCTATAACGCCGCGCTCAGCCGCGGCTAACTTTGGGCGCTTTATGCGCGAAAATGGGAGCGAAGCGACCGCGCATAAAGTACACAAAGTTAGCCGTCGGTCTGCAGCACTTCGTTAGGAGATGCCTACCCACCTATGTTTATATGGGATTTTATCTCAATGTTGTTTCCTTGGCAGACAGGAGGGTTATGAATTGAAGAAAATGCGACATCTTCAATAACACCCTGCTCTGCTGGAGTTTTTAAAATTACTGTATCCGAAACCTCAAAGACAACTTCAGGACGACTTAGCCAATCCCAATCTACTTCTACTGGAATCGGGATTTTATTTTTCGGAGAATAAATTTTTAGTTCTGATAGCGTGGAAGGCCAAACTTTATTCTCGCAATAATGTTGTGCCAACTTTACCCCCACAGCAATGTGTTGATTACCATTCTCGGTCATCTTGTCAATCTTCGCTTGATCTTCAGGGCTAACTGATGCACAAGAGGCCAAAATAAAACAAATACCAACTATTGAAAAATACTTCATAACTTTATTGTTCTCCTAACGTTGCCAACTGCGGCAGCCGGAGCGTATTTTGCGCGAAGCGCTTTGCGTAGGCTGTCCGTCAGCTTGGCCTGGTTATTGCGGGCGGTGTCCGAACTCGCTAATGGCACTCTGCCCGTAGCGCAGCGGAGGGCCGCCGCCCGATAAAAAGAGGAAAGATCTCTGTGCTTTCCTCATCTTTCTTCAAATTTTCCTTACTGGCAAGCCAAGATGCTACTCAGAGATTGTCGGCGCCTGGAGCTTTAACGAAAGCACCAGGAACGGAGCTTAGAGCGTTGGACGCCCGCATTACTTGCAGCCGGTTGGCCCAAAAAGCACTCCGGATTTTCCGATCTCTCGCGCCAATATTCTGCTTCCGAACCCGCCCCAATAACGTTGCCAGCAGAGGCGGCCTACGCTGTTTATGCGCGCAGCGCATAGCGTAGGCCGTCCTGCGGAGGTGTAGTGGTCAAGTGATTTAGGCCACCGTCTTTTGAGTTTTCCAGTAGGCCTGCTCTGCCACATTGGGCGGCAACCCGTCGTTGTGCTTATGCGGCCGCAACGCGCTGTAA
>NZ_JCBAJA010000062.1:0-4983 GCF_059834885.1 Microbulbifer sp. SE14 | reverse complement strand
CCTTCTGGTTTAAGGCGCTTAGCGACCTTGTGATTCAATCTCAACCAGATTAGGGGACTGACCCCTTCCAAAGCTAGATCAATGCCTCGCCGCTTTATTACATCTCCTACACTCACGGGACAGATACGGCTACCTGTAGGAGCGGCCCATGGCCGCGATCAAACTCAGACCGAAATCTCAGCAGCCGCCGAATAGCACCGACAGGGAAACAGGGAAGATAGAAGAAATCCCGCCCGGCACCACTCAGCTCCGGGCTCTTTCCCTTGCCTTAGGGGGGAAGTATTACTGGGAAGCCACCCAGTAAATACAGGTCACAACAAAAATGGCCACCAGGGCCACCGCGGCGAAGGCATCCGCCACGTTATCGCTTTCACTGGATACAACTACTTCTTCACTCATCGAAATACTCCGATTGCATTATTGTTATTCAAAGTAGCAGGACCGCACGGAACGGTCAGTCAAGTAGAGCAAATCAACGTCCGTGGCGCAAGCGACGCCATCCCGGCAATCTCCAATCCTTATAACCATTGGTTACAGGCATAGCGAAAAATATTGTTATTTTTTGCATAAGCCCGCTGGTATGTTATGCGCCACCGGAGACTCTGCGGGGCCCTACCCGTGCTCCCCAGACCTCCGCCAAAGTGCGCAAAAAAGGCAATGGAATCAAGCTGTTATGTATCGATATGACGACCGGGACCGCGCCATCATCGGCGACCGCGTGGCCCAGTTCCGCGGCCAGACGGAACGCTACCTGGCCGGCGAACTGAGCGAGGAACAATTTCTGCCGCTGCGCCTGCAAAACGGCCTCTATATCCAGCGGCTGGCGCCGATGATGCGCATCGCCGTGCCCTACGGCCTACTCAACAGCACCCAGCTCAGGCGCCTGGCGCGCATCACCCGCGACTACGACAAGGGCTACGCCCACTTCACCACCCGCCAGAACGTCCAGCTCAACTGGCCGAACCTGGAGGATGTGCCGGATATCCTCGCCGAGCTGGCGGAAGTGGAGATGCACGCGGTACAGACCAGCGGCAACTGCATCCGCAACACCACCTCGGACCCCTACGCCGGCGTGGCCCGGGACGAGATCGCCGACCCGCGCCCCTACTGCGAGCTGATCCGCCAGTGGTCCACCTTCCACCCGGAATTCGCCTTCCTGCCGCGCAAGTTCAAGATCGCCGTCAGCGGTTCCGAGCAGGACCGCGCCGCGATACGGGTGCACGATATCGGCGTGCAGATAGTGAAGCGCGGCGGCGAGATCGGCTACCAGGTGCTGGTCGGCGGCGGCCAGGGCCGCACGCCGGTGATCGCCGAGCAGATCCGCGACTTCCTGCCGGAAGAGGACCTGCTCTCCTACCTGGAAGCCATAGTGCGCGTCTACAACCAGCTGGGTCGCCGCGACAACAAGTACAAGGCACGCATCAAGATACTGGTGAAGGCCCTGGGCGCCGCGGAGTTCGGCCGCCGTGTGGAAGCGGAGTGGGAGCAGATCAGGGACGGCGCCGAGAAACTGACCCCGGAGGCGCTGGCCTGGGCCAAATCCTTCTTCACCAACCCCGAATACAAGGCCTTCGACGGCGCCGCCAGCGATGCGGTACTCGAAGCCCAGGCAGCCGACAACAAGGCCTTCAGCCGCTGGCTGGAGCGCAACAGCTTCCCGCACCGGGTACCCGGCTACCGGGCCATCAAGCTGTCCACCAAACCCACCGGCGTACCGCCTGGCGACGTCACCGATCGCCAGCTGGAGGCCATCGCCGACCTGGCGGACGAGTTCAGCTTCGGCGAGGCCCGCGTCACCCACGACCAGAATGTGGTGCTGGCGGACGTGCAGCAGGACCGTCTCTACGAACTGTGGCAGGCGGCACGCAAGCACGGCTTCGCCACGCCCAATATCGGCACCCTGACCGATATGATTTGCTGTCCCGGCGGCGACTACTGCTCCCTGGCCAACGCCAAGTCCATCCCGGTGGCCGAGGCGATACAGCGCCGCTTCGACGACCTGGACTACCTCTACGACCTCGGCGACCTGAACCTGAATATCTCCGGCTGCATGAACGCCTGCGGCCACCACCACGTGGGCCATATCGGCATTCTCGGCGTGGACAAGAAGGGCGAGGAGTTCTACCAGGTGCAACTGGGCGGCAGCTCCTCGGAGAACGCCAGCCTGGCCAAGGTGCTGGGTCCCAGCTTCTCCCGCGCCGAGGTCACTGAAGTGATCGGCAAGATCCTCGATCTCTATGTGGAACAGCGCCAGCCGGAGGAGCCCTTTATCGACACCTACAACCGCATCGGCCTGCAGCCCTTCAAGGAGAGAGTCTATGCCAAAGCCAGCTAACCTCGGGCCGCAGCCGGCCAACCCGGCGGAACTGATCATCGACGGCGCCGTAACCGAGAACGAATGGCGACTGCTGCCGCAGAGCGACGGAGAGACGGAGATCACCGCCGAATCCCTGGCAACCGGCAAGGTGATACTGCCCTACAAGATCTGGAAGGCCCTGAAAGGCGATCTCTCCAGCCGCAGGGCCGAAATCGCTGTCTGGCTGGACAGCGACGAGACCGCCGACCTGATCGGTGAGGATGCGAAGGGGCTGCCGCTGATCGCCGTGCACTTCCCCGCCTTCGCCGACGGCCGCGGCTTCACCGCCGGCCGCCTGCTGCGCGAGCGCTACGGCTTCGCGGGCGAGCTGCGCGCGGTGGGCGCCTTTATGCGCGACCAGCTCACCTATTTACGCCGCTGCGGCTTCAACGCCTTCGCCTACGAGGGCGAGCAGTCGCTGGCGGGCCTGCTGGACTCCCTGCGCGACTTCAGTGACAGCTACCAGGCGGGCGTGGACCAGCCGCTGCCGCTGTTTCGGCGGCGGGCACTTTAATCACTTCCCCGCCCTATTGGGCGGGAAATTGATTCAATCGTTGGCTATTTGACGAAATCGAGGAAGGTATTGCGCAATAACTCGCTAACCCATTGATTTGTATGGAAAGGTTCAGGCAAAATTTGACACATCTCGTTTAGATGGAATGGGGAATATGAGAACCATTCTCCCACCTAATTACCACTCTTGCTCACACCCAACTGTATATAAATACAGTTAACTCATTGATCTGCAAGGGAATCCGCCATGGCTCGCAACAAGGTACAGTTCCAGAAGGGCATCAGTTTGACCAAATTCCTCCAGGAGTACGGCACCGCGAAGACCAGTATATTCAGAGCAAATCCTGGGCGCCGTATAAGCTCAAGCTGCCAAAAAACAGTGGCACCAGCAACTCAGCTCCCAGGGCCTGTTCACACTAATTCTTGTATAATTGCGGGATGGAACTCACAGCACAACAATTCAAAATTATCGAAGACTTGCTGCCGATCCCGCGTGGCAACGTGAAAATATCTAACCTGCAGGTCCTAAATGCCGTTCTCTATGTAGCTGAACATGGCTGTAAATGGCGCGGCCTGCCAAAACGGTTCGGTCGTTGGCATAGTATCTACATGCGAGCGAATCGTTGGGCCAAACAGGGCGTGTTGGACCGGGTGTTTCTCGCGCTTCAGGAAAATGACGTGATCAATATTCAAGTTGACCATGCTTCTCTTGATTCTACGGTTGTAAAGGTTCATCCAGACGGCACAGGTGCGTTAAAAAAAACGGTCCTCAATCTATCGGCAAGTCACGAGGAGACTGGACCACCAAAATTCATATGGTCGCAGCTGGCCACAACCGCGCCGTAGCATTTTCTCTGTCCCCGGGGCAGGCAGGCGACGCTCCAGAAGGCAGAAAATTGCTTAAAACACTGAAAAACTGTGGCTGGGAAGGAACCAAAGTGATCATGGATAAGGCCTATGAGCGAGATGAAACCCGACAGTTGGTGTTTGATCTCGGAATGGAACCTGTAGTGCCTCCCAAAAGTAACCGCCTGAGCGTTTGGGAATATGATCGAGAAATGTACAAAAAACGGAATGAAGTGGAGAGATTGTTCCGGCGCCTGAAAGGCTTTAGAAGAATTTTCTCTCGATTTGACAAATTGGACGTCATTTTCAAGTTCTTCATCCATTTTGCGTTGATAGTAGATACGCTAATTAGTTTGAACAGGCGCCCTAACAAGAAAAAGTACAAACCGTCACAACAAACCTTAGCCGCCACATTCACTGGGATTATTGCTTTCTATAAGTACTTGATGAACGAGGAATATCTGTACGGTGATCCTGCGCAGACTGCCAAGCCCTACTTCCATCATTTCATCAAGGATGCCCAGGTCAAGGAGGTTCGGCGATTAACCGAAGTCCAGTGGCAATATGTCTTCAATGTGGCTTTAAGCCTGGCCTTGACAGGATTGGGACGGTAATTGGTGGCTAAAAATCTTCGAAAAGGCCGCAAACTGAGGGATATTATGGTTCCCACCAGCTTTATTGGGTATCTCACGCTATCGTATCTACCAAGACCTGAGTCCACTTCCTTCAGTGGGAGAAAACCATCCCATCGTCGAGAAAATCCGCGACCAAGGAGACATGACGTCGCACAGCTTACTCGTATGTTCAACAGGTTTTTGATAAAGCCTATGAAGCAATGCGGCAAGCTGAAGGTAAAGACAACGCGCAAGCTGAAAGAGGCTTCCACTCACTGGTTGAGGCATACCAGTGCCAGTATGGAAGTTGAGCTCGGTCGCACGCTCAAGGATCTCTCCGAGGATTTGGGGCACTCAAGTATGGCCACTACGGACACCGTATACGTACAAACGGAAAAGCGTGTGCGTTCCTAAAGCGCCAAAAATCGCCAGGTCGATTAGTCAATCTTTACGATTGTAGTGGCATAGTGAATCTAATTCGAAAGCAGAGTTCCAGTTGTTGTTGGATCGGGCAAGAAAGAGAGTGTAAATAATTCTATGTAACGAGGCTGTAAATAATTCTGTGTAACCGCCCATGCCGCTGGTTACTGGTGATCGACCAAGCGATCACCAAATTCGATCATAAAACGGTTTAGCGCTGGCTTCCAGTTGCGG
>NZ_JCBAJA010000061.1:0-5930 GCF_059834885.1 Microbulbifer sp. SE14 | reverse complement strand
CAAAAAAGAGCTTGCCAAGGTCGAGGAGGTCGCTATAATGCGCGCCACTTCGAGCGGGACCGGAAGCAGCCTTGCGAGGCTGGAGAAGGGTTTCGCGGAGCTCCAGGAGGTCTTCAGAGGCCGCTTCGGAAGCTCCGAAAAAGTCTGCAAAAAGCGCTTGCTTAAGCAGATTGGATGTGTAGAATACGCGTCCCACAGTTAAGGCCTGGCGCCTAACTGAGTTGTTTAAAAATTCGATCAAGCAATATGTGTGGGTGCTTGCGGAGCGACGGATCGGTACATCTGGCTTCGGCCAGAAACGATTTATCGGAAGCAAGTAACTCATGTCAATGAATTACGTTTTAATTCCGAGCAAGACTTAAGCCTGATTGGGGGTCACATTCCGACTCTCGAGAAGGGCGGCTCTTTAAACTGAAGAGTTTGATCATGGCTCAGATTGAACGCTGGCGGCAGGCCTAACACATGCAAGTCGAGCGCGAAAGCTCCTTCGGGAGTGATTAGAGCGGCGGACGGGTGAGTAACGCGTGGGAAATTGCCCAGTAGTGGGGGACAACAACCGGAAACGGTTGCTAATACCGCATACGCCCTACGGGGGAAAGCGGGGGATCTTCGGACCTCGTGCTATTGGATATGCCCGCGTCGGATTAGCTAGTTGGTGAGGTAAAGGCTCACCAAGGCGACGATCCGTAGCTGGTCTGAGAGGATGATCAGCCACACTGGGACTGAGACACGGCCCAGACTCCTACGGGAGGCAGCAGTGGGGAATATTGCACAATGGGGGAAACCCTGATGCAGCCATGCCGCGTGTGTGAAGAAGGCCTTCGGGTTGTAAAGCACTTTCAGTAGGGAGGAAGGCCTTAAGGTTAATACCCTTAAGGATTGACGTTACCTACAGAAGAAGCACCGGCTAACTCCGTGCCAGCAGCCGCGGTAATACGGAGGGTGCGAGCGTTAATCGGAATTACTGGGCGTAAAGCGCGCGTAGGCGGTTAGTTAAGCTGGATGTGAAAGCCCCGGGCTCAACCTGGGAACTGCATTCAGAACTGGCTGGCTAGAGTACGAGAGAGGGTAGTGGAATTTCCTGTGTAGCGGTGAAATGCGTAGATATAGGAAGGAACATCAGTGGCGAAGGCGACTGCCTGGCTCGATACTGACGCTGAGGTGCGAAAGCGTGGGGAGCAAACAGGATTAGATACCCTGGTAGTCCACGCCGTAAACGATGTCTACTAGTCGTAGGGTTCCTTGAGGACTTTGTGACGCAGCTAACGCAATAAGTAGACCGCCTGGGGAGTACGGCCGCAAGGTTAAAACTCAAATGAATTGACGGGGGCCCGCACAAGCGGTGGAGCATGTGGTTTAATTCGAAGCAACGCGAAGAACCTTACCAGGGCTTGACATCCTCGGAACTTTCCAGAGATGGATTGGTGCCTTCGGGAACCGAGTGACAGGTGCTGCATGGCTGTCGTCAGCTCGTGTCGTGAGATGTTGGGTTAAGTCCCGTAACGAGCGCAACCCTTGTCCCTAGTTGCCAGCACTTTGGGTGGGAACTCTAGGGAGACTGCCGGTGACAAACCGGAGGAAGGTGGGGACGACGTCAAGTCATCATGGCCCTTACGTCCTGGGCTACACACGTGCTACAATGGCTGGTACAGACGGTTGCGAAGCAGTGATGTGGAGCTAATCCGAAAAAACCAGTCGTAGTCCGGATCGGAGTCTGCAACTCGACTCCGTGAAGTCGGAATCGCTAGTAATCGTGAATCAGAATGTCACGGTGAATACGTTCCCGGGCCTTGTACACACCGCCCGTCACACCATGGGAGTGGGTTGCTCCAGAAGTGGCTAGTCTAACCTTCGGGAGGACGGTCACCACGGAGTGATTCATGACTGGGGTGAAGTCGTAACAAGGTAGCCCTAGGGGAACCTGGGGCTGGATCACCTCCTTAAACGATTATCGACCTAGCTTCGTAAGTGCTCACACATATTGCTTGATCGGACTGATGATGTTGGAAGTCAGTGAAGCCCGTTGGGCGGGTCTAAGTGCCCTGAGGTTATCCCAGGGGCATTAAGTTTTAGGCCTGTAGCTCAGCTGGTTAGAGCGCACCCCTGATAAGGGTGAGGTCGGCAGTTCAAGTCTGCCCAGGCCTACCAAAATTCCGCTACTTTTAGCGAAATTTACATTTTCCTTTAGAAAATGCTTATCGAGACGGGGCTATAGCTCAGCTGGGAGAGCGCCTGCTTTGCACGCAGGAGGTCTGCGGTTCGATCCCGCATAGCTCCACCATTTGATGGATGGATCAACTTCGGAATTGCACGCAGGAGGTCTGCGACGGAAGGCCGCCCCGTTCGATCCCGCATAGCTCCGCCATTTCCTGACGCCGACACTCAGAAATCAGAAAACTGGGTTCTTCAGTGGGCTCTCTAGAGGTTTTAGAGAAGCTCGAGGTTTGAGAAAGAGTCCAGCTTTCTGATTTTTACATCAGATGCTCTTTAACAAGGTGAAACAATTTGTAGTAATACACTGCAAGGCGAGGTTGGGTAGAAACACTTTTCAAGTGCTTTTATTCAACATCAATATTGTGTGTCTCTCAAGCACACAATCCGGTGTTCAGTCTCAATGAGGTTTATTGTGACTGAATATTAAAGTCGTTAGTAGTCGTTTGTGTTGTATGGTCAAGCGACTAAGCGTATACGGTGGATGCCTTGGCAGCTGGAGGCGATGAAGGACGTAGGAGCCTGCGAAAAGTCTAGGGGAGCTGGCACACAAGCTTTGATCCTGGAATGTCCGAATGGGGAAACCCACCTGTTTACAGGTATCGCATACTGAATACATAGGTATGCGAGGCGAACCCGGGGAACTGAAACATCTAAGTACCCGGAGGAAAAGAAATCAACCGAGATTCCCTGAGTAGCGGCGAGCGAAAGGGGACTAGCCCTTAAGCTCTTTATGTTTTAGTGGAAGGATCTGGAAAGTTCCGCGATACAGGGTGATAGCCCCGTACACGAAAAGGCATTTAGAGTGAAATCGAGTAGGTCGGGACACGTGTTATCTTGACTGAACATGGGGGGACCATCCTCCAAGGCTAAATACTCCCAGCTGACCGATAGTGAACCAGTACCGTGAGGGAAAGGCGAAAAGAACCCCGGAGAGGGGAGTGAAATAGAACCTGAAACCGTATACGTACAAGCAGTAGGAGCCCTACGGGGTGACTGCGTACCTTTTGTATAATGGGTCAGCGACTTATTGTCTGTAGCAAGGTTAACCGCATAGGGGAGCCGTAGAGAAATCGAGTCTTAATAGGGCGTTTAGTTGCAGGCAATAGACCCGAAACCCGGCGATCTATCCATGGGCAGGTTGAAGGTTGAGTAACATCAACTGGAGGACCGAACCCACTAATGTTGAAAAATTAGGGGATGACCTGTGGATCGGAGTGAAAGGCTAATCAAGCCGGGAGATAGCTGGTTCTCCTCGAAAGCTATTTAGGTAGCGCCTCGCGTCTCACCCACGGGGGTAGAGCACTGTTTGGGCTAGGGGGTCATCCCGACTTACCAACCCCATGCAAACTCCGAATACCGTGGAGTGCAATCGCGGGAGACACACGGCGGGTGCTAACGTCCGTCGTGGAAAGGGAAACAACCCAGACCGCCAGCTAAGGTCCCAAATACCAGTTAAGTGGGAAACGATGTGGGAAGGCCCAGACAGCTAGGAGGTTGGCTTAGAAGCAGCCATCCTTTAAAGAAAGCGTAATAGCTCACTAGTCGAGTCGGCCTGCGCGGAAGATATACCGGGGCTAAACTGGTAACCGAAGCTGCGGATGCCTTCGGGCATGGTAGAGGAGCGTTCTGTAAGCCGTTGAAGGTGGACCGGGAGGTCTGCTGGAGGTATCAGAAGTGCGAATGCTGACATGAGTAACGACAAGGGGGGTGAAAAACCTCCCCGCCGGAAGACCAAGGGTTCCTGTCCAACGCTAATCGGGACAGGGTTAGTCGGCCCCTAAGGCGAGGGCGAAAGCCGTAGTCGATGGGAAACAGGTTAACATTCCTGTACTTGCAATTGCTGCGATGGAGTGACGGAGAAGGCTAGGCCGGCATGGCGATTGGTTGTCCATGTTTAAGGTCGTAGGCTGGGGGATTAGGCAAATCCGGTCCCCTAAGGCTGAGAACTGATGACGAAGCTTACTTCGGTAAGTGAAGTGGTTGATGCCCTGCTTCCAGGAAAAACTTCTAAGCTTCAGGCAATTGCGAACCGTACTCGAAACCGACACAGGTGGTCAGGTAGAGAATACCAAGGCGCTTGAGAGAACTCTGGTGAAGGAACTAGGCAAAATGGTACCGTAACTTCGGGAGAAGGTACGCCGGTTTTGGTGATGGGACTTGCTCCCTAAGCTGAGGCCGGTCGAAGTGACCAGGTGGCTGCGACTGTTTATTAAAAACATAGCACTCTGCAAACACGTAAGTGGACGTATAGGGTGTGACGCCTGCCCGGTGCCGGAAGGTTAATTGATGGGGTTAGCTTCGGCGAAGCTCTTGATCGAAGCCCCGGTAAACGGCGGCCGTAACTATAACGGTCCTAAGGTAGCGAAATTCCTTGTCGGGTAAGTTCCGACCTGCACGAATGGCGTAACGATGGCCACGCTGTCTCCACCAGAGACTCAGTGAAATTGAAATCGCTGTTAAGATGCAGTGTACCCGCGGCTAGACGGAAAGACCCCGTGAACCTTTACTACAGCTTTGCACTGAACTTTGAGCCTGCTTGTGTAGGATAGGTGGGAGGCTTTGAAGCGAGGACGCCAGTTCTCGTGGAGCCATCCTTGAAATACCACCCTGGCATGTTTGAGGTTCTAACTCTGGTCCGTAATCCGGATCGAGGACAGTGTATGGTGGGTAGTTTGACTGGGGCGGTCTCCTCCCAAAGAGTAACGGAGGAGTACGAAGGTGCACTCAGCATGGTCGGAAATCATGCAATGAGCATAATGGTATAAGTGCGCTTGACTGCGAGACAGACATGTCGAGCAGGTACGAAAGTAGGTCATAGTGATCCGGTGGTTCTGTATGGAAGGGCCATCGCTCAACGGATAAAAGGTACTCCGGGGATAACAGGCTGATACCGCCCAAGAGTTCACATCGACGGCGGTGTTTGGCACCTCGATGTCGGCTCATCACATCCTGGGGCTGAAGCCGGTCCCAAGGGTATGGCTGTTCGCCATTTAAAGTGGTACGCGAGCTGGGTTTAGAACGTCGTGAGACAGTTCGGTCCCTATCTGCCGTGGGCGTTGGAGATTTGAGAAGAGTTGCTCCTAGTACGAGAGGACCGGAGTGAACGAACCTCTGGTGTTCGGGTTGTCACGCCAGTGGCATTGCCCGGTAGCTATGTTCGGACGGGATAACCGCTGAAAGCATCTAAGCGGGAAGCCTCCTTCAAGATGAGATCTCCCTGGGACTTCGAGTCCCCTGAAGGGCCCTGGAAGACTACCAGGTTGATAGGCTGGGTGTGGAAGCGTTGTGAGGCGTTGAGCTAACCAGTACTAATTGCCCGTGCGGCTTGACCATACAACAGAGATGGTTACTAACGACTGATCGATTGAATGAAGTAAAGAGATCAGCGGATTGTGAGCAAGAGACATACGAAGTTCTTGCGGTGTATTACTACAGATTGTTTCGCCGACTTATTTGGGGTTACTGCCGATCGAAAGATCGAGGCAAACAGCAGTAACACGGTAGGGCAGAGCCAACGAGCAGCTCATAAGACCGACACCGACCCAAGCCAGTTTGCCTGACGACAATAGAGTTGTGGAACCACCTGATCCCTTGCCGAACTCAGAAGTGAAACGCAACATCGCCGATGGTAGTGTGGGGTCTCCCCATGTGAGAGTAGGTCATCGTCAGGCTTCTAAATAAAGAAAGGGCCACCCAAACGGGTGGCCCTTTTTTTT
>NZ_JCBAJA010000060.1:0-6272 GCF_059834885.1 Microbulbifer sp. SE14 | reverse complement strand
TCCGAATTGAATGACTATGTAAATGGGCTGTGTTTAAATCAGCCCCTATGAACGACAAAAGTATGGCTAGAAGAGCTAATTCCCTGAAACAGTTTTTCTACAGCCTCGTTATACGGAAAAATAGTGAAAGTAATTTATCTTATACCTTTAATTTTATTCATTGCTGACATCTCTTCTGCGAATGAGTTGGTTGTTTCATACGCTCCATCGGCCACCGCTAAAGCTGATACAGATGAAAGTGAGATGAACGGCAGCCCATATTCGAGATTGAGCCTGGATTCTGGAACAGCTAAAGGCGTGCGTTGGGTGCCTCACTCCAAACTATATTACGTCGATTTTACTTTGCTTGAGTCAGAAAGAGATGCTCAAGGTGAGAATAACAACAATTATAAATCAGTATCGTCCGGGGTTCGTTTTATACGAGAATTCACTATTGATGAAGACCTAAACGCATATTTAGGTTGTACTACTGGGGTTGGGGCAGCTGAATTTAGCATTGATCGAAGTAAAATTAGGTCTATGGCTGAGGCATCTTTTAAAGGTGGGCTGGTATTTAGAGATACATTTACTGTTGGCCCTGAAATAAAATTCCAATTTGTTGGCAGTCCTGGTGAGACCGTGGCTCGTGTCCTGTTATTTAACCTCAACGCGGGGTTCAGGTTCTGACGTATAACGATGCGCTGCAGACCGACGTCTAACTTTGTGCACTTTATGCGCGGTCGCTACGCTCCTATTTTCGCGCATAAAGCGCCCAAAGTTAGCCGCGGCTGAGCGCGGCGTTAACTGTCGAATGAAAAACGTACTTACTTTCATCTTTGCACTAGCTTCATCAAGCAGCTATGGAACAAGCTGTTGGAATGAGTTCGTTGAGTCAGAAGTCGCTAGAGAGTCTGAAACAAGCAGATTTCAAGCGAAGATAAATAGGGCTGAGTACATTTTCGTCGGAGAAGCATTATCAACCCTGAAAACAACAATTCATTCCAAAGGGGAAGAAGAGGCAGTTGTTAAACTTTCAACGAGATTTGAGGCCAGAAAGTTCCTAAAAGGTAAAGTTCGTGAAGATGTAAACGTAGAAGGCAGGTTCGGCTGTGGCTGCCACTATGATTTTTCTGTCGGCGTTGAATACTTGGTTTTGGCCTCCAAAGAAAGTAATTCTAGCAGTTTAGTAACGGTTTCATGTGACCTTATTCGGCCAGCGGAAGAAACCTATATAAAGTTGTTTGAAGAAGAGCTGAGTAAGGAGTAGCAAAAATTCGTCTATTACCAATTAGCTCTGAGGTATGGGTGCCGACCAGCGGCTTGTGCCACGCCGCAGTTAACAATTCGTTGCAGGGGACGTGCTACAATATGCACCTTTCGCGCGGGTCGCTGCGCTCCCATTATCGCGCAAAAGGCACATATTGCAGCACGCCCATGAACTCAGCGTTAGTTTGGCGTACCAACAAAAATTGAACAAGGTAGGTTGGGTAAAGCGCGGTGCAAGTAGCTGGCAATTCGGTATAAAAGTAAGTGCCAGCTTGTGGTTACTCGGCTTCGTTCCTGGTGCCTTCGTTTAAGGCCGCAGAAATTGGCAATCACAAACCAGTATTGTGGGTTGCCAGTAAGAAAGTTTATCGGTGCGGGAAGTTTGGTATTCTTTCCCGTATTTATCGGGCGGTGGCCCTCCGCTGCGCTCCGGGCGAAGTGCCAATAGCAGGTGCGGAGTGCGCCGCCACTAACCATTCGTTGCAGGGGACAGGCTACAATATGCACCTTTTGCGCAGGTCGCTGCGCTCCCATTTTTGCGCAAAAGGCACATATTGCAGCCTGCCCCTGAACTCGGCGTTAAATGCCCAGGCTTCGTCGCTTTTGGGCTTGGTGTTCGGGCGCGGCTTGGCAGTAGTTTTCAGGCAAAACACAGTCGCCAGTCAGTCATCGGTTTTGGCGGGTAGCTCGGTGTTCAGGTCGCGGCGCAATCCGGCGTAAATTTCGTGCAACATCTGCGCATAGGGTGTTCTGGTTCCTGGCGCTATCGGTCGCGCTAGTGCAACGTATCGGGAGTAGGCATTCAGGCTTGGGTGTCACAACAAAGTGCCGGGTAAACGGCATCTAACCAGGCGCATCAATTCGCGGCCCGGGGGCCGCCGGACGCCCTTTGCATTGCGGCTGCGCCTCCATTCCAAGGGCGCCGTTGTGCGCAGCGTTAAGTGCAAGGAAATATAGGAGCATGGAAGCAGAAAACATTCATTTAATCGTGGAAATAGGGCTTCATGAGAATTGCATGAAGGGGCGGGCTGGCTATAAATCTGGGATTCGACCAAATCACTGGATTCCCGGAAGAGATTACACTTTCATTGGTCAGCTAAATTTTATAGATCGCGAATGGCTTGAACCTGGTCAATCCTGCAAAGCAGATGGTAGATTCATCGTTGCGTCTCAAGATATAGAGCTATTTGTTCCTGGCTTTGCTTGGCATGTATGTGAGGCCAACAAAATAATGGGCTATGCCAAAGTAGTTGAGGTGGTTGGCACTTAACCAGGCAATGCAGCCGACGGCTAAATTTGTGCACTTTTTGTGCGGTCGCTGCGCTCCCAATTTCGCACAAAAAATACACAAATTTAGCCGCGTCTGATTGCGGCGTTAAATTCGATACATGATTCGACCTATTGCAGCAATTTTTATTGTTCTCCTCATGCTCTTTGCACTGAACCAATGGCGGCAAAGCGTAGAAAAGGCAAAGATATTAACTGAGCTGAGGGAGGTTCAAGGCGAACTACAGTGTGGTGAGCTCGGAGGTGAGCTTAGCCCAGTTTGTCTGAGTGGCCACGAAATGTGCATCATCCAATACGAAGATGCGGGGAAAAGCTGCATTAGCAGCTCCCAATGCCAAGGGGAATGTCGCGTTTACGAAAAAAAATGGGATCAACTCATGGCAAAAGGGCAATGCTCCAGCTCCAACAATCCTTGTGGATGCTGGGCAAATGTAGAACTTGGAATGGTCGTCCACCGGGTGTGCCACGACTGAATTTAACGAGCGCAGGCACAGGGACAAAATTTCCGCTGCGCTCCAATTTTGCCCGTGCTGCGGGCGTTAGTTTGGCGTACCAACAAAAATTGAACAAGGTAGGTTGGGTAAAGCGCGGTGCAAGTAGCTGGCAATTCGGTATAAAAGTAAGTGCCAGCTTGTGGTTACTCGGCTTCGTTCCTGGTGCCTTCGTTTAAGGCCGCAGAAATTGGCAATCACAAACCAGTATTGTGGGTTGCCAGTAAGAAAGTTTATCGGTGCGGGAAGTTTGGTATTCTTTCCCGTATTTATCGGGCGGTGGCCCTCCGCTGCGCTCCGGGCGAAGTGCCAATAGCAGGTGCGGAGTGCGCCGCCACTAACCATTCGTTGCAGGGGACAGGCTACAATATGCACCTTTTGCGCAGGTCGCTGCGCTCCCATTTTTGCGCAAAAGGCACATATTGCAGCCTGCCCCTGAACTCGGCGTTATATGCCTTCGAGGATCTGAGCATTGCCAAAACAAGTATTGATGTCAGTTTTTCTACTGATTTCTAGCACAACGATTGCTTGTGATCATCTTCACATACCTACAAGAATCGAGATACTCGGGCAGAATAAAGTACCAACTAAAGAAAATCCGATTATCTTGCGAGTGATCGCGCCTAAAGAACATCAAGGCTGGGAGCTTTCTGGCGGAGCGTACATTAAGGGTGAAAGTCAAATACCATTTGCTAGTTTTACGGATGATGATCCAAAGGTAGAAATTTTTGAACTTTTTGGTACATCTGAAATATTTTCCGGTAGTAAGCTAGCTTTAACGTACACACCTAAGCCAAGAATGGATGAAAGTGGTGAGATATTATACAGCTTGTGTGGCCACATTGAAGAAGTGCAGTGGGGCATATAACCAGGCCAGGCAGTACGCTCCGGCGCTGCGCGCCTCCGCCGGACGGCCTACACAACGCGCTTCGCGCTAAATACGTTACGGCCGCCGCTGCTGGCGGCGTTAGGCAACCACAATGACAAAGTATTTAGTGTTTGGTACAGCTCTCGGATTGCTTGCTTTGCTTGTGGTTATGGGCGCAATTTCCTCTTCAGGAGATTCTACTGGGGTGGTAGGGAAGCTCCTCCTCATCTTGTGGTGTGTATGGGCACCTTTAGTATCAGTGGTTCTACTATCTATCGCATACAAAAGATCAGTTGAGTACTCGCTCATCTTTGCAGGAGCATTCATTGGCAGCTTTGGTTTTTCCTTTTATATTCTGGCCCAAACGTCGAGTTGGGTCTTAAAAAGTGGTCCTTTGCAAGAGGCCGCGCTAGTTTTTATGGTAATGCCCACTGGTCTTTTGCAGAGTTCATTAGTTGGAGGTGGTTTAGGTTTCATAGGTGTTCTGGTACATCGGAGGCTACGGCGTGCCTAACCAGGCGCTGCTGAGGGACAGTTTACTTTATGCACCTTTGTGCGGCTCGCTACGCTCACATTCTCACACAAAGGTGCATAAAGTAAACTGCCCCAGAGCGCAACGTTAGGTGGCAGTAGGGCCATGTTCAAAGCAATAAAAAAATTATTCGAAAAAGAAGAGCCATTGCGTGTTCAGAACGTCAAACTCGGGTCAATGGTTTTCGATAAACGGACCAATACATGGGAAACTGATGAGGGTGAAATTTTTCACTCAGTTCCTGGAGATAATGGCGGCCCTTCCGAATCAGCTATCGACTTTGTAGTAAGTACGTTAAATCAATTAGAAAAATTTTGGCAAAAGTGCCAGTCAGATCTTGAGTACATAGCCCATAGCTATGACACAATCAGTACATCTGATTCAGCTAAAAAAATATTTAAAGTATCAGCACTGTCAGTGAATTCTGCTGATCATAAAGAGTGGGAAATATGCTTTGAAAGTTTCCCGGAATATAAGTGGCTGTATGTCGGCATGCATTTCTCAGGCGAAGAGCTCGTAGCTAACGACATATCCACTTAGTGTCAACTTTGAACCGCGACAAAAATTATTGCGCATAAAATAGCTCCGCAGGTGTTCGATACTGGTGTCGTTTTCTCGGCCTGGAGTTAAGTTCATCAGCTATGCGGTCGCACTGCTGCTGGGTTAGATTCTCCATTGAATCGCCCTTTGGGATGTATTGACGGATCAAACCATTGGCATTTTCATTGCTCCCTCGCTCCCATGAGTGGTAGGGATTGGCGAAGTAAAACTTAACGGAAGAATGAGCCTCAATAGCTTTGTACTGATGAAACTCGGTTCCGTTGTCAGCCGTAATCGTTTTGAAGGCCAAGGGTTCTCGGCTGATCAACCGTTTTGTCTTCTTGTTCAACGAACGGGTGGATCGATCTTTAAGCTTGCCGATCATTATAAATCCAGTTTTTCGTTCAACCAGTGTGACAATGCAGTCGGTCGACCCTTTGCCCATAACAGTATCGATTTCCCAGTGACCCTTGTAGCGTCTGGTTTCTACTGTTTTGGGTCGCTCTGTAATGTGTCGTTTATCGGCTAGTCGCCCCCTACTGTCATAGGCTTTATAGCGCTTTCGGCGGATCTTTGGTGACTGACGAAGGTGCGTCCACAAGTTGCCGCCATTAGCCTTGTCGCGCCATATGTACAGATAGATGGTTTCATGTGAGAAGCAGGGTTGCTTCAAACGGCGAAGGTGACCGGTGATTTGCTCAGGGCTGAACTTCTTTCTAAGAAGCTGTCGGACCACCTTGAAATCGGAATCAGAGTAGTGCTTATTGCGCCGAGAGCGCCTTCTTCTGGCTACCGTTCGACGTTGGGCCTTACTGGGCCGGTATGCACCGTCGATATGGTAGCAGCGGTTGCGCTCCAGCTCGCGATACAATGTGCTGTGGTGCCGGCCCATTTTTTCGGCGATCTTTCGCATAGAAAGGCCTTGTAATTTTAGGGTGGAAAGGACTACCCTTTCGTCTGAGGTAAGCTGTTGGTATTCCATAGACTTTTTCAACTTCTTGGCGGGAGTGGAAAAAGGCTGATACTACAGCTTGCCTCTCTTATTTCAAAATGTGTCGCACTTAGTATATGAATTCGGGTGGTATAACAAGGCCAGGCTGAGGGACGGTTTACGCAACGCGCTTCGCGCTAAAAGCGCTCCAACTGGCAACGTTATTGGGCAACATGAACAAACTCAGTACTATGGCTGTAGCCTCTATTTGTAGTGGTCAAGTGATTTAGGCCACCGTCTTTTGAGTTTTCCAGTAGGCCTGCTCTGCCACATTGGGCGGCAACCCGTCGTTGTGCTTATGCGGCCGCAACGCGCTGT
>NZ_JCBAJA010000059.1:0-6904 GCF_059834885.1 Microbulbifer sp. SE14 | reverse complement strand
GACGATTATCGCTCCAGGGGCCGCATGGCATGCTCCACCTGGCGCTGGGCGATAATGGCATCGATCACCCGGATCACCGTGTCCTTGTCCTGATCATCGAAAGTCTCCAGCAGCTTGAAGCGCTTGAATAGCACTTCGTTGCGGATGGGGCTTTCCTCCATCGGCTGGCCCATCACCAGGTAGTCCAGCGATACATCGAAAATATCCGCCAACTGGATCAGCTTCTCCAGCGGCGGCGCGTGCATGCCGCTCTCGTACTTGTTCAGGTGGGAGTAGCGGATATCCAGCTTGTTGGCCAGCTCCTTCTGAGTCCAACCCTTCTGTTTGCGCAGCTCCTTGAGTCGTTTCCCGAAGGCCTGCCTGATGTCCTGATCCTGCATCACTTGCATTAGCTCGTAAACCATAGAGGCCTCCTAGTGTACGGATGGGTTCGCAAAGCGAATCTATTGACTGCCGAAAAACGAATATATAATATCCCGCAAAACGAATCAAACGAACTCTTGACAGGGTTTTGGCGGAGGGGGCTATGGCACGCATCGCGGACGAAGTGATCGAGCGGATCAAGGCGGAAGTGTCGGTGGAGCGGCTGGTGGAGCAGTTCGGGGTGGAGCTGAAGAAGCACGGCGCCGACCTGGTGGGCCGCTGCCCCTTCCACGACGACAAGACGCCGTCGCTGGTGGTGAGCCCGAAGAGCAATCTGTGGCACTGCCTGGGTGCCTGTCAGACCGGCGGCAGCGTGATCGACTGGGTGATGAAAACCCAAAAGATCAGCTTCCGCCACGCGGCGGAAAGGCTCCGCGACGACATCCCCGCCTTAGCCGCTCCCACGGCGCCCGCCGCCAAACCTGCCGCCGCTACCGCCCCGAAACCTTCCGCGCTCTCCCCCGATGCCGAATCCCACCACCTGCTGCGCCAAGTGATCGACTACTACCACCAGACCCTGCTGGCCAGCCCCGAGGCGCTGGACTACTTGAAGAACCGAGGGCTGGGCGACCGGGAGCTGATCGAGCGCTTTAAGTTGGGCTACGCCAACCGCACCCTGGCTTACCAGTTGCCGCCGAAGCGGCTCAAGGCCGGCGCGGAGATCCGCGAGCGGTTGCAGGAAATAGGGTTGCTGCGGGAGAGCGGCCACGAGCACCTGAATGGCTCGCTGGTGGTGCCGGTGATCCAGAGGACGGAAGACGGAGGACAGGAGACAGAAATTACCGAAGTCTACGGCCGCAAGCTGCGAGACGACTTGCGCAAGGGCACCCCGAAACACCTGTACTTGCCGGGGCCACACCGGGGCGTGTGGAATGCGGAAGGACTGCAAGGCCGGCAGGAAGTGATCCTGTGCGAAGCCCTGCTCGACGCCATGACCTTCTGGGTGGCGGGCTATAAAAACGTAACCGCCAGCTATGGCACTGCCGGTTTTACCGACGATCACCTGGCGCTGTTCCAGGAACTGAAAATCCAGCGGGTGCTGATTGCCTACGACCGCGATGCAGCCGGCAACAAAGCGGCGGAGCAACTGGCCAAAAAACTCCAGGGAGAAGGCTTTGCCTGTTACCGCTTGCTGTTCCCGAAAGGCATGGACGCGAATAAATACGCGCAGGAAGTGACCCCGGCCAGTAAAAGCCTCGGTGTGGTGATCCGCTCTGCGGAATGGATGGGCGAAGGTCCGGCGCCGGAGTGGCAACTGGATATCGAGGAACTCCAGCCACAGACCCCGCCCGCCTTAGCCGCCAATCCGGAAGCCAGGCAGCGCTTTGCGGAGCAGGCCGAAGCCCTGGCGGCGGAGATGCAGGCTATCGAGGAACGGGCCGCGCCGGCGCCGGCAGAAAAGCCAACAGAACCAGCCCCAACGTTGCCGGCGTCTGCCGTGCCGCCCGTCCCGGAAAACCTCCCCGAGCCGCAACAATCCGAACACGAGGTAAACATCACCTTCGGCGAGCGCCGCTACCGGGTGCGTGGTCTCCAGAAAAACACCAGCTACGAGGTTTTAAAAATCAATCTGCTGTTGCAGTGCGGTGACGTGGTGCACGTGGACACCTTCGACCTGTACAGCGCCAAGCACAGAACCGCCTTCGCCCGGCTGGCGGCGGTGGAATCCGGCCTCGATGACAAGCTGGTCCAGCGCGACCTGGGCCAGCTCTTGCTACAACTGGAAGGCTTGCAGGACAAGGCCATCCAGGAAGCGCTGAAACCGAAAGAGCCCACGACCTACACCATGGAGGAGGACGAGCGGGAGCAGGCCCTGGAACTGCTGCGCGACCCCGAACTCACATCCAGGATCATGGACGACTTCGCCAAGACCGGACTGGTGGGCGAGCCGACCAACGCCCTGATGGGTTATATCGCCGCCGTGTCCCGCAAGCTGAAAACCCCGCTGGCCATTATCGTGCAATCGACTTCGGCGGCGGGCAAAAGCGCCCTGATGGATGCCGTTCTAAAGCTGGTGCCGGAGGAAGACCGCATCCACTACTCGGCCATGACCGGCCAAAGCCTGTTTTATCTTGGGGAAACCGAACTCAAACACAAGATACTGGGCATTGCCGAGGAAGAAGGGGTGAGGCAGGCGGCTTATGCGTTAAAACTCCTGCAAAGCCAGGGCGAACTGACTATCGCCAGCACGGGTAAAGATCCGCAAACCGGCAAACTGGTGACGGAGGAATACCGGGTAGAAGGCCCGGTCATGTTGTTCCTGACCACCACCGCGATAGACATTGACGAAGAACTGCTGAACCGCTGTGTGGTACTCACCATCAATGAGAGCCGGGAACAGACGGCGGCCATCCAGCAGCGCCAACGCCAAGCCAGAACCCTGTCCGGTCTGCTGGCCGGCAACGAGGCGGAACAGCTGATCCAGCAGCACCAGAACGCGCAAAGGTTGCTGCGCCCGCTCGCCGTTGTGAACCCCTACGCCGAACAGCTGGCCTTCGCCGACAGTCGCACCCGGACCCGCCGCGACCACGAAAAGTACCTCACCCTGATCGACAGCATCGCGCTGCTGCACCAGTACCAGCGGGAAATAAAAACCGTCGAGCACAACGGCCAGCAGATTGAATACATCGAAGTCACGCCCAACGACATCGCGCTGGCCAACCAACTCGCCCACGACATCCTCGGCCGCAGCCTGGACGAACTGCCGCCACCCACCCGAAGGCTGTTGCAAAGCCTGTACACGCTGGTTCAAGACAAGGGCAAGGTTGAGGGACTGCGCCCGCACGAAGTGCGCTTCACCCGCCGGGAAATCCGCGAGGCCACCGGTTTATCCAACAGCCAGGTTGGCGTCCACCTGGAGCGGCTGGTGGAACTGGAATACGTCTATGTGCACCACGGCAAGAACGGCCAGCGCTTTGTGTATGAACTCGCCTTCGACGGCGACCCGGAGGCATCCCGGCCGCAGTTGTGCGGCTTGATCGACGTGGCCAAGCTGCAAAAGCGGACGGAAACCGACACTACGACCGCCGACCTTCCGGCCCAAAACCCCGACCTTCCGCATAGCTTCCGGCCACCTTCCGGCCAGCTTCCGGTTGAGGAATCCAAACCGGCAATCAACGGAAACCCCCGTCAGCAAAGCACTTCAGCGAATACAGAACCGAAAGCTTCCGGTTCCAGCCAGATACACCTATCCGGGGCAAAAAAGTCCGGCCCGTCGTACCGTACCGACCCCTCCTCTTTAGCCGCCTCAACCACCGAGGGCTAAGCCGTGCCCTACGTCGAGCGGAAAACCCCAAAGCCCACCGACCCGCGCTCCCTGGAAGCCTACGCCCTGGCCTACAAGGAACATCTACAGGCGCGCCACTACGCCAAACAGAGCGTGCAATACAAGCACGCCGCCATCCGCTGGTTTATCCAGTGGTGCGAAGAGCGCGGCATCACCCGTATCGAGCAAATCACCCGCCCGGTACTGCAACGCTACCAGCGCCACCTGTACTACGCCCTCGGCCGCGCCAACAAGCCCCTGTCCATCGCCAGCCAGCGCAACCGCCTGACCGCCGTCAGAACCTGGTTCCGCTTCCTGATGCGGGAAAACCTGATCCTGTACAACCCGGCCAGCGAACTGGAACTGCCGAAGGCCGAAAAGCGCCTGCCCAAGCACACCTTGACCGTGGAAGAGGCGGAGCTGGTGCTGTCGCAACCGGACATCACCACCGACAAGGGCATCCGCGACCGCGCCATCCTGGAAGTCTTCTACTCCACCGGCATCCGTCGCATGGAACTGGTAAGCCTGCGCCTACAGGACCTGAACAGCGGCGCCGGCGTACTCGCCGTGCGCCAGGGCAAGGGCCGCAAGGACCGCTTTATCCCCATCGGCGACCGGGCGCTGGCGTGGGTGCAGCAATACCTGGACGATGTGCGCCCGCACTACCAGTTGCCCAACAGCCCCGACAACCTCTTCCTCGACGAAAGCGGCCGCGACCTGGGCCGCTACCAGCTGGGCCGCGTGGTCAAAAAATACGTGCAACAGGCCGGCATCGACAAAACCGGCTCCTGCCACCTGTTCCGCCACACCATGGCCACCCTGATGCTGGAGAACGGCGCCGACATCCGCTTTATCCAGCAGATGCTCGGTCACAGCCAAATCTCCACCACCGAGATTTACACCCAGGTCGCCATCCACAAGCTCAAGGAAGTGCATACCCTGACGCATCCCGCGAAGCTGAAAGGGGACAGAAACCGCGAGGAGACGGAAGGGCAGGAGGCCGACGAAGAGCCGACTCTCGATACTCTGTTCGAGACCCTGGAGCGCGAACAGATCGAGGACGACGACTGACCCCGGTGCACCAAACCGCCTGTCACATGGCTTGCAAAAAAACAGCGCAAGCCAAGGTGCCAGGCTCGCCCCGTGCCGGCGGACAGTGCAAACCGTTCGTTCCAGCCGCCGCAAACGACGCGGCGGGCCGCGCTGCGCACGGCACAGGCAAAAAGGTGGCTGCAAAAGTGGGCTGGGGTCTGTCACGGCCCTTGCAAGCGCGCAAAAAAGCAGCGCGCAAAAGCGCAAGGCCCGCGCCAGCCCCCATCCCACTTTAGCGGCCGCTTCCCAGCCATGCCTCCCCCGGCCTCGCAAAAAGCGCTCGTCCTCCCCGCCCGAACAACGCCTGCCCGCCGTGTAGAGCAACTCCTGTGGTGCCCGGAGCTTCCTGCCGCCACAGAACGCCGTGCCGGCGTAAAGTCTTTAAGCGGGCAGGCCGGGCTGGTCGCATGGCTGGTTTTTTACCCCCCTAGCCCCCCAAGGGGGGAACACAAAAGGCCGCGGCGAAGCCGCGAAAACTGTTTGTCTCTCCCCCCTAAATCCCCCCGCTGGGGGGACTTCAAAGCCGCGGCAAGCCGCGAAAGCTTTTTACCTTGGGGTCCGTGCCACCCGGAAACCCCGTGTCTGCTGTGTGTCCCCTCAGCATAACCCCGTGCTCGCCCAGTCAAGGCCAAGCCCTTCGGGTGCCCCGCTGAACAGCGCTCCGCAGCCTTGACAGGCCTGCGCGCGAGGTTCCGCCAAGTGGCCACACAACAGCCACTAAGGAGGCATGGCCATGCAAAAGCAAATCCACGATCAAATAAACCAGTTGCCGTATCCGCTGGACAAAATCCTCAACACCGCCCACAGCCTGCTACAAACCGGCAGTAGCGGCGCCAGCACCGGCGAACTGATCGCCGCCGCGTTCACCCTGGAGCGCATCGAGTACCTGCCGCAAGGCTGGGGCGTCATCGAAGCCTGGGAGCGCCTGGACGGCGAATGGCAGTACTACGTCAAGCACCTACGGCAGGAGTACCGGCACCTGATCGAAGCCATCGAAGAGGCCGCGCCGCCGTTCTAGCGGCCAACCAGGAGGGGGCAAACGCCCCTCCGCCTTAGCCGCTTCCAGCGGTCGAACCGGCCGCCTGTCGGCGGCCCTTCGGGCGCTGCCGCGCCCGGAGGGCGGCTAAACAGAGGAAGCGGAGGGAGCCCGGCAGGCCAACCAGTCACAAATGATGGTGGGCGGCTATAGCACTAAGTGCTACACTTCGGATAACTCAAAAGGGCAGCTATGCGGATCTATAAAAACAAAGCCTTCAGCAAATGGGCGGGCAAGGAAGGCGTCAGCGATAGCGCCCTGGAAGCCGCCGTCGAGGAGATGGCCAATGGCCTGATCGACGCCGACCTGGGCGGCCAGGTGTACAAGAAGCGCGTGGCTGTGGGTGGTAAGGGCAAAAGCGGCGGGGTGCGCACTCTGCTGGCCTACAAGGTCGATGACAAAGCCTTCTTCGTCTACGGCTTTGCCAAGAATGTCCGCTCCAACATCAAGGACGACGAGTTGAAAGCGTTGAAGCTGTACGCCAAAACCCTGTTTGGCTACAGCGACAAAGAGATAGCCAAGGCCGTGAAGGCCGGCGTACTGATCGAGGTGAACGACAATGGATAAATCCATCCTGGAAGTGATGCACGAAAGCGCCCAAGAGCTGCACAAGGCTGGCGTCATGGACGAAGTCACCCTCAAGGAGTTTGATGCTCTGTGCCTGCCGCCAGTGAAGGAATACACCCCGACGCAGATCCGGCGCCTCCGCAAGCGCTACAAGGCCAGCCAGGGCGTGTTCGCGGTGTACCTGAATACCAGCAAATCCACGGTGCAGAAGTGGGAGCAGGGGGCCAAAAAGCCCAACGGCCCGTCTCTGAAGCTGCTGAACATCGTGGACCGCAAGGGCCTGGAAGTGCTGGCCTGACCCACAGCCAGCAACCACCCCAGATACAACAAGCCCCGGGCGCTGACGCCCCCGGGGCTTGTTGTATCCGGCTCCAGGAAAACCACTTCCAGGCCAAAAAAGTGCCTCAAGGGAAAAATCTTGGTAGAGTCGGTCTTCGTCGGGGAAAAGCTGCCGCAAGCCGTTGATCCATCAAGGGAAAATCGCTTCTGAAGTACGACATCGCGTCAGGTGAACCCATCTT
>NZ_JCBAJA010000058.1:0-8102 GCF_059834885.1 Microbulbifer sp. SE14 | reverse complement strand
TCCGCAACTGGAAGCCAGCGCTAAACCGTTTTATGATCGAATTTGGTGATCGCTTGGTCGATCACCAGTAACCAGCGGCATGGGCGGTTACACAGAATTATTTACAGCCTCTCTCTGCCGAGTGGGAGCTATCGTTACCGGGTTCGTGCCTATTCCAAGGCGGGAAGCTACTACCAATATAGTGGCTGGAAATACTCGACCACCGTTACCGTTAAACACTATCCCGACCAAGTACAGAACTGGCTGGAACCCGGCGGCAGCACCTTGCCGGGCTCCAGTTTCCAGTTGTCCTGGAGTTCCGTTGCCGATCCCGATCCCTCAGACCCTGTTACTCACTACCAGCTGCAATGGAGTATCGGCGGTACTGGCTACACCTATGTGCCCTTTGTCGATCCGAATTTGGATGGCTCCAATCTGGGCAAAAAGACGTTGGTTACTATCAGCGAGGCGACTACCGGCCAAGCGATTACCGCAACCGTATACAAATTCAAAGCGCGCGCCTGCAATAACTCAGGCTGTGGCAATTGGACTGATCCGGTCAAACAGCTGAGCCCCCCTACACCGCCGGAAGCGGCATTCTCAGAAGGTCTTCCGGAACACTTCTATGAGTTGGACCAGACTATTACCTGGAAAGACGCGACTACCCAGGAAGGCGTGAAGGCCAGCAGCTACCGTCTAAAACGCACCCGCAAGGGACAGGACGAACCCCACTGTGAAATCGAGGAGGACGGTTACTGCTGGAGCACGCCGGTGCCGCACACCACGGATACCCGCTATTTCGATGGCGCCAGCGACCCGGGTGAGTACCTGTATAAGCTGGAAGCCTGCAACGACTTTACGTGCGACTCTGCGCTCAGCCACTGGGTTAAGGTGCACAACCTGGAAAACATCGACGAGGAGCCGGCGGTGCGGACGGAAGACCCCGATATCCCGGGGACTCTCGCCTACAGCGCCGACGTCGGCGCCAGGGGTGATGCGATCATCACCGTGCCCCTGCAGCCGGCCCCTGGCGTCAACGGTCTGCAGCCGAACCTGTTCCTGCACTACACCAGCGCCCGCTTCCAACAGCGAAAGAGCCAAACCCTGCCCGAGGATATTCTCGGCTACGGCTGGCGCGTGGGCGGGTTGAGCAGCATCCGTCGCTGCGTGGTTGACCACCCCAAAGACGACAGAATCCAGTTGAACGATAACGACTCCCTGTGTCTGGATGGGGAGCCGTTGGTACTGGTCTCAGGCACCCACTGGCAGGTGGGTGCACAGTACCGCACCCTGCGCGACAGCTTCCGGCTTATCGAGCTGAAGGAGAACTCCGGAGGTTGGCGTTGGTTTCAGGTCAAAGGACCGGACGGCCGAGTGAGCGAATACGGTACCAGCTTCGACAGCCGGCTCAGGGCGGGTAGCTCGCCCCATTTTGCATGGAGCCTGAAAACGACCACCGACGCCTTCGGCAATACGATGGAATACAAATACCATAACGACATAGTGGAGGGCATCAACTACCCCCTAGAAATCACCTACGGCAATGAAGGTGATGCCAAGATCGAATTCCAATATGGCACCCGCACAGATGCACCGCCGGTACCGCTGGAGGAAATCCAACAGGAACAGCTGGTGCTGTTGCACCATGTCCGCGTGCACTTGGACGGCGCGTTGCACCGGGAGTACAAATTGATCTCCGAAAAGGAGCCGACAGACCCGGACGAGGAGCACACCCGCCGCTTGAAGCAGGTGCAGCTGTGCGCTTACGATCCGGATGATATGGACGGTGATGGAAACACGGGTAGACAGTGCTTGAATCCGCTGGTGTTCTCCTGGAAGTACACCGACTCCGCCAACCCGGAGGACTTCGAGACAGGTATCGAAATCGTTACCGACGGCCTGGGGGCACAGACCAAGTTTGTGCTGGAAAAAATTACCGATGAAAGCGGCTCGGAGGAGGTGGGCCGCTTCGACGAGGGCGAGATACTCTTCGGCCCGGTGGGCACCATCCCCGATGCCAGCCCGCTGCAACCGGTGAACAACGACTACCGCACCGTGGTCACCGAGGTGCACAGATCCAACGGCTACAGCAACGGCTGGCACATAACCCAGTACGCCTATCAGGGTGTGGGCCTGAGCAGCGACAAGCACTGGGGCTTTCTCGGCTACACCGCCCTGCGCATCTACGACACCGAGGCGGATATCGTCACCTACCGCCAGTACCGGCAGGACTTCCCCCACTTCGGCAAGCTGGCGCGCCAACTGCAGTACAAGAGCAACTACAACTTCGGCGAACTGCTCACCCGCCAGCGTTTCAGTCGCGCCGCCCTCACACTGGAGGCGGGCAATGGCAGCACCTATGTACCCTTTGTGGCGCAGAGCCTCGAAACATTGCTGGAAGGCGGCGAGCCGCTGGGTTATGTCGTCACCGATACCCTGCCTGAGGCCCTTCCCCAAGGCGCGGCCGGCGACCTGCTGACTGGCAGCGTGCAAACCAACCGCATCGTCGGGAATGTTCAGATAGATGAAAGCCAGAGTGTGTGGGGAGCAGTGGTGCCGGCTACTAACTACAGTAGCGTGGAGCGAAGCGTGGAAACCAGCACCCTCTTCGACAACCGGGTAGATGGTGGCTGGCTGGTTGGGTTCGTCAGCGCCCGTGAGCGAAGCTACTTCGCCGGGGAGGTTAGCGCCAACCCGGATCAGGTGGAAAGTCTGAGTGCCACCCCCTATGGAAACAGCAATAAGATACACACACTCACTCAATATCCCGGCGACACCGAATATCAGCTGGCGGTCACTTACGGCTATGACGACTACGGCAACGTGAGTAGTGAGAGTGCTACCGGCAAGGTGGATACGGAAATCAACGGCGCCGGCACCCAGACCCGAAGTACCTCGGTCGAGGGAGATTTTCTGGACCGGCGCTATGCCACCAGCATAAAGAACGCCCTCAATCAGTCGATCAACCTCGAGTATGATCCGCGCTTTGGTACCGTCAGCAAGGTCACCGATGCCAACACCCGGACCACGGAAATTGGCTACGACCCCTTCGGCCGCGAGGCCAGTCGCACCACTCCAGACAGCATAGTCTTTACCAACCAGTACAACTTCTGTCACGGCATCTGCCCGACAGTGGGCGGCATAGAAGTGCCCTACTGGGTGGAGACCGACTCGTCCATCTCTCCAAAGACTGAGCGCTATTACGATCAGCTGGGGCGCCTGGTACAGCAGGATACGGAAGCCTTTGCCGGCAGCGCCGTCTCCCGCCGGGAATTCAAGTACGACCTGCAGGGCCGCCTGGCCACCGAGACTGCCCCCTTCTTCGCCGAAGGCGCCGTTGCAGTGGACGGGTACAAGCCCATCACTCAGTACGATTACGATCACCGCAATCGACTGGACTTGGTGCAGAAAGCAAACGGCGGTTCTGTCGATATCGAATACGCCGACCACACCGCCGCGGATGGCAGCCGCCAGGTCAAGGTCAGCGTAACTGAAACCGTCATCGGCGAAATCGGTACCAGCACCCAGGTCAAGGACAGCTATTACAGCCTCGCCGGCGACTTGGCCAAAACCGTGGACGACGCCACCGGCAAGGCCGTCACCACCGACTACACCTATTACGGCAGCGGCCTGCCGGAGACGGTGACGGTCACCGGCGACAGCCGCAATTTCGAATCCAGCTTCACCTTCGACCACGCAGGTTTTCGCACAGGCCTGACCGATCCCAACCTGGGTTCCGTCACCAGCAACTACAGCGCCTTCGGCCAGCTGGAACGGCAGACCGACAACAAGAGCCAGAGCATCACCTACCTCTACGACCAGCTGGGCCGCCTGCTGGAGCAGGCGGATGCGGACGGCCTGGCCGAATGGCACTACGATGCCCAATATGCCAAGGGCAGCCTCGAGAGCCGCAGCTACACCGAGGGCGTCACCCGGGTCTTCCACGAGACCTACACCTACCGCCCTGGCGACCGCAAGCTGGACAAGATCACGACCGCACTGACCGCGGGCGGCCTGAGCAAAACCTACGAACACAGCTACGACTACGACGGCAGCGGCCGCCTGAACAAGATCGTCTACCCCAACGGCGTCGAGGCCCACTACCAGTACAACGGCCGCGGCTACCTGGCAGTATTGAACGCCCAGGACGACCCGGTGGAAGGCCTCGTTGCGGTGAAAACCTTCAATGACGTCAACGCCTGGGGCCAGGTGAAACAGGAGACCTACGGCAACAACCTGGTGACCAACCGCACCTACAACCCGGATACCGGCCGCCTTGAAAGCGTCGAGACCGGCAGTGGCAACATCCAGAACAACGAGTACCGCTGGCGCACCAACGGCACCTTGGAGAGCCGATTCGTGTACAGCGGCTCAGAGGTAGCCAAGCGGGAGGACTTCACCTACGACGGCCTCAACCGCCTCACGGATGCCACCATGGCCATCGGCGGCACCCGGAAACTCAGCACCCTGTACGACAAGCTGGGCAATATCACCAGCAAGACCAGCAGCCAGGCGGGCGACACCAATGTCACCGGCTACCAGTACGGGGAGTTCGGCAACGCCGGCCCCAATGCCGTCAGCAACGTCAACATCAATGGCATCGCCCACAGCCTGAACTACGACCTGAACGGTGCGATTGAACGCTACGACGCTGCCACCGGCGATGACAAGTGGATCCGCTGGAACGCCAGGCAGCTGGTCACCGAGATAGTGGTGGGCGACAGTCGGGACACCACAACCCCTACGGCCAGGGACAGGTTCCGGTATGGTCCGGATGGCAACCGCTTCTATCGCGAAACCAGTTGGATGGAAGGGGGGCAGCTCAAAACCGAGAAAGCCTTTATCGTCGGCAGCTACGAGGAACTCCTCCCGCTCCACGATGGCAATGTACAGAGCATCCAGAAGACAGTCCTCGACAGCAATGTCCAGCACGTTGCCATAACCGACCTGGCCGGCACCACCGCGGAATACCAGTACCTGCATAGGGACCACCTGGGCTCGGTCGAGAAGATCACTGACGAGAGCGGCGTGGTGATGCTGGACACCGCCTTCGACCCCTACGGTGGGCGCCGCAGCCCGGACTGGAGTAGGGATATCAGCCAGCCGCAACTGGAAGAACTACTGCTGAGCCAGGGCTTCACCACCAAGCGGGGCTATACCGGTCACGAGCACCTGGACAGGACCGGTCTGATCCATATGAACGGGCGCATCTACGACCCGACCCTGGGCCGCTTCTTGAGCTCGGACCCGATAGTGCAAGCGCCCACATACAGCCAGAGCTGGAACCGGTACACTTATGTGTTCAACAGTCCGATGAGTTTTACGGACCCGACGGGGTTTGCATCTAAAGATGAAAAGCCAAAGAGGCGAGAAGAAATCCCAGAAGAAGATAGGGGGGGCGAAGGCGGCCGGGGAGGACCGATCGAAGAGGTAGTGGTGACAGGACGTCGGTTGACAGGAGGCGGTGCTGTCTACTTTTGGGGGCGATCAAGTCGTGTCGGCAGCGCAACGATTGGAGGGGTCAATTATAGTATGTATGCTCAGCATCTAGTGTCGAGCAGAAGCCCGATGCAGGAGCTGCTGGACCAACTGAATAGTGGGGATGCTGAATTAATTTCTGATACTCGGCTGAATTCGCCGGTCTCGGTAAGATTAAAGGCTGGGTCAGCCTCTATAGCGGGGATGGTCGGTGCGGGAGTTTTGCGCGTTGCACAGGAGGGCGGCTTTATAGACGGCTTTAAGCAGTACTTTTCTGATCAAGCGAAATTTTTGTCTCACCTTGATGATTTAGCCGGCGCAAATGGGCCAGAAGCGCAAGCACGAGCACAGGTTTCGCACGGAATACTTATGGTAGGGATTAGGGCTATCTCTCTGGACTTGCAAGTTGCGTATAACGGGGAAGTTGTTAGTGCCCGCAATGTGGCATTAAAGCAAATTGGTGAAATGGTCCAGAATAATCCAAGTTATTTTGGAGGGCGTTTTGCTGCAAATCTCGGAACCTCAGCTACTTTAGGCCTGCCTTTCCATACGTCAGGAGCTGGAGGGGTGGCGGCAACATTTTTGTTTGGGGTCTCTCTGCAAACCACGGCCAGCCTTGGCGGTGGAATAAGAGCAATTGAGAATGGGATGAGCAATCCTATTGATGTGATTAGCCACGGTTTTTACGGTAGTCGGTAGGGGGAAAAATGATAAAACTGAAATGTAAAAGTTGTAGAAAAAATGGTATTCCACTTTTTGCGAAGATACTTATGAGAAGAGGGCGTAATGTGCGCTGTACAGAATGCGCGACTGAATATAATTATTCTCGTGGATATGGAGTTCTGATTAATATCATCGCAGCGGGGCTGGGCACATTGCTGTTTTACTTGATCTTTTTTGTAAGCATTGGTCATGCGGTAATTTTATGGCTAGTGGCGGCAATATTGCTTGGGGGGTTGGCAATGCTGCTAGCTCCCATTAAGCCTATTGAGCCTCGCAATCGCAGTCGGTAGGATTGCCTTCTTTTTTATAAGGTTTTTGACTTCAATGAATAGTTCAATGCTTTCTGGCTTCTTCATTCTGTCCATTGTTCTTACGATTGTGTATTCCGTGATGGCATGAAAGTGTAAGGCTATGATAAAAAACAAATTAAAAATCAGTTATCCAGATAAATATCATGATTTACTTATGTCTGGCTCATTTGATTTGAATGAATTTGAAAGGCAAAAACTATTCGGTAAGTTTTTAAAGAATAGAGAATTCGACCCTCTTGAAGACATGAATCTAACTCAGATTTGTAAAAAGCATATTCTTTATGGAAGGATGTCAATATTGTTTGGAGTGCTAGTGTTTGTGTGTGCTGTTATTTTATTTGTTAACAGCAATTAAATTGCGCAAGAGAGGCCTGTCGCCGGAGGGAATATCACGGGATTTGATAGCTGGCATTGTGATAGCGAACTGAACAGCTCTGATGCGCTACTTGTCGGAGTATCTCTTGTGCCTGCGTTTGCGCCTGTTGCAGCAGAAGCGATTGGTGTTAGGGCAACTGCTCACGGTGCAGTTAGGGTTGGAGAAAATGCGACTCGTGCTGGATCGCTTACTAGGTGTGAACTCTTTAAAACGCGAATCCTTGGTACTTCGACAGTGCAAGCATATGGCGCAAGTGTTTATTGCCGAGCATTAGAAAGTGGTAGATTGGGGTGTCCTGACAATATTGTACAGTCCCGCTTTAAGCAGCCCTGGCTGATTCCCAATATCTCTTGCTGAATTCAGCCGGGGCCAGATGGCCAGGCCGTGAGTGACGGTGTTGGCGATTATAAAAACTCTCGATGTAGATGCCGGCGTTGTTGCTGCTGATTTCGGAGATCTTGTTGAGAGCATTTTGTATCTGGTTGAGTATCCAGATGGAGAAGCCGTTGAAATACCGGAAAGGTTCTTGGTTTTCCTGTAGGTACATTACTTATCAAAATCTAAGAGGCTGGTCTTTGGTTTCACTCCATCAAAGCAGACGCTGACTACACTGAAAAACAATGCGTTCAGTAAGGCATTGCTTGAAGTGGATGAGATGTCGAAATAGTTCCAGGCAAGGGCAGGTAGTGATAAGGCAGGTCATGAAATTTGCACGCGGAAAATAGTCCTATAAATAGGACTTAGGAGCGTAGACAATAATGGTGAAAATTAGAGCGCTAAGACTGTTTGCCTTTACATCGATGCTGGTCGCCGGATGCAGTGCTCCGGCGAGCCTGGTGAATGCAGATTGGCATCAATTGGAAACGCCCCACTTCCGGATTGTGACCAATGGCAGGCCAAAGATGGTGGAAGCTCTTGCTCGGGATCTGGAGCGGTTCCGCGCGGTGACTTCCCAGATGCTTCGGGTGCGCGATAATCAGCAAAGAGTAACGATTTTTGCATTGGCAAACAAGAGCAGCTATGCCGGTATCGTGGGTGAGAAGTGGGCAAGCCAGACTAGTGGAATGTCCAATCACACCAGTTATGGCAGTTTTGCTCTGGTAAATATGAGTCATTATCGTTCTATATGTAGTGGTCAAGTGATTTAGGCCACCGTCTTTTGAGTTTTCCAGTAGGCCTGCTCTGCCACATTGGGCGGCAACCCGTCGTTGTGCTTATGCGGCCGCAACGCGCTG
>NZ_JCBAJA010000057.1:0-8289 GCF_059834885.1 Microbulbifer sp. SE14 | reverse complement strand
CCTTCTGGTTTAAGGCGCTTAGCGACCTTGTGATTCAATCTCAACCAGATTAGGGGACTGACCCCTTCCAAAGCTAGATCAATGCCTCGCCGCTTTATTACATCTCCTACAGGGGGCCCATCTTTAATGCGAATGCGGCGGCACCTCTGCACCGCGGCAGCCCACCAGGAAGTCGAAATCGCAGCCCTCGTCCGCCTGCAACACCCGCTCGCGGTACATTTCCAGGTAGCCGCCGGTGGAGGCGATCACCCGGTTGGCCTTCAGTGACTCCAGGCGTTCGGCCAGTTCCCCATCGGAAACTTCCAGTTGCAGGACGCCGTTTTGCGCATCCAGGTGAATCATGTCGCCATCGCGCACGGCTGCCAGAGGGCCCAGCTCCATGGCCTCGGGGGCCACGTGCAACACCACTGTACCGAAGGCGGTGCCGCTCATGCGCGCGTCGGAGATGCGCACCATATCCTTGACGCCCTTCTTCAACAGCTTCGGCGGCAGGCCCATATTGCCGACTTCCGCCATACCCGGGTAGCCCTTGGGGCCGCAGTTTTTCAGCACCATCACGCAGGTTTCATCTATGTCCAGGCCCGGGTCGGCAATCCGCTTCTTGTAGTGATCGAAACTCTCGAACACCACGGCGCGACCGCGGTGGTTCATCAGGCCAGGGCTGGCCGCCGAGGGTTTCAGCACAGCGCCGCGGGGCGCCAGATTGCCCCTCAGGATACAGATACCACCGTTCTCCACCAGCGGGTTGTCCGTGGTGCGGATGACATCGTCGTTGTAACAGGGGGCATCCTGGACATTTTCCCAGAGGCTTTTGCCATTGACGGTCAGCGCGTCGCGGTCCAGCTTGCCGGATTCCCCCAGGCGGCGCAGCACCGCGGGCAGGCCGCCGGCGTAGTAGAAATCCTCCATCAGGTACTCGCCGGAGGGCTGCAGGTTCACCAGCGTCGGGACGCCGCGCCCTTCGGACCAGTCCTCCAGGCTCAGGTCGACGCCGATGCGCCCGGCGATCGCCTTCAGGTGAATCACAGCATTGGTGGATCCGCCGATGGCCGCATTGGTGCGGATGGCGTTGTGGAAGGCCTCCTTCGTCAGCACCTTCGACAGGGTCAGGTCCTCGTGCACCATGTCGACGATGCGCATGCCGGACATATGCGCCAGGGTGTAGCGGCGCGAATCCACCGCCGGAATGGCGGCGTTGTGCGGCAGGCTGGTGCCCAGGGATTCGGCCATACAGGCCATGGTGGAGGCGGTGCCCATGGTGTTACAGGTGCCGGCAGAGCGGGACATGCTGCCCTCGGCGCTGAGGAATTCGTGCAGGGAGATATTGCCGGCCTTGTACTCCTCGTGCATCTGCCACACCAGGGTGCCGGAACCCACATCCCTGCCCTTGTGCTTCCCGTTCAGCATGGGGCCGCCGGTGACCACGATGGTGGGCAGGTTGCAGCTGGCCGCACCCATCAGCAGGGCCGGAGTGGTCTTGTCGCACCCGACCAGTAGCACCACGCCGTCGATCGGGTTGCCGCGGATGGCCTCCTCGGTATCCATGGCGGCCAGGTTGCGGGTCAGCATGGCAGTGGGGCGCAGGTTGGACTCGCCGTTGGAGAACACCGGGAATTCCACCGGCACGCCGCCGGCCTCGCGAATGCCGTCCTTGACGTGCTCGGCGATCTTGCGGAAGTGGGCGTTGCAGGGGGTGAGCTCGGACCAGGTATTGCAGATGCCGATCACCGGCCTGCCCTCGAAGTGGTGATCCGGGATGCCCTGGTTCTTCATCCAGCTGCGGTACATGAAACCGTTCTTGTCGCGTGTCCCGAACCAGCTGGCCGACCGCAAAACTGTTTTCTTCTTGTCACTGGCCATTTTTGGACCCCAATTTATTCTCTCATAACTATTATTGTATGACTTTTACATTTGGCGGACAACCGGCTTGTTGAGACCCGTATGATCCAGCCGGTCGCGATTCAATTCCAGGTGGTTATCCGCCTTAATTGTTATACATCATATTGTATGATATAAAAAATCGCCAGCGTGAAGCTCCCGTCGGGGCTCGGAAAGAATGCCAAGGCCTGATGCGAAGGTCCTGATAGCGGGGGCGCCTAGCCCGTGTCCCGCAACCTTCCACCGGCAGCAGGGCCGCGCAAGTCCCGCTTACTGGCAACAGGGGGGCGAGTATTGATATCAGCCAATAAGAGAAGAGAAGCGATGAGACTGATCCAGTTCACAACCGAAAGCGGCCAGCGCGCCGTGGCCGCGGTCATCGACCGCGAGACCGTCGAGCAGCTGTCCGGGGTGGAGAGCGTCTACCAGCTCGCCACCCGCGCGATGGAATCCGGCCGGCCCCTGCAGTCCCTGGTCGAGAACCTGCTGTCAGACGCCCGGCTCGACTACGGGAAGATCATCGAAGAGGGCCGCATCCTGTCGCCGATCGACCACCCGCAGGCAACCCAACTGATGGTGGCCGGCACCGGCCTCACCCACCTGGGCAGCGCCGACACCCGCGCCGCGATGCACGCGAAGAACAGCGCCAGCACCGGGGAGGAGCTCACCGACACCATGAAAATGTTCCGGATGGGTGTCGAGGCCGGCAAGCCGACCGAAGGGGAAATCGGGGTACAGCCGGAGTGGTTCTACAAGGGAGACGGCGACAGCATCGCCGCGCCGGAAGGGGATCTGCAAAGCCCGTCGTTTGCCCTGGATGCGGGCGAGGAACCGGAGATCGCCGGCATCTACATCAATGACGCCTACGGCAGCCCGCGCCGCATCGGCTTCGCGCTGGGCAATGAGCTGTCCGACCATGTCACCGAGCGGCAGAACTACCTCTACCTGGCCCACTCCAAGCTGCGCCCCTGCGCCATAGGCCCGGAACTATTGCTGGGGGATCTGCCCGGGAATATCGAGGGAGTTTCGCGGATAGTGCGCGATGGCGAAACCATCTGGGAAAAGAGTTTCCTCAGCGGCGAAATGAACATGTCCCACTCAGTCGCCAACCTGGAGGCGCACCACTTCAAGTACGCGGGCTTCTGCCGCCCGGGTCACATGCACGTGCACTTCTTCGGCACGGCCACCCTGAGCTTCGGCGACGGCATTCGGGCACGGGACGGCGACCGTTTCGAGATAGAGGCGGAAGCCTTCGGCCGGCCACTGCGCAACCGCCTGGCCGTGGTGGAGCGGGAGGTTCCAGCCGTCAAACCTCTGTAACGCGAGATTGGCGTCCTTCCCTTTGGGCGACCCATTGTGGTCGCCCTTTTTTGTGCAGTAACCACTTAAGCCATCGGGTTTTAAACTCTTCGGCTAGCACAATGCAAGGCCCTGTGACTGGTGGCCATCCGGCCAATATTTACCGATGCGGTTTTTTGCCGGGTGGCCACCGGTCGCAGGGCCGATCGAAACCCTCACCTATCAGTACCCACCACTTCGCTTACGGATCAGCTCGCAATATCCACCGGCGCACTGCCCTGCTCCAGGACGTCCAGCGCCCGGTGCACAGACTTGGAGAGCAGGGATTTCATCTCGAACCTGGCCCTCTCGGAATCGCCATCGCGGATACCCAGGAACACCGCCTTGTGCCCCGGTAGGGAGGCGACAAACTCCGACTCCTCCGCGCTGCTGATACGGAAGAGCCCCATCAGCGCTGTCTTGATCGACTGGCCGAGGGAGATCATGAATTCATTGTTGGTGGCCCTCAGGATGGCCATATGGAAATCGATATCCGTCAGGATCACATCCTCGGTGCCCGCTTCCGCCTCCTCCATGGCGAGGTAGGCCTTCTCGATTGCGGCTATCTGTTCCGGCGTGGCGCGCTTGGCCGCCAGGGCTGCGGAATTGGGCTCGATGATCTCGCGCACCTCGAACAGGGAGCGCAGGAATTCCGGCGAGGGCGTGGACTCGAAGCTCCACTTGAGCACGTCCGAGTCGAACATGTTCCAGCACTCTTTCGGCCGCACCCGCGTGCCCAGCTTGGGGCGGGACTCTATCAGTCCTTTTGCGGTCAGGATCTTGAAGGCCTCGCGCAGCGCAGTCCTGGAGACATCCAGCTCTTCGCCGATGGTGGCCTCGTTGGGAATGTATTCTCCCGGCGAGTAGACACCACTGACGATCCGGGTCCCCAATTCGTATGCCACCCAGGCGTGCACGCTCCGCGGCCTGCCCTCCCTGACTTGCTTAGCCATAGTAAATGCCTTGATAAATAGTGCCGTCCCCGGCCTGGAAAGAATCCTGCGAACTCCGACAACCGGAAGATCGGAAAGCCGGAACTGGCTGAAAAATCATTCTACTCTCTGCCGGGAGTCAATGGTACAGCATTCAGCCTACTTTATGACCATATCACCCCACGGCTATGCGACCCGCGCACCGATTGCAACCGCCCGAATTACCCATCCCGGTGATCGACCGCGCACACCAGACCCGGAAGCCTCCGCCGCGCCCACTCCCCTGTGAAAATGTGCATTCTGCGCCAATTGTGTTCTTATCTGTTGAAGCAGGCCCCCTCCAATCTCGCTTTACATTAGTACTACAATAATATATATATCGCAATCACACGATAAGAACAACCGGCCAGTCCCGGGCTGCCGGCCCCAGCGATAGACGGGAAATTGCATGAAATCCAATAAACTCTCCATCTTCGAGAAGATCGGCTTCGGTGCCGGCGATATGGCCGTCAACGTCGTCATCTCGTCGATGATGCTGATCATCGCCTTCTTCTATACCGACGTTTACGGCCTCAGACCCGAGGATATGGCCCTGCTGTTCCTGCTGGTACGGCTGATCGACGCGGTCACCGATCCCCTGATGGGCACCATCACCGACCGCTACACCACCCGCTGGGGACGCTACCGCCCCTATTTCCTGTTCCTCGCAGCGCCCTTCGGCCTGTCAGTATTCCTGACCTTCAGCACCCCGGACTTCGACTACAACGGCAAACTGGTCTGGGCCTACGCCACCTATATCCTGGTGACGCTGATGTTTACTGCGGTCACCATTCCCTATATCTCCATCATCGGCGTGCTGACGGACGATCCAAAGGAGCGGCTGTCGGCCAACGGCTACCGGCTCTTCTTCGCCAAGATCGCCGCCTTCCTGGTCACTATTGTGGTGCCGATACTGGCGGCCTCCTGGGGTGAGGGCCAGCTGGCCCGGGGCTACCAGGCAGCGATGGGCCTGATGGCCCTGCTGGCGACGGCCCTGTTTGTCTTCTGTTTCTTTGCGACCGAGGAGCGGGTCCACTACGAGCCGGACCGCACCCCGCTGCTGGCCCAGGCGAAAAACCTGCTGCAGAACGACCAGTGGCTGATTCTCACCAGCGTCTGCCTGGTGGGCACCATCGGCTATGTGGTGCGCGGTTCCGTCGCCGCCTACTACGCCAAGTACTACCTGGGCGGGGATGCGCAGACACTGTCGATGTTCCTCGCCACCGGCGTGGTGGCAGCCATCCTGGCGATGGTCGCCTCCACCTGGATCACCAAGCGCTACTGCAAAGTAAAACTGTTCAGCCACAGCCAACTGTTGGTAGGGGCGCTCAGTGTACTGATGTTCTTCGCGGTGAGCCCGGGAGACCTGGTGCTGGCATTCGCCCTCTTCTTCCTGCTCTCTTTCGTGGTGGACCTACACGCGCCGGTATTCTGGTCGGCGATCGCCGAGGCGGTGGATTACGGCGAGGCCAAGACCGGCAAGCGCGCCTCGGGCCTGGCTTTCGGCGGTATCTCGTTTTTCCAGAAGGCAGGGATGGGTATCGCCGGCGCCATGGTGGGCTGGCTGCTGGCATTTTTCGACTATGTGCCCGATCGGGCGCAGAGCGACTTTTCCCTGATGGGCATTGCGCTGATGCTGACCGTGATCCCCGGTTTCTTCCACTTCCTGATGGGCCTGCTGATGCGCCGCTACGTGATTACCGATGACTATTACCGGGCGCTCAAGCGCGGCGAAGTGAAGCCATTGGACAGCGACAGCGGTGCGCAGGGTACCTCCTACGAAGCCAATGTCTAGGGGGTGCTGTAGCTACTCTCCATCGGGACTCAGAAAAGAATGCCACAGCCAGATGCGAAGGCCCTGATGCCGGGGGCCATTTGGGAAATGTTTGCCGATGAGGCTTTTTCCCAAATGGCCACCGGCAACAGGGCCGCTCAAGCCTCTCTTAGTGGTAACAGGGGACGAGTAGTTACCCATGTTTATCACCATCCCAAAAGCTGTAAACGAAAAAAATTTGGAGTTGAATGTGAGTGAATCCACTTCTCTACTGCAGCCACTGATCGAGCAGCGCGCGGACCCGTTTATCTACAGGCACAGCGACGGTTTCTATTACTTTATCGCCTCGGTGCCGGAGTACGATCGCCTGGAACTGCGCCGCTCCCCAACCCTCGCCGGACTGGCGGGCGCGGACAAGGTGACTGTGTGGCGCAAGCCCGACAGCGGCCCCTACTCCGACTTGATCTGGGCGCCGGAAATCCATTTTATCGACGGCACCTGGGCCATCTATTTTGCCGCCGCGCCGTCGCGGGAAATCGTCGACGAGCTGTTCCAACACCGCATGTACGCGCTAACCACCAGCGCCGCCAATCCCCTGGAGGGCGAGTGGGAGCTGAGCAAAGTGGACTCGGGCATCGATAGCTTCTGCCTGGACGCCACCAGCTTCGAGCACCGGGGCCAGCGCTACTATTTATGGGCCCAGAAGGGGCCGAGCATCCCCGGCAATTCGAACCTGTATATCGCGCCGATGGATTCCCCCACCAGTATCTCCGGAGAGCCTGTCTGCCTGACGGTACCGGAATTCGAGTGGGAGAAAATTGGCTTCGCCGTGAATGAAGGTCCCGCGGTAATCAAACGGCACGGGCGGATTTTTATCAGCTATTCCGCCAGCGCCACCAATCACAATTACTGCATGGGCCTGCTCTACGCGGACGAGGATGCGGACCTGCTCGACCCCGCCGGCTGGGCCAAATCGCCGCGGCCGGTTTTCCAGAGCTGTTACGAGCGCGGTATTTACGGCCCCGGGCACAACAGCTTTACCGTTTCCGAAGATGGCAAGCAGGATATCCTGGTCTACCACGCGCGCACCTATACGGAAATCGAGGGGGATCCGCTGTGGGATCCGAACCGGCACACCTATATCAAGGCGTTCGGCTGGTCGGAAGACGGCATGCCGATATTCGGCAGCCCCGCGGAGCCCTGATGGGCTCCTGGTGGGCCTTTTCCCGGCTGGTTTTTGCCATCCAGCGATCAAAACAAGCAGCGGACCCAGGATCAGGGTCCGCCGCCAGGTGAACGAAGTTGTCTCAGAATCGATAGCCGAGGCCGGCCATATAAACCAGCGGGTCCAGTTCCACGTCGGCAGATATGCTGCCGAATCCGGGGGCATCGATATCCGCCGTGGTATCTATATCCACCCACCAGACCGACAGGTTGAACATCCACTGGTTGCTGGCCCCGAACGCCATATCGATGCCCGCCTCGGCGGCGATGCCGACGGACGAGTCTATGGACATCTCCGCGTCCGTCGCGCCCAGTTCCGCGAATAGTTCCTCGGCGCCGCCAGAGAGCTCCTCGTCGAAGAAGACGGTGTAGTTCAGTCCCAGGCCCAGGTAGGGCTGCACCGGCGACGAGCTCTGCATCGGATACCACTGCAACAGGACGGTAGGCGGCAGGTGTTTGGTGGTACCGAGATCCAGGGTCTGCTCCAGCAGACCGTCCACCTTCAGGTCGTGCTGGAACGGCAGCGCGGCCACCACCTCGATTCCCCAGTGATCGCGGAACATATAGACGCCGGTAAGCCCGAGGGTACTGGCGTCGTCCACACCCACACTGGTGCCCGTCGCCTCGGTCTCGGTGCCATCGATAGTGAGTGACAGCGGGCTGGAACTGACATCGGGGCTGACGGTGGCGCTGCCAAAGCGCACTATCTTGCTGCCCTGCTCGTAGGCTAGGGCCGGACTGGCCGCAGCGGCGACAGCAACGATTGAAAGCAGCTTCACTGGAAGTTTCATCGGTTTCTCCTGGCAATTATTCGCGGAAAATTATTGTGAGTCGGGAGCGGGTTATTATTCGGTCACCCGTAACAGCCGCATGAAGTCTAGGATTGATGCCCCCGTCTGCCAGGAGCATTACCGGGTTTACAGCGGAAATGAGAACCCGGTTGCAAACGCAACACACAATCCCCGCCAACAGACAAAACGGCACGGACTGCCATTTTGCACAGCCGAAAGGCTGCCCCAAAGGGGTGAGGGCCAGGGATGGCCCGAATGACAAAACGGTACGGACAGCCGTTTTGCACAGCCGAAAGGCTGCCCCAAAGGGGTG
>NZ_JCBAJA010000056.1:0-9091 GCF_059834885.1 Microbulbifer sp. SE14 | reverse complement strand
CGAGATCTTCCGCGGCATCTTCAGGGTAGCTGTCACCCAGGAACGGGTACTGCTGTTCATAGGCTTCCGGCAGGCCGTCGCTATCCGCATCGATCTTGTATGCGGCATCGGTCGGGAAGGCATCTTCTCCGTCGATCGCGCCATCCAGGTCGCTGTCGGGGAAGTCGGGACGGGTGCCGGCCCGGTACTCTTCCAGGTTGCTGAGACCGTCGCCGTCCCAGTCCATCCCGCCGTCGTTCGGGTCGTGCTCACTCAGGCCACGGGTGATCTCCCAGGCGTCCGGGATGCCGTCGCCGTCCCGGTCCATGGCTCTATTGGGATCCAGCGGCCACCAGTCTTCACCATCCTGCGCACCGTCGAAGTCGCTGTCCGGATTGTGCGGGTCGGTGCCCAGGGCGAATTCCAGGTAGTTGCGGGCGCCGTCGTAGTCGGGGTCTTCACCGCCGTCGTGGGTGTTGCTGTCGCTGAGGCCGTGCTCCACCTCCCACATTTCGGGCAGGCCATCCCGGTCGCGGTCGAAACGGTACAGGGGGTTCAGCGGGTAGAGATCCTCCCCATCCGGGATTCCATCCATATCGGAATCAACAACCCGAGGGTCGGTACCCAGCTTAAACTCGGCCAAAGGCGTCAATTCATCGCCATCGCCGTTATAAGGGTCGACCACGTCGTAGGCATGCGCGGGAGAAAACCCGAACTCAATCTCCCATTCATCAGGGATTCCATCGCCATCCTGGTCAAACTGATAGCGGGGGTTTCCGGGGGCTATATCCTCGCCGTCGAGGATTCCATCAAAGTCCGTATCCGGATTATCCGGATCCACCGCAAGCTCGAACTCCTGAAGAGCAGTCAACTGATCGCCGTCGATATCGGTTTCGGCATCGGGAGCATAATTCTCATCTAAATGAGAAAACTGACGCTCGTAGGAGTCCGGCAGCCCGTCCCCGTCACTATCCATTTTGTAAGTCGGATCCAGCGGCCAGGGGTCCTGGCCATCGGCTTGCCCATCCCTATCGGTATCGGCCAAGTCAACACGGGTACCCAGTTGAAACTCTTGCAGGTTTGTCAGCTGATCGCCGTCACCATCTAAGCCGGCATCATTAGGGTCGGTAGCAGATAGCCCCCTCACCACTTCCCAACCATCGGACATGCCATCAGTGTCGGCATCAAGACCGTAGCGGGCATCGGTCGGCCAAGGATCCAGATCGTCGCTGACCCCATCCCAATCTGTGTCCTCCCGTGCGGGATTCGTCAGGAACTGGTATTCGGCCAAGTTAGCCAGCGAGTCCGTGTCCAGGCTGGTTGCGGCATCGCTGGGATTGTAGCTATCGAGGCCATGGATCACCTCCCAATAATCCGGCATACCGTCTTGATCAGAGTCCGGCTCATCGGCGTAAGACCAATTACTGAACAGTGTAATGGCGAACAGTGTGGAGAAAGTTGAAGAAAACAGAAAAGAAAACAACCGGTTAAAATCCGATCGACCCATGGCGTCCAGCCCCCCGTACCTGAGATTTCATCGCGACCCTGCAGGACCGCGTATCCTAAATTTATTTTTCAGAAAAATGCAAAATAAGGATATATTATTGCAATATGGCGAAAAAAACGGAACAGCATTGTAATTGGCTGTAATTGATACACATAAAGTCCTGTCGCATGAGAGCTGGGCCGACTTTTAAAGACAGGGATACCACTGGTATGGAATCTGCTTAGCTTGAGCATATTTCATAATTCTTCTTTGAATTGAAACCAGACTCTGATGCCCCCTGAACTCCCGCGACGGCTGCCAGACAAAAGACCAGGTCAAAAAATAAGCAAGCTGACCGCAACTTGCAGAAATCGGATGTGCTGAGTGTCCAAAGCGCGCCTGGGTACGCCATCGGCTATTTGCTAGCGGAAAACTGACGACGCCACGGCGGATCCGGAGGCATTTAGGGGAGCCGGCACATTGCCAGCGGCAACCCACGAACAACAAAACTCTCCGGCAAGGGCGTTTCTGCGCGTTCGTGAATTCCGACCCTCGCTTTTGTTTGAGCCGCCCTCCCTGGCGCGATTCCATTCGAACGGCCAATAAATCCCCACCACAACCGGCACAGCCTGCTACTGTTTAGTGTTACTTAAAATCGGTTCAACCGCTCACCCTGGCGCGCCTATGCGCCGTTAAGCAAACGGATATTTGCTGCCCGGAAACCGGACTTGTAGATGGAGCTAGCCATGAAGTGGATGCGATTTTTGGCCGCCATTTGGATACTGCTGCCACCCCTCGCCAGCGCGCAGCCGGACTGGAGGGAGATGGACTGGGGCGACTTTATCATCCGCCTCGGCGGCAGCTATATTCACCCGGATGACGAGTCCACGTCGCTGAAGTTCCGCGTGCTGCAGCACTGGGATCTCTACAACACTACCTGGGAGATTGATTCCGCCAAGACCTGGCAGGTCTCCGGCGTCTGGCGGCCGGCGGAATACTGGGGCGTCGAGCTGATGCATATCAACGGCGCCGACTATGATGTCGACCTGGACTATTTCACCGGCACTCCCGGCCACGAACTGATCGAGCTCGGCGACTTCAAAGCCTCCTCCACCCTCGCCTTCGTCAACTGGTACATCCTCGACTCCACCTGCCTGGGGCGACCCTATATCGGCGTCGGCATCAACTACACCGATTTTCACGATGTGGACCTGAGCCGCCAGTTCAATAACTTCCTGAACGATTCCGGCCTGGCCACCGGCCGGGCGGACTTCAATATCGGCCACTCCTGGGACTGGGCCGTGCAGGCCGGCATAGATTTCAGTTTCAGCCGGAATTCCCCGCTGCTGGTCAATGCGTCGGTGCTCTACTTCCTGGCGGATACGGATGCCAGGGTCACTTTCCCTACAGAGCTGGGCCAGAACCGACTCTACGCCCAGTTCGACTACGACCCGTGGGTCTTAAACCTGGGCATCGGCTACAAATTCTGAAGGCTCACTGCCGCCGAGTCCCGGTGGCGGCAGGATCAAAATAATCAGCTAAATTGAATTGCTAAATGGAACCGTTCGAGCCTTTCGCCGAACGGCAATGCCACGGAAAAATGCAGGAATAATCGTGGGCAGAATTCAACGAGATACCGCTCTGGCACACCGGCGTAGCGGCGCCACGAAAACCTGGCTGTCCATGGGGTTCTGCGCCGCCGCTGTTCTCACGACCTTTACCGGCCGCGCCTGGGCGGAATGCAGCCCCGGCAACACCGGTACCGCCGGCGCCGACCATATCACCTGCGATAAAAACAATGATGCCGAAGGCGCCGATGTGGAAACCTTTGGCAGCGGCGACACCCTGGACCTGAATGGCGGCACCATAGGCAAAGTGTATGCCGGCGACGGCGACGACACTATCAATATCGGCGGCGCCGACGAAAACTTATCCGAGCCCCCGGACCCGGACGATATTGGCGAAGGAGAGGAGGAAGATTTCGATCCGGGTGAGTTTGAGTTCAACGAAGTGATCATCGAAAACGGGATCGATGCCGGTGCGGGCAACGACACCATTGTCATGGACAACCGCCATGCCGATGTCGGGAATTTCATGACCGGCGGCGGCATCGATGGCGGCAGCGGCGACGACACCATAGAGCTGCTGGACGGCCTGGTATTTCACGTCTGGGGCGGCGACGGCGATGACACCATCATCCTCGACGGCGGCTTCGTCTTCAACTACATCGACGCCGGCGCCGGCGACGACACTATCTACTGGGACGAGGGTATCGCCAATGAGGTACGCGGCGGCGACGGCTCCGACACCCTCAGGATCGACTCCTTCGCCTACGAGAACGGGCCGGTACTGGACGGCGGCGATGACGTCCACGCCGATGACGGCTTTATCGATACCCTGACCTTTATCCTCGATTACGAGCAGGATGCCAGCCTGCTGCGCAACTGGGAGCGCATCGTCATCTGGGGCAGCTCCAAGATTGAGTTCTTCGGCACACTCAATGTCGGTGGTGGCAAAGATGCGGATGGCAATGGCCTGGGCCTCGATATTCTGTTCGGTGGTCTGGTGCAATTCATACCGCGGCATTTTGTCGTCACCGGCGATATCGCCAATGCCGGCACCCTGGATCTGGCCTACAACGACCGCTTTGACACCCTGACTCTGGGCAAGGACGACGGCGGCAGGTACGGAGATTACATCGGCAAGGACGGCAGGCTATGGTTGGATGTGCGGCTGAACGGTGACGACTCCCCCTCGGACCTGTTCAGGGTTGAGGGCGATGTCTCCGGGCAGACTTCCATCCGCGTCACCAATCGGCAGGGGATCGGCGCGGCCACCACAGGCGATGGCATCAGGTTGGTGCAGATAGACGGCTACTCCCCCGCCGACGCCTTCGCGCTGGACGGCGACTTCGTCGCCAAGGACGGACAGCCGGCCGCCATTGGCGGCGCCTACGCCTACACGCTGCACCACAACGGCATAGCCGATCCGCAGGACGGCGACTGGTATCTGCGCTCACTGGCCACCCACCCGGAGTATCTGGAGGAGGGCGAGGTCGCACGCTGGCAGCCGGGCGCGGTGATGTACGAGACCTATGCGCAGATACTCCGTTCCCTGAACCAGCCCACCAGCCTGCGCAGCCGCGTGGGCAATCGTTTCTGGATCGGCTCCAGCTACAAGGATGCCAACAACTGCGACTACGCCACCGCCGTGGAGCGGACCATCGACGGCGGCGGCCCCTGGATACGCGCCAGCGGCCACCACATCAATGTGGATCCGATGAAATCCACCACGAAAGCCAATTGGGAACAGGACTACTTCCGGCTGCAACTGGGCATCGACACCGCCCTCGATTTCACGGTCATGGGCACCCAGCCCATCGCCGGCGTCGCCCTGCACTACGGCGACTCGGAGAATGATGTCGAGTCTTTCTACGGCGACGGCAATATCGATGTGAAAGGCTATGGCGTCGGCGGCTTCTTGACCTGGTACGGCACCCAGGGCGCCTATCTGGATGCGCAATTGCTGCTGAACTGGTTCGATTCCGATATCACCGCCTTCGATATTCGCGATCTGGCCAGGGGCGCCGACGCCTTTGGCTACGCCCTCTCCCTCGAGGGCGGGCGCAGCTTCAAGCTGAGCAACCTCTACGCCGTCACACCCCAGGCGCAACTGATCTACTCCTCCGAGGAGGGGGACAATCTCCAGGATGTCTACGACGTGAAAGTCACCGACATTAACAACAACGGCTTCCGCCTGCGGCTCGGCGCCACCTTCGAAAAGCGGGTCAGCCGGCGCAAATCCAGCCGCAACATGTACGGCGAACTGCCGCTGGAGCGTTTCAGTCTCTACGTCACTCCCAGTGTCATCTACAACTTCGACGAAAAGACCGATGTCACCGTATCCGGCACGCGACTCTATCAGCAGGAGGACGACTGGCTCGGCGAACTCAGTATCGGCGCCACCTATGACGAGTGCGGCGACGGCTGCTCCGTGTACGGGGAAATCAACCTGTTCACCAGCCTGGACAACTTCGGCGACAGTGACGGCGGCGAGCTGGTGTTCGGTTTCCGCTACAAGTGGTGAGAGAAAAGAGCCGCGCCATCTGGGGCTGGGCCTTCTACGACTGGGCCAACTCCGCCTTTGCCACTGTCGTGCTGGCCGGCTTCTTCCCCCTGCTGTTCCAGGATTTCTGGAATGCGGGCGTCCCCGCGGAGACGGCCAACCTGCGCCTCGGCTGGGCCAATGCGGCCGCCTCCCTGGTAATTGTGCTGAGCGCGCCGCTGATCGGCGCCCTGGCCGACTCTGCCGGCGCGCGCAAGCGGCTGCTATTCCTGTTCGCCGCACCGGGCATGCTGGCCACGGCGCTGCTGGCCGGCGTGCCTGGCGGCGCCTGGCTGGCTGCGTCGCTGCTGTTTGTTTGCGCCACCATCGGCTTTATGGGCGCCAACCTGCTCTACGACGCACTGCTGACCGCCATCGCACCGCCGGAGCGCTGGCACTTTGTTTCCGGACTCGGCTTTGGTCTCGGCTATCTCGGCGGCGGCCTGCTGTATCTCGGCTGCGTCGCCGCAGCATTGAAACCGGAACTATTCGGCTTTGCCGACAGTACGGAGGCAGCGCTGGCCGCCTTCGTGCTTACCGGCATCTGGTGGGCTGTCTTTTCCCTCCCGCTGCTGCTTTTTGTCAGGGAGCCGCGGGCCACGACACCTGCCCTCCCCGGCCCGCTGTGGCGCCAGGCGCTTGGGCAACTGCGCACGACACTCGGGCAACTGCACCGCTACCGCACGGCGGCGCTCTTCCTGCTCGCCTACTGGCTCTATATCGACGGCGTCGGCACGGTGATCCGCATGGCGGTGGCCTACGGCCGGGCTCTGGGCTTCGAGCGCTCGCACCTGATCCTGGCCCTGCTGCTGGTGCAGTTTGTCGGCTTTCCCGCGGCGATCGGCTTCGCCCGACTGGGCGAGCGCATAGGTCCCCGGCGCGGTATCTACCTGGGCCTCGCCGTGTACATATTCGTGTGCACCTGGGGCGCCTTTATCCGCGCGCCTTGGGAGTTTTTTGTGATCGCGGTACTGATCGGCCTGGTGCAGGGCGGCGTCCAGGCCCTGAGCCGCTCCTGTTACGCGCGCCTGATTCCCGCCGGGCACAGCGGTGAGTTCTTCGGTTTCTACAACCTGATGGGGAAATTCGCCGCGCTGATAGGCCCACCGCTGTTCGGCCTCTTCGGGGCCTGGTTCGGCGACGTGCGCTACTCGATGCTGGCGCTGATACTGCTGTTTGCGGCCGGGGGCCTGGTGCTGTCACAGCTGCCGGCTTCGGCCTTTGCCGCCGAAGCCGACAAAACCGTTTGACCGCCCCGGCGTTCCAGCGTGGCTATACTCTGGAACTGACCGCCACACCGAATGAGGCACAGCCGCCATGACCGAACCGCGCTATCCCAACGAAAGCCCCGAGTACCGCGAAGCCCGCGACAGGCTGCTCGAAGAGGAGCAGGCGCTGGTGGACAAGGTCAAGCAGGTCGCGGAAATGCGTCGCCGGCTGCCGCTCGGCGGGCGTCTGAAGGAAGACTATACATTTCAGTGGGCAAACGACGGCAGAGTCGGCCAGCCGGTTAGGCTCTCCGAACTCTTCGGCGACAAACCCACACTGCTGCTCTACAACTTCATGTACGGCCCGAGTTGGGACAAACCCTGCCTGTCGTGCACCTCCCTGATGGACGGTTTCGACCGAACCGCCTACCAAGTATCACAGGACGCCGCCTTCTGCGGCATCGCCAAAGCACCGGCAGAGAAGATCAACGAGTGGGCGAAGGTGCGGGGATGGAACCAGATCAACCTGGTATCCGGCTTCGGCACCAGTTACCAGGCCGACTACAAGTGCCAGGGGGAGAACGACGATATGCAGTGGCCCGCCCTGCACGTGTTCACAAAGCGCGACGGCGGCATCTACCACTTCTGGGGATCCGAGCTGCCGAGCAACCACGTGGACACCGTCTGGCCCTACTGGAACCTCATGGACCTTACCCCCGAAGGCCGTCCGGACCGGCAGGTTCCGCCGCAGAACTTCCGCTCCGAGTTTCTGGAGAGACACTTTCCGGACGAATAGCTTACCTGCTGTTCACTTCAGAATCATGCAGCCGGCAGAAACGTATTCTCCACACGCCGAGTCGTATCGGAGGCTGCATCACAGCCTGCTTTTTGTTTCCCCACCTGACTCGCCACAAGCAGGACGGCAAAGGGTATCCAATAGAAAAACCATATGTAGTTGGGCCTAACCAGCGGCTGCTGCGCGTAGACCAGCATTGCCAACACACCAAAAGCGAACCAGGCAAACAAAAGACACAACAACGGCCTGGCCAGCCACTGCCTGGAGTGAAAAGCGGCCTTAAGGCCCGCCAGCAGTTGCCAAGCGCAGGCCGAAAGCCCCAGCAGGCCGGCGAATCGCGCCACATCCACCAAATAATTATGCGGGTGAGGGAGTACATGCCCCACATCGAGAAACTGTTTGTACACCAGCCCGCTACCCAGCCACGGAGACTGAAAGAATCCTTGAAGGGACTCCTGCCACAGCTGAAGGCGAACTGAATAGGCGTTCGATCTGTGGAGCAGGGGCAGATCTCCAAAGAGAAGAAAATATCCGGCGATAAAAAGACCCAGCCCACCCAATATAACTAACAGATTTCGGGAAAAAGTGGTAAATAGCACGGTCGCTATAGCAACAATTGCCATAAGGATCGGAATCTTAGTCTGCGACAGCATAATAAATACAACTGTTATTATAAGGGCCGCCACAGAAACACACTTCCAACTCCGCGACCAAAGATGTATTCCGTAGCAACAAAACAGCGAGTGAAAGCCGAAAAACATCGAAGTTTTGTCGATATCCCCCTCGAGAGAAACGCCACGGATGCGAGGCAAGTCCGCCAAGCCTCCGTCCATAATATAAATGGTCAAAGCGCTAGTGCTGGATATCAGACCAATCACGATCAGAATTTTTATCATGCTATCCATTATTCTGACGCTACTGGCCTCCAGCACGAAGTACAATGCACAGTAGAAAATAGCCAGGCAGAGAACCAGCCTGACATAATACATTCCCTCTTTTGACCTGGTCGCCAGCTCTTGATCCGCCCACAAAGTGGATATTGCCAGCACTATCGCCAGGGAGATAAACGAGAGGAATTGCCAGGAAATGACGAAGCTAAAGTCCTTCCGGAAAGCAAGTAGCAGCAAAGCGGGCAACAGAAGCGTCAAATAGAAGTTAGTCTGCACCCAGGCAATTTTCGGCATCAGGAAGTAACCACCGAGCAGCAGGGCGGTGCCAAAACATAAAGCGTATAACAGGCCCTGAACCCAGCGCGGGTTTACGCCTCGATATTGAATCAGATTGGGGGTAAACAAAATATTATTACATCCATATGGTTATTTGACAGGGACCCGGCAGTATATCTTCTGCTGCGGTAACAGGGGCGAGCGACGGTCATTGAGGCACAGGTCAAGCTTTTTTATAGATAGAGGGTGTTCAAAACTCTGTGTCAGCCAAATAGCCTCACAGGCTGATGTATTTCTCCAGGCGGTCCGGGAAGTGGATCGTCAGCTGTGATAGCGTCAGGTTCCAGTTCTG
>NZ_JCBAJA010000055.1:0-10565 GCF_059834885.1 Microbulbifer sp. SE14 | reverse complement strand
AGCAGGGCGCCGCGGCCGGCGGGAGCGCCGGCCTGGTGGTGCGCCGCCGGGCGGAGTTCGAACTGGCCGAGGAGGCGCTGAAGCGCTGGGCCCTGGGCAGCGGCGACAGCTACCGGCGCAGCCTGGGGCTGCTGGCGCAGGTGGTGGCCAGCGAGCCGCTGGCGGAGGCGTCTGCGGAGCGCATCGCCGCCGCCGCCCTGGAGGCGGACGACCCGGCGCTGGCGGCGGAGGCGGCGCTGCACCAGGCCCGCGCCGCGGTGGAGGCGAAGGAGATAGAGCTGGAGCAGGCGGTGATCGCCGCGCGCATCGCCGATATCGATGCGGACCCGGACGACAACGGGGAGGTACAGGCCCGCCAGGCGGAGCTGGACCTGCTTGAGGATGAACTGGAGGCGGCGGAGATCGCCAATACCGGAGAGCTCTCCGACGCCCTGGACAACTGGGAGGCGGCGGTGCCCGCCTTCGCCTGGAACAACCTGCAGGCCTTCGACACGGCGCTGGCGCTGTTGCAACAGCTGGCGGACGCCGACGGCGCCGCGCTGCAGGGCGCCCTGACCGACGGGGAGGCGGAACTGATCGCGGCCCTCACCGAGGACGACCGCCAGCGGCGTCTGTCGGCGGAGCTGGCGCTGGCGACGGCGCAACAGGCGCGGGAGCGGGACTACCTGCGCAAACAGGCCGCGGCCAACCAGCTGGCGGCCCTGAAGGGCAGCTATTGAGCGGGCGCACGGGCCCGGGCAGAAGATAAGTAAAGGAGGCACTTAAGTGGCCAATTCAGCACAAGGGGACTGCAGCGCCGCGGCGGTGGGGGAGATGTTGCCGGTGGACCCCAGCCGCTCGCTCTACGTCCATTTCGGCATGCTGCTGGGGGTGGAGGACTTCCGCACCCTGGACGCCTACCACCGCGGCAAGATGTGGTTCCACTCCGGCTGGCTGCACCGCCAGGGGGTGATCTGGGGCCTGGGCGTGAGCCTGGACGCCGACAGCGGCGAGGCCCGCGTGGCCCCCGGCGCGGCCCTGGATCAACTGGGGCGCGAGCTGATGCTGGCGCGGCCCTTCTGCGTCAACCTGGGGGCCTGGTACCAGAAGCACCGGGACGATCCGCAACTGGCAGAAATCGTCGAGGTGGGCGAAGACACCGGCGCCGTGACCTTCAACGCCCACGTGGCGATCCGCTTTCGCGCCTGCCTCGAGCGGCAGGTGCCGGCGATGACCGAACCCTGCGATGGCGCCGGGGCCGCCACCGCCTATTCCCGGGTCGCGGAGACCGTCGAGCTGCTGCTGTTGCCGGGGGCGGCGCCGGCGTGGCGACAGCCCGGGCAGCTGCCCTTTCATCGCCTGCGGCTGCTGTTCGCACTGGAGGCGCCCCTCGAGGACGAGGAGGGCGCCGTCACCGACGCGGACCAGGAAGTGCTGGATGCCCGCGCCGCGGTGGAGGCGCTGCCGGCGGCCGACAGGCCCGCCGCCTACCTGAAATGGCTGCGCCACTTCGCCGCGCTGGACGAAATGGCGGACGCCCCCGCCGGCGACGGCTACGCCGGGCTTTTCCCGGGCGATCTGCCCGGCGCGATTCCCCTGGCGGACCTTAAGGACATCACACTGCTGCCCGCCGGCGACGGCTGGGCCCTGGACCCGGAGACCGTCACCCCGAACCGCGTCGACAACGGTGTGCGCCCGGTACACATCCCCACCAGCACCATCCAGGAACTGCTGTGCGGCCCGGCGCTGGCGGCGGCCCCCGCCGAGGCGGCCGCGCCCCCGGCGCCGGCGGAACCGGAGGACGCCGGCGGCCCGCGCATCGACGGCGGGTCGGTGGCGGTGGACGGGGAGTTTATCCGCTTCACCGTGCACGGCGGCCCGCTGATGAAGGCCAGCGTCGACCCGCGCGCCTTCTCGATCACCGCCTTCGACAACCGCGACGGCTGGGTGACCGCCGAGATCAAGGCGGTGGAGTACGACGAGGGCGAGTCCCGCGTGACCCTCGAGCTGCGCGACGCCCCCGGCGGCAACCTGCTGCGCCTGATCGCCCGCGGTACCGGCCCCTGCCCGCTGCTGGGGCGCAACCGCATCCCGCTGGCCGGCGCCCTGGGCGCCGCGGCGGCGGGCGGCCGGCACGACGGCATCGACTTTGTCCACACCCTCAGGATCAGGAGCTAGCTCATGGCAGAGAAAACGAAGAGCGGCGCCGGCGAGCTGGTGCGCATCGGCTCCGGCGGCGGCCACATGGTGGTCGACAGGGCGGGCGAGCTGCGCCGCCTGAACTATTTCGACGGCAGGTTCCTGCGCGCGCCGGACCTGCTGCAGGAGCAGCGGGCGCTGCTGGCCCAGGTGCAGATTGCCAACCGCGCCGGCGGCGCGGGAATCGTCCACGGCTACGACCTGGCGCTGAGCGGCGCCAGCCTCTCCATCGGCGCTGGCCTCGCCATCGATTACCACGGCCGCGCCCTGGTGCTGGGTGGGGAGATCCGCGTGGGGGTGGCGGAGCTGCTGCAGAAATCCGGCGCCGCGGCGCCCGCGGGTGCAGCGGCAGAGAAGGCGACTTCCTCGGCGGAGTTCGAGGACTGTGTGCTGCACACCGCCGAACCAGGCGATGTCGGCGAGGCGGGCGCGGCGGATTTCTACCTGGTGACCCTGCACCACGCCGAGGCCTACTGCGGCGAGGAGGACGTCTACGGCAGGATCTGCGCCGAGGCCTGCACCACCAGCACCCAGCGCTCCTACATTCTCGAGGGGGTGGAGGTGCGCCTGCAGCCGCTGGAACTGACGGTGCCGATGAAGCAGTCCAGCGCCGTGGCCCTGGGGGCCAAGCACCTGCGCTCGCGCCTCGCCAGCGCCTGCTTCGAGATGGAGAAGCGTGCCGGCGGCTCGCGTATTTCCGCCGCCGGCCTGACCTCCGCGACCTGGTGCCTCGGCGCCGAGGCCCGGTCCGGCAGCGGCGTGGCCATCGGCGTGCTGGCGCTGGCCGGCGGCCAGCCGCGCTTCGTCGACGCCTGGACCGCGCGCCGCGAGCGCCTGGAGTCGCCGCCCTGGCACTACTGGGCCGGGCGCCTGATGATGCGCAGCCGCGCGGTCTTCCTGGCCCAGCTGTTCCAGTTCCAGTGCCAGCTGCGCGGCTGCCTGTCGCCGTCGGACCCGGCCGCCCCCTGCAAGAAGCTGGTGGATTTCGATCCCTGTGCCGACACCCGCCGCACCGCCGGCGAGGCCGCCGCGGGCATGCGCTACCTGCTCGACAAGCTCGGCGACGCGGCCGCCCGCCTGGCGGAATTCGACCGGGCGCTGCCCGGCGCCGACCCGGAGTGGGCCGGCAAACTGACGACCCTGGAGCGCAGCTACCAGAAATTGGTGGACAGCGCCCGCATCGCGGTGCCGGACCGGCTGATGATCAACTGCGGCATCGTCGAGGTGCCGCCGGCGGGCTACCTGCCGGTCAACGTGAGCGGCACCGTCAGCGTCAACGAGCAGGTGGCGCGGCTGTTCGGGCCGGGCGTGGACCTGCGCTTCTGTGTCGTGCGCCCGGACTATGTGGCCCACGCGCTGGAGGAGGCGCAGCATATGGACCGCATCTGCCTGCTCGAGGGGCTGGCGGACGCCGGCGCGCGGCCGAAGGTGGACGTGCTGGTGCCGAACGGCCAGGTGCAGCGCCTCGAGCGGCCCGACGACCTGAACGGCTACCGCGCCGCTTTCCGGCTGGACAACCGGCTGCTGGCGCTGGGTTGGCCGCTGCGCACCGCGCCGCAGCTGGACGCCGCCACGGATTACACCGCGCTGAACTACCGCGCCACCGCCTTCGGCGGCCTGGCGCCCCTCAGCGGCGCCGCCCGCGGCGCGCGCGGCGACGGCGGCGGCTACAGCTTCTACTGTGCCGCCCACAGCGCCAGCGGCGGCCAGCTGCCCCTGTCGGAGGCAGCGGCGGCGAAAATGGCGGCCTATTACGGCGCGGACGCGGCGACATCCCCCGGGGCGCTGGCCGCCGGCAGCTTTACGCTGGTGCCCGGCGGCTCCCTGTGGCTGGACCTGAAGACCGAGCGGGACCCCTTCGCCCTGGGGGCGGGGCAGACCACCGACCTGCGCGCCAAGTGCACCCTGGTGCTGCGCCGCACCGTCGACGGCATCGAGCAGCTGGTGATCGAGGAGCGGCGCATCTCCGGCCAGTTGCAGGTGCTCCAGCCCGCGGCGTCGGGAGTGAACACCAGCCTGTCGGCGCGGCTGATCGCGGACATGGACCTGCGCCGGGTGCAGCTGGGCGGCGGCGAGCGCGACGAGCGCGGCGAGGCCCTGGAGCTGGACGAGAAGATCGTCGTCTCGCGCACCTCCGTGGCCGGCCTGCCGCCGTCCGTCTCCGCCACCTTGGTGAACCCGTCCTTCTTCGCCGGGCTGGACAATGTGCAGCTGGTCTTCGAACGGAGCTGGGTGTCACAGGCGGAATCCCGCCTGCGCCTGCTGCTGCGCTACCAGGGCAAGCTGGCGGCGGTGAAATACACAGAATACGGCGGCGAGGACCGGCTGCTGCTGGAGGGACAGCTGACCGAGGACGCCGCGGCCCTGGAGCCGGGCTCCGAACCGCACGACCAGTCGCTGCAGGCCCTGGGGCATATCGCCCGGGCCACCGACAACCCGGCCTTCGCCGACCGCGCCGGCAAGCTGCTGTTCCCGCCGGCGCCGCCCCCCAGCGGTGAGCTGCGCATACTGGCGCGGGAGTCCTGGGTGCTGTTTCACCGCCGGCGCGAAAAGACCTGCGAGTACACGGTACAGGCGGCGGCGCCGCTGCCGGAGCGGCGTTACCGGGTCTACCACGTGCACCTGCCGGCGGAGGTGGACCTGGAGCAGCTGCGCACGCAGCTGTCGGAGGACCCCGGCGCGGCCGTGGCCCGCTTCAGCCCCAAACCCGTCACAGTGGTGGACTTCGGCGCCGGCCTGGCCTCGGTGGAGACGGATCACGGCGATATCCGCGCCGACTGGCAGACGGCGGTGCAGGTCAATTCCGATCTGTACATCGGCCTGATCGCCAGCCACGGCGACGTGCTCGACGAGGGCCAGGCGCTGGCGGACGCGCGCCTGGCGCGGCTGACGCAGCTGTTGTCGCCGGTGGCGCAGCCGGCGCCGGAACTGGCCCTGCTCGGTGCCGGCCGCGTGCCCGATTCGCTGGCGGCGGGAGAGCTCGACGGTGTCGCAATCTATTTCACCCGCGCCGTGGCCACCGTCTGCCACCGGCTGTTCCGCCTCGCCAGCCGGGATATCCAGTCCCGCGAGGCCGAGCTGTACAAACTGCTGCACAGCGAAGGCGCCGGCAGCCTGGCGGAAGTCGTCGCGGAGCTGGGCGGCGCACCCCTGTCCAGCCGCCCCCGTTTCCCCGCCGACAGCGAGCAATTCTACGGCGCCACGGATGCACAGCAGTTGGCCGCCAGCTGGTCACTGGCGGGCGGTGGCCCGGTGCACTGGGCCATGTCCCTGTCGGCCGAGAGCGGCGACGAGGAACAGGCCCTCACCGGGGCCCAGACGCAGACCATCGCCGCCGCTCTGGACGGCAGCGCGGACAATATGCGCTACCGCCAGGTGCCGGCGCGGCACTTCGGCGACTGCAGCAAGGCCTCGGTGCTGTTCAGCCAGCTGGTGTGCCACGACGTCTACCTGTACACCCCCTTCACCCGCGAGCCCGAGGCCTTGTACGAACAGCTGAAGGCCCAGGCGGGCAAGGGCGGTCTCAGCCGCGAGATGTTCGAGAACGGCGAGAGCCAGTTCAGGCACCTGGGGGCGCTGGACTTCTACGCCGGCGGCAGCGAGCACGAGCAGCAGTCGAAAGAGGACTTCCTGCAGCAGTGGCTCGCGCTGCTGCAGGGCACCTCGCCGGGGGCCATCGATGTCTACTTCCTGGCCCTGGCCAGGGCCGGCGCCAGCGCCGAGGAGAGGGAGGCGAACCTGCAAGAGGCCCACGCCCAGGCCGAGGCCGTCAACCTGCTGATGGGCGTCAACGGAAAAGTGCTGAGCGTGGTCACCAACGGCGGCGACGGCGAATTCCCGGTGGACTGCAACGCCGTCACCATCGCCATTTCGCCCGTCTCCAGCAGACTCAGCGAGGCCGCGGGCCCGACCCATCGCACCCTGGTGATGCAACCCGCGGCCGCCGACAGCAGCGACGGCGGTGAGGCGAAACCGGCGCTGATACCCGGCGGCAGCCTGGCGGTGGATGCCGGTGGTTCGGTGCTCGAGGACGCCGTGTCGAGGGAAACCCTGGAGCGGCTCAAGTCCGGGGACGCCAAGATCAAGGAGGTGGAACTGGTCAGCCTCGATGGCAGCGTGCCGGAAGAGGAGGAAAAGCGTGCCAAGGCGCTGCTGAAATACCTCAAGGAGGAGGGGCTGGCGAACCGCAACGCCAAGTTCAGCGTGCGCGAGGCGAACGCCGCCGAGAAGGTGGACATAGTGCGCAGCGGCTTCCTGCTGGATCGCGGCCTGCTGCTGAAATAGGACCCGCGCAATCCCATGGCAAGTCGAGCCGCCACACCCGTCCAGCAGGCCCAGAGCGACAGCCGCCGACGCCCGCTGCAACAGGCGCCGGACGGCGACGCCGGGCGCGAGGCGGAAACCGGCCTGGTGCAGATGCTCTGCGCCGAGTGCGAGTCCGGGCAGGCGCAGATGATGCCCGCGCCGGCGGAAGAGGCGCCACTGCAGATGGAGGCCGCCGACGCCTCGCCGGTGCAGCAGTTGTGCAGCGGCTGCGAGGGGGAGGCCGAATCGCAGCATGGGGGGGACAGCGCCGGGCCGTCGCCGGTGCAGATGTGGGACTGCGACGACTACTCGGCGCCCACCTGCGGCGTGCAGGCCAGCGGCGATCTGGAGCCGGTGCAGCCCCGATGCGCCGCCTGCGAGGGCGGGGTAAGCACCCAGCGCCGCGACGTCCCGGGGGAGGAGGCGCAGCACCGCAAACGCCTATCGCCCAGGGCGGTGCAGCGCATTGCCCGCGCCGGTGTGGCCGGTGCCAATGAGCCGATCCCCCACCTGCAGCGCATCCAGGCCGCCTTCGGCCGCCACGATCTCTCCGGCGTGCGCACCGCCACCGGCGGCAGCGCCGCCAGTGCCAGCGCCGATATCGGCGCCCGCGCCTACACCATCGGCGAGCGCATCGCCTTCCGCCATCCCCCCAGTCTGCACCTGGCGGCGCACGAGGCGGCGCACACGGTGCAACAGCGCGGCGGCCTGCGCCTGCCGGGCAATGTCGGCCGCCCCGGCGACCGCTGGGAGCGCCACGCGGACCGGGTGGCGGACGCGGTGGTGGCCGGCGAGTCGGCGGAACCGCTGCTGAACGAGGTGGCGGACCCGGCGCGCGACAACCCCGGCGGCGATGGAACCGCGGTGCAGCGGCGGCTCAGCGTGGACGCCTTCCGTATCACCGAGGGGCCCGCCGGCGGTGGTGAGGGCGGTGCGGAGCCCGGTAAGGAGGGCGATGGGTCGGGGGAAAAGGGCGGCGGGAGTGAAAAGGGGCAGGCCGCTGGCGAGGGCGCGGCGGAGGGCGTGGCCGAGGCCGCAGAGTCCGGCGCGAAATCCACGCCGGAGGAGAACAGCGAGAAACAGCAACCGGAAGCCGCCTGCAACAAGGCCAGGGCCGACGAGGCAGGGGAGGGGGACGCAGCCGAAAGTGAGGACGGCAATGCCGGCGCAGAGGGGGAGGCGGAGGAAGCACCGCCGGACGCGACCCCGGGCCCCGGCGAGTGCTTTACCGACAGCTCGCCGGAGCCTCCGGAAGACGCCGAGGAACCCGATTCCGATTCCCCGCCGAACGACGTCAAGGAGGAGAGCGACGTCACCTTCCCCGAATGGGAGGAACCCGACGATGCCTGCGACTGCGAAGTGGCCGAGGCCCAGCAGCAGAACGCCGGCCAGGTGCCGGCGGAGTTGGCCCCGGCCGGTTCCCCCGGCGGCGCTGTCGCCGAGTCAGGGGCTGCCGCCGGCGCAAAAGGGGCCCCGGCCGATGGGACCGGGGCGGCTGCGGAAGAGGGGAGCGGCGAGAGCGCCGCCGAGCCGGGCGCGGCAGCGGAGCGGCAGCCGGGTGGCGGCGCCGGGGCCGCAGCCGAAGACGGCGAAGGCGGGGCCGCCGCCGGCCCGGATTTCTCCGCCGGCGAGGCGGGCCGCGACGCGGCGGTGGCGGACTACCACGACGCCAGTGGGGAGTTGCCGGCCATCCCCGCGCGCGCGGCGCGCTTGTCCCGCGGCCTGTCGTTCGCCAATGCCCGGCGCGGCTCCGCCGCCGAGGAGGTGCGCCGCAATGTGGCGCTGGCCCAGATAGGCGCCTTCTTCGCCGGTGCTGCGGGACAGTTGTCAGATGCCGTGGCCTTCGTGACGCAGGACGTGCCGGAGCGTCTCGGCGGGATGGCGGATGCCGCCAAGGTCGCCATCGACGAGTCCATGGCGGCGGAGCGGGCCGCCATCTCCGGACGCATGGCGGCGGCGCGCGCCGCCGCGCGCAGCCAGGCGGCTGCCGCGCGGGCCCGCATCAGGGCCCAGTTCCAGGTCGATACGGCGCTGGTCAACGTCAGCACCGACACCGCCATCGCCGCCCTCCGGGCCGCCCACCAGCAGTCCTCCCGCGCCATCAGCCGGCGCGAGGACACGTCCCTGGCGGAGGTCAACAGCCGCTTTGCCCGCTCCCGCAGGGACCACGACGCCAGGGGAGAGGAGTATGGTCAACGGGCCATAGCCCGCGGCCAGCACTTCGTCGACCAGTACGAGAGCTGCAAGGTGGTGGACGGCGAGCGCTATGGTGACGACGGCTTTTGGGACGGTTGCCTGACCGTGCGCCGCGCCCACGCCCAGCAGGAGGCCGCCTGCAAGACCGCCAGCGGCTTCTACAAGAACATGACCAGGCTGGCGCAGGAGAAGGGCTACAACCTGCGCGAGCAGCGCACCCAATACCGCTGTGCGGTGATCTCCGGCGCCGGCCAGTTCAGCGCCACCCTCGACAACACCCTGGAGCAGCTGATCGGCGGGCTGGAGAAGGGCCGCAAGGGCAGCCTGGACGGCCTGAAACAGGTGCGCGACATGAACCTGCAGGCGGTGGACGCCGCCCTCGCCGCCAGTATCGAGAGCCTCCACCAGCGGGAGCGGGCCCAGCGCCAGGCCGTCAACGACGCCGGCTATATCCAGCAGCTGGCCGCGGAGCAGATGGCTCACGGTGCGGCAGCTGGCCTGGCCCGGGCCGTCGCCGCGGCCACCGCGTCTCTGGAACTGCTGTTGGCGGACCTGCGCGAAAAACTCACCGCCGGCGAGGCGCCGCCGCCGGAGCAACTGGCGCAGTTACTGGCCAATGCGCAGGCGGGCATTGGCGGCGGTATGGGCAGCCTGCTGGAGAAAATGGAGGAGGGTGCTTCAGGCGCCGAGTTGCGCCTCGCCGACCTCAGTTTCGGTGCCGCCGATTCACTCGCCGCCATCACCCGCGCCAACGCCGCCTCCGCGGCGGAGTCCGAGGCCGCCTTCGCCGCCCAGATGACTGCGCTGACAACTGCGGCCATCGGCGCCATGGACCGCCTGGCCCAGCAGCAGGTCGCCAAGGCGGCCGAGAGCAGCGCCCAGGGCACGGCGAGCATGGCGCAGATGGTGGCCGGCTTCGAAAGCGCCACCGAACAGATCTACACCCAGGTGGACGAGGCCACCGCCCAATCGATGTCGGACCTGGAGACGGACCTGGAGAATATGGCCGGGCGCCTGGACGGCCAGATCGCCCGCGAGGCCAACAAGGCCGCGAGCAAGGAGCAGCCCGCCTGGAAGGGCGTGGTGGCCATAGTGCTGATCATACTGGTCATCATCGCCTCGGTGGTGGTCAGTGTCCTCACCCTGGGCGCCGGCGCGCCCTTCCTGGCGGTGGTACTGGTAGGAGCGGTCGTCGGCGCCATCACAGCGGGCCTGATCCAGGTGATCAACAACTGGGCCGCCGGCGAGGACCTGGGCGAGGGCGTGGTACAGGCGATGGTGATCGGCGCCGTGGGGGGCGCCCTGGGGGGCGCCATTGGTGCCGGCGCCAACGGCCTGGCCCAGGCGGCAGTACAGGGCGCCATTCGTGCCGGTGCCAGCCGCGGCGCCCAGGTCGCACTCAATATCGGCATCAACCTGGCCGGGGATATGGTTTCCGAGGGAATGTCCCAGACATTCGCCTACGCGGCCTTCGGCCAGTCGTTCAACTGGCAGGGCTTCGTGATGGCCGGCGGTATGTCCGTGGCCTCCACCGCCCGCGGCGGCCTGCCCGGATCGCCCCGGGCAGGCGCTCCGGATGCACCCAATGGCGTGCCCCGGGGCGCGGGCGCCGATGCGCCCTCGGCGGCGCCCCGGACTGGTGGCGCCAGCGCGGACATCCCGCCGTCTACCGGCGCACGCGCCCGCGGCGCGCTGTTGGACGTGGGCATCGGGCTGGGACTGGCCGGCGCCGTGGAGGGATTGAGCTACGCCAGTGGGGGTGAGGCAGACTTCAATAGGGATGAGCAGTGACAACCCGGCAAAGAAACAGATGAACCCGCATCTATTTCATTGCCACGGCAAAATCACTGCAGCAACCCGTACCCGAATACCGGATCCCGCCCCGG
>NZ_JCBAJA010000054.1:0-10968 GCF_059834885.1 Microbulbifer sp. SE14 | reverse complement strand
GAGAGTAGGTCATCGTCAGGCTTCTAAATAAAGAAAGGGCCACCCAAACGGGTGGCCCTTTTTTTTGTTTAGAAGCCTGGCGACGACTTGGTGCCGAACACCTTTGTGACAAATCGGCGGGACTGCCGATTTGGACAGCCGAAGGCTGCCCGAAGGAGCTGCGGCACATGGATACCCAAAGCCCGCCGATACCACCCCGCCAGATTTAAACTCCGGTCGCGGCCATGGGCCGCTCCTACAAGCTTTTAAAAACCTCTGTCTCTGCAGGAGCGGCCCATGGCCGCGATAGCAGTGGAATGCCTGCACTCCAGCCGAATACTTGCTTGTGCCACAGAAATCCCCGATAAACAGCCCGAAACTTGGCCGCTGTTTTTTTATGCGCCCGGCGCAGATCGCACAACCACGGGCCTCAGCCGCGATATCCCAGAGTTATACACAGCTCTATCCATGTATTCTGTTAGTAACGAAAATGTCATCCGAAAAGTTCGCGGGCGGATTTTGAGCGGTGTTTTTTTACACGCCCGACGCCCACCGGCATGAATTCGTGGTTTGGAACACCTATCCCATAGTTATGCACAGCTCTGTCCATGTATTCTGTTAGTAACAAAGGTGTCACTGAAGCATTGGCAACGGCAGCTGACACCAAAAGCCTATTCAACAACAAGTCTATTGATATGCAACGAATCCAATCTTCCCTGGACCACACCTTTTCCATGTCGCGCATCGCCATGGGCCTCTGGCGCCTCGCGGACTGGAAGTACACGCCGCTGCAGACGCTGGAGTTACTCGAGGAGCTGCTCCAGATAGGCGTCACCACGTTTGACCTGGCGGATATTTACGGCGATTACCGCTGCGAGCAGCTGTTCGGCGAGGTACTGAAGCTGAAACCCGAACTGCGTGGGGAAATGGAGATTGTCTCCAAGTGCGGCATTAAATTGGTGGGTGGCAATAACAGCTATGCCCTGAACCACTACGACAGCAGCGCCGCTCACGTTACATTCGCCGCCGAGTCGAGCCTGAAAAACATGGGCATAGACCGGCTGGATCTGCTGTTGATACACCGCCCCGATCCGCTGATGGATGCCGAAGAGCTGGCCGGTGCCCTGGACAGGCTGGTGGCCGACGGAAAGGTCCGCGCAATCGGCGTCTCCAACTTCCTGCCGCACCAGGTGCAGCTGCTGCAGTCGCGCCTGTCGGCACCGCTCGTGGTTAACCAGATAGAGGTGTCGCTGCTGCACAGCGCGCCCCTGTTTGACGGCCAGCTGGACTACTGTCAGCGCGAGCGGGTGATTCCCATGGCCTGGTCGCCCTTCGCCGGCGGCGAGCTGTTTACCGGTGGCGCAGAGGCGGCCCGGCGCGTACAGGCCTGCCTGGAGGCGCTGTCGAGGGAATTGGACATGGAGCCTCAGCAACTGGCCCTGGCGTGGCTGCTGAAGCACCCGGCGAAGATAGTGCCGGTGTTGGGCAGTGGCAGGATCGCGCGGCTGCGCAGCGGGGTTGCCACCCTGGAGAGGGAACTGCCGCGGCAGGCCTGGTTCCGCCTGCTGCGCGCCGCTCGCGGCAGGGATGTGGATTGAGTGGCATTAGTTAAGCGTGCGGCCGGCACAATGCAAGGTTCTGCTGCTGGTGGCCGTCCGGGAAATATTTGCCGATGAAGCTTCTTCCCGGACGGCCACCAATAGCGGGGCCGAATCGGAGCCCCGACCTAGTGGCATCCGGATGTAGATCAACGCTCGTAGGCGTTGTCCGGCATCAGGTCGTAGTTCTCCTCGCCCAAGTCGAACTCTTCCAGCGGGGCGAGTTGTGCGGGCACTGCATAGTGGCGCAGCGGCTGGCCGTCGCGCCAGTCCATCACATTCAGCTCTTCCCCCTGCACACCGTGCAGCAGGGTTTCGAATTCGGTGACCGCGGCGGTGATCAGGGACTGGTACTCCAGCTTGTCGCCGAGTTTGATAAAGCGGAATTCCTCTCCGGCCTGCTCGATACGCAGCCAAGTGGCGCCGCGCTTCTTGCCCGCTTCGCCGATTACCAGCGGGCCCTGCTGGTCGCGGAAGAGTGGTGCCAGTTCAATGCGGCTGTCCAGTTCCATCGGAGCGCCCACCCAGACCCAGCCCGACAGGCCGATACGGCTAAGCTGCCACTCGCTCAGCCAGACGGTCTGTTCGTCGTCTATGCGGAACTCACTGTACTCGCGTTGGCCGGGGCGGTTGTCGAAATTGATCTCGGCGTTGGGGTTTTCCTTACGGAAACTGTGCAGTTGCTGGGTCATCTCGTAATTGACTTCCCAGTGCTTCTTCAGCCGCCACTGGATCGGGTACTGCCCCCACTCGACGATGTACTCCTCCCGCTCGCGCACTGTCTGTGCCACGCGCCAGAAGGCGCCGTCGATCAGGATACAGGTGTCCCCAAGCCTGCTGCCGGGGGCGATGATACTGCACTCGGGTGAGGCCTCGGAGGCGTTGACCACATGTTCACCGCGGCCCTCGATCACCTCGTACCAGGGGAAGCCGTGGCGCAGGGGCGGGGGAAAGGCCAGCGGCGGGCGCCCGGCCAGCAGGCGGCGGAAGAGCACTGATTTTTCTATTTCCAGGTCCGACAGGGTATAGCCTTCCTTGTGGGTAATCTGACCCCAGGCAAAGGCGGCGCGGATTAATTGTTTTTCTCGATCTGAAAAGCTCATGGATGCAAGCAAAGCCGGAGTGCGAAGCGAAACCTTACCACTGCGCGACCGGCCGCGCTAATGCTATCGGTGGTGGGGTGGTGGCGGTGACGACACAGCAGACAAAAGTTCGATAGACTGGCGCTCTTTCCATGGTTCGTAAGTTAAGAGAGAGATTTGCTCGTGGTATGGATGCGACGGCTGCTGCTGGGGGCCGCTTTATCAGTTGGATTTGGACCGCCGGGGTCCGTGGTGGCCGGGGATGAGCCCGCCTACAAGCGCTGCTACCTGGATGGTTGGAGTGATTCATTGCGCTGTTATCAGTTGGCCGTTGGCGAAGGCGCTGCCGGGAGTGCGCTGGCGGTGACGGTGGCGCCAGCGGTCAACGACCGCGGCCGCGAGCCCCTCTACCTGCTCGCCGGCGGACCGGGCCAGGCGGCGAGTGACCTGGCGCCGCTGCTGAATGCCTTCCGCAAGATCAACCGCGAGCGCGCCATCGTGATGGTGGATCGCCGCGGCGCCGGCCGGTCCGGCGCCTTTCACTGCGGCTTCGAACGCGAGATGCCGGCGGACCTGCAGCAGTTTTCCCGGCAACTGGCGGACTGCTACCTGCAGCGCGCCGACTTTGCCGAGTCCCTCAGCAGTCGCCAGACGGTCGAGGACCTGGAATGGGTGCGGCGCACTCTCGGCCACGACCGCATCGCCCTCTGGGGCGGCTCCTGGGGTACGCGCACGGCGCTGCTCTACCAGCAGTGGTATCCCCAATCCCTGAGCGCGCTGGTGCTGGACGCCGTGGCGCCGATCGGTACCAAGGTGTTCCTGACCGCGACCGCTGCCGAGCGCGCCCTGCGCCGGCTGCAGGAGGACTGCGCGCGCGATCCGGTGTGCGCCGGCTTCGGCGACTGGAAGAGTGAACTCGACAGGCTGCTGGACAGCTGGGGTGGGGAAGAGGCGGTGAATTTCCCCGACCCGCTGACCGGCGGCCCGGTTTCCGATCCCTTGCAGCGCTGGGTGCTGGCGAACGCCATCCGCGGGGCCCTCTACGATCCGGCCGCCGCTGCGCAGATACCCTATGCGGTACACCAGGCGGGCCGCGGCAACTATCTGCCCCTGTCCGGCCTCACCGGCCTGTTCCAGGATCAGGTCGATACCATGGCCATGGGACTGACCTTCTCCGTGGCCTGTGCCGAGGAACTGAATCGCATCAGCGCGGAAGAGGTGGCCGTCGACAGCGCGAACTCCTTCCTCGGCTCGGCCTTCTTCGACCTGTTTGCGAGCGGCTGCAAGGCCTGGCCAGTGAAGGCCAAGCCCTACGGCACGCCCGAGCCGCGGGAGCAGCCGGTACTGCTGATTTCCGGCGAGGCGGATCCGATCACGCCGCCCTACTACGCCGAGCAGCAGCTGGACTACCTGTCCAACAAACAGCACCTGGTGGTGGCGGGCGGTGGCCATATCAATTCCCGCCGCGGCTGCATCCCGGACCTGATAGCGCGCTTCCTGGATGAGCCCCTGGAACCGCTGGACCAGCGCTGCGTGAGGGAAATCCGGCGGCCGCCGTTTATGGCCGATGCCTTCGGCCCGGCGCTGGGTATAGACACAGGTTCCGCGCAGCGGGGAGCTCGACAATGATCGCCGTGGAGTCCGTCAGCAAGCAGTTTGCCGGCCGCCGGGTGCTGGAGGGCCTGAGCTTTTCCGTACCCGACGGCCGCATCACCGCCCTGCTCGGTGCCAACGGCGCCGGCAAGACCACCTGCCTGCGCATCATCACCGGCCTGCTGCGGGCGGACGCGGGGCGGGTGGAGCTGGGCGGTGTCGACGTGGCCCGGGACCCGATGGCGGCGCGGCGGCAGTTGGGTGTGGTCGGCGACCGCGAGGGGCTCTACGAGCGGCTGACTGTCGCGGAATATTTGTCGCTGTTCGCCAGTGTGCAGGGACTGTCCGGGAAAGGGCTCGAACGCGCCCTGCAGTCGGTGCGCGAGGAACTGGAACTGGACGATTTATGGCACCGCCGCACCCGCGGTTTCTCCCAGGGCGAACGCATGAAAGTCTCCCTGGCACGGGCGCTGGTGCACAGCCCCCGGCACCTGATTCTGGACGAGCCCACCAGGGGGTTGGATGTGCTGGCGGCGCGGCTGCTGCGCAGGACCCTGCTGCGCCTGCGCGAGCGGGGAACCACCATATTGTTTTCCAGCCATGTGATGTCGGAAGTCTCCGAGCTGTCGGACCGGGTGCTGGTCATGGCCGGCGGGCGCCTCGTCGGCGGCGGTTCGCCGTCGGAGCTGATGGCGCACACCGGCTGTGAAAACCTGGAAGACAGCTTTGTCGCCTTGGCTTATGGCACTGCCGCCGACAGGGAAAGAGAGAAGGAGCCGGCGTGATGCTGATGGATAGGTTATTCTCGTCGCAGATGTCGGCATTGCTCCGCAAGGAACTGCTGGAGACCTGGCGCGACAGGCGTGCCCTGTGGATGGCGATCTGCTTCTCGCTGATGTTTCCGGTGATGCTGTTTGCGGGCACCACTTTCCTGGTAAAAAAGAGCACCGAGGAGTCCACCCGCCTGGCCCTGCTGGGCGGCGACAGGGTGCCGTTGCTGGAACAGCAGCTGCGCGACGACAACCTGGAAGTGGAGGTGCTGCCGGGGGGGGAGCCGCGGCAACTGATCGCCGACGGCTACGATCTGGTCCTGGTGCTGGAAGAAGATTTTGTCGACGGCTACGAGTCTTTCCGCGTACCGAAGATGTATCTCTATGTGGACAGTGCCTCCACCTCCGCCGGGCGCGCCCAGGGGCGCCTGCAGGAGCGCCTCGGCAGGCTGCAACAACTGGTGGTCGGCCAGCGTCTCGTCGCCCGCGGCGTGGCACCGCAGCTGCTGGCGCCCTGGAGTCTGCAGCTGCGCGATGTGAGCACACCGTCCAGCCGCGGTGCCATGATACTGGCGGCGGTGCCGGGACTGTTGATCCTGACCCTGTTTGTCGCCAGTCTCGCCACCTCGGTGGACACTTCCGCGGGGGAGCGCGAGCGCCTCAGCCTGGAGACGCTGCTGCTGCAGCCGTTGCCCGGCTGGCAACTGGTGGTCGCCAAGATACTGGCAGTGGCCAGTATCGGCTGGGTGGGTTCGCTGCTGGCGATAGCCGCGCTGGTGGCGCTGATGCCGGCGATGCCGCTGGCGGAGCTGGGCATCCAGCAGGCCGCCACCGCCGGCTCTGCGATCGCCATGGCCCTGTTGCTGTTGCCGCTGGCGCTGCTGGTGGCGGTGGTGCAGATACTGCTGGCGCTGCGTTCCAATTCATTCAAGGATGCGCAGACCCAACTGAGCATACTGCAGATAGCCCCGGCCATGCTGCTGGTGGTGCTGGACGTGTCCGGGGTCGACCTGGAGAGCGGCTTCTGGCAGCTGGTACCCCTGGTGGCGCAGCAGCAGTGGCTCAAGGCATTGCTGGTGGGGGACTCTGTCTCCCTGCCGCTGGTGCTGGCGGGCTCGCTGGTGTGCCTGCTACTGGTGGGGCTGTCCGTCGCCTTCGGCGTCCGCGCCTTGCGCCGGGAGAGCCTCTTGAATGCGGAATGATGAATGATGAATACGGAATGCAGCGCGGGAGCCGATGCGCGTGAGGGATTGTTGTCGATTGACCTGCAGGCGATAGGGGAAAACTACCAGGGTCTCCGCAACCGCCTGGCCCCCGGCAGCCGCTGTGGCGCCGTGGTCAAGGCGGACGCCTACGGCCTGGGCATGGCGGAGGTGGCGCCGGCACTGCACCGGCGCGGTTGCCGGGATTTCTTCGTCGCCACCCAGGCCGAGGGGGAGAGGCTGCGCAAGCAACTGGGTGAAGATGTCCGCATAGTGGTGCTGACCGGCGTGCGCCCCGGCTGTGAACTGGACTGCGCCCGCGCCGGCCTGCTGCCGACCCTGTTTACCCTGCAGCAGCTGCGCGACTGGGTGGCCATCTGCGACGAAGCGGGCATTGCCGCCCCCTGCGCGGTCAAGATGGATTCCGGCATGACCCGCCTGGGCATGACGCCGGAGGATTTCGAACTGTTGCTCGCAGACCGCGCACTGTTGCGGGCAGCGGATATCCGCCTGCTGCTGAGTCACCTGGCCTGTGCCGACGAGCCGGATCATCCGCAGAACGGGATCCAGCTGCACAATTTCAAAAGCGCCGGCGAGCGATTGCGGGCACTGTGCCCGGAGGTGCGGCTCAGCCTCGCCAACTCGTCGGGCATCTTCCTCGGCGAGGAGTATCACTTCGATATCGCCAGGCCCGGCTCCGCCCTCTACGGCGTCAACCCGGTGCCCGGTGCGCCCAATCCGATGCGCGCGGTGGTGAAACTAAGCCTGCCGATAGTGCAGAAGCGCCATGTCAGCAGCGACTGCGTGGTCGGCTACGGCGCCACCCAGGGGGTGGCGTCGGGCAGTTGGCTGGCGGTGGCGCGCGGCGGCTACGCCGACGGTATACTGCGCGCCCAGGGCGGCCGCGGCTGTGGCTGGGCCTGCGGCCGGCGCCTGCCGATGATCGGGCGGGTGTCGATGGATTCCACCACCTTCGATATCAGCGCCCTGAGCGACGCCGAGCGCGAATCGCTGCAGTCCATTGAGGTGCTGAATGAACAGCTGACAGTGGACGAGGTGGCAGGCTACGCCGGCACCATCGGCTACGAGATACTGACCAGCCTCGGCAAGCGCTACTTTCGCCGCTATTTGAGAAGTTGAAATTGCAAAACCCCAATGTCAAAAGCCCGCTGCGGCAGCTGCGCCCGGTGCTGAACCTGCTCGCCGACGGCGAGGTGCACTCCGGCGAGTCCCTCGGAGCCGCCCTGGGGGTGAGCCGCGCCGCCGTGTGGAAGCAGCTGCAGAAGCTCACGCACTACGGCCTGCGGCTGGAGTCGGTCAAGGGGCGCGGCTACCGCCTGCCCGGCGGCCTGGACCTGCTGTCGGCGGAGACGATTGAGGCCGGGTTGGAGCCCGCAGCCCGCGGGCTGTTGCAGAAGCTGCTCCTGCGCGACGAGGTGGATTCCACCAATGCGCAGCTGCTCGGCCGCCTGGAACAGGGCCGCGGCCACGGCGTGGCCATGTTTGCCGAGCGCCAGATCGCCGGTCGCGGGCGCCGCGGGCGCAGCTGGGTCAGCCCCTTCAGTGGCGGCATCAGCCTGTCCATCGGCTGGCAGTTCAGCGGCGGTGTGCAGCTGCTGGAGGGCTTGAGCCTGGCGGTGGGTGTGGCCCTGGCGCGAGCGCTGGAGGAATTCCAGGTGCCCGATGTGCGCCTCAAGTGGCCCAACGACATCTGGTGTCGCGGGCGCAAGCTGGCCGGCGTGCTGCTGGAGCTCTCCGGTGACCTGACCGACCGCTGTGCGGTGGTGGTGGGCATAGGGCTGAATGTAGGCCTGCGCGGCGACAGCGCCGCCGCCATAGACCAGCCCTGGATAGACCTCAACAGTGTGCGTCCCGGCGTAGACCGCAACCGGCTTGCGGCGGCGATGCTGAACCAGCTGCTGCCGCTGTTGCACAGCTATCCCGAGCGGGGATTCGGCGCCTACCGGGAGGGCTGGCTGGCGCTGGACCAGTTTGCCGGTCGCCCGGTGCGGCTGGTGTCCGCCAGTCGCGACTGGTGCGGTATCGCCGCTGGCGTGGACGAGTCCGGTGCGCTGATCCTGGATATGGACGGCGAGCGCAGGCCGTTTCACGGCGGCGAAGTCTCTCTGCGGGGGGGGGAGGGGTGATTCTGGAGCTGGACCTCGGCAACACCCGTGGCAAGTGGCGGCTGCTGGACGGCAGTGGGATCCCCGCCCGCGGCAGCTTGTCCACCTCCGACCTGTGTCTCGGCAATCTGCCCGCGGAGTGGACGCATCTGCGCCCCCGGCGGGTGCGCGCGGCCAATGTGGCCGGAGTGGCGGTCGCCGAGGCCCTGGCGGCCGGCGTGCGCCGAGTGTTTGATCTACCGGTGGAATTCGCCCGGGTCGAGTCCCGCTGTGCCGGGGTTGCCTGCGGCTACCGCGATACCGGGCGCCTGGGGGTGGACCGCTGGCTGGCGGTGCTCGCCGCCCACGACAAGGACCCCCGCGCCGCGCTGATTGTGGACTGTGGCAGCGCAGTGACCCTGGACTTGCTGGATAATGGTGGCCGTCACCTCGGGGGCTATATAGTGCCGGGGCTCGACCTGATGCACCGGGCGCTGTACCGGGACACGGATGCGGTCAAGGTGGCCCGGGCGCTGGTGCCGGGCATGTCCCTGGCGCCGGGGCGGGATACCATTGACGCGGTCAACCGCGGCCTGCCGCTGATGGTGCTGGGGGCGATGGAGTGCGCCCTGCATGAGCTGCGCCGCGGGGGTGGGTCGAAACCGCTGCTGTGGCTGACCGGTGGTGACGGCCCCCTGTTGTCCTCCCTGTGCGGCAGGCCGCACCAACTGGTGCCGGATCTGGTGCTGGACGGGCTGGCGCTCAGCAATCCCTGAATACATTGCCCTGAACACAAGGCCCTGAATCGATCTGCAAGACCTTATGCGCTGGATAGTTATCGCTCTGCTGCTGGCCAATATCGGCCTCTTCGCCTGGTTCCAGACTGCCGGCCGTCCCGCCGTGGCGCCAGCAGATACCGCTGCGCGGCCGGCGGTGGAGGAGGGGGAGCCGATCCGGCTGGTGCGCGAGGTGCCGCGGGATCAATTGCGGGCCGTTGCTGAACCGGTAAAGCCGAAGCCCCGGGAGCGGAAACCGGAAGCTGCGGAACAGCTGTGTACCCTGCTGGGTCCCTTCGAGGAGGAATACCAGGGCCGGGACATAGTGGAGCGGCTGCAGGCCCTGCAGGTGGAGGCCGGCCTGCGCGAGATAGAGATGCCGGGGCAAATGCGTTATTGGGTCTTCCTGGCCCCGCTCGGATCCAAGCGCGAGGCCTTCAACAAGTTGCGCGAGCTGCAGGCGGCCGGGGTCGACAGCTACGTGATTCCCAAGGGGTCACTGACAAATGGCATCTCCTTCGGCATATTCTCCGAGCTGGAACGCGCCCGGTCCCTGGCGGCGGAGCTGCGGGAGCGCGGTATCGACGCCCGCAGCCGCGAGGAGCCCGAGACCTACCGGGAGCGCTGGATAGTGCTGTCGCCGGGCGCCGCCGAGGGACTGGCGGAGGATTTCTGGGCGCAGTTGCGGCTGGAGTACCCGGACCTGGATCGGCGCCAGAACCTGTGCAGCGAGGTGAGCGGCGAGTGAGTGCTCGCTGCTGAGGCCCGGGCATCCCGCAAGCAATCTTCGTGGCGGCCCTGGCGCCGGTGGCCGTTCGCTCAACAGCCTCATCGGCAAACATTTCCCGAACGGCCACCGGCGCCAGGGCCTTCGCGTCAGAGTTCGGTACACTTTCCCGAGTCCCCAATTTACTGTTGCTTGTCGGCAGAACATCCCCTAGAATCCCGCCTCCACTTACGGAGGCAACTGAAGTTTCCGTGGTGAGGGACAGGGCTGGCGTAGCTCAGTTGGTAGAGCAGCTGACTTGTAATCAGCCGGTCGGGGGTTCGACTCCTCTCGCCAGCTCCATTTTGTCCCGGCGCTGTAGCACTTTAGGTTCCGCAGATAAGTGTGTGAATTTGAAGGAAAAATTGTTGACAGCGCGGCGGCCGGTGTAGAGAATACACGCCGCTTTGAGCAGGGGTTCCCGAGTGGCCAAAGGGATCAGACTGTAAATCTGACGCGCAAGCTTCGGTGGTTCGAATCCACCCCCCTGCACCATATTGAGATGCCGGAAGGTCGCGAGGCCGGAGGGTGTCGAAGGCGGAAGGTGGAGGCCTTTTGCCTGGAGGTTCCCGCATGCGGGCTTGATCCTGCGGGCATAGTTCAATGGTAGAACCTCAGCCTTCCAAGCTGATGATGCGGGTTCGATTCCCGCTGCCCGCTCCATACTGAGTGTGGGGCCAGGTGGGATGAGTCGTTGCCAGGATGCTGGTTGCGGCGAGGTGAGCGGTCGAGATGTCCGCTTGTCGAATCGGCGCCCTCTGGGGTGTTCGAGTTTGGCAGTAGTAAGCTCATGTAGCTCAGGGGTAGAGCACACCCTTGGTAAGGGTGAGGTCGGCGGTTCAAATCCGCCCATGAGCTCCATTTTTTATGGCCGCAGGGGCAGGTGCCTCTGCGGCTATTTGTATCCGGGGTCCGGATTTGTCGGGGATCGGATGCGCCTGTTCTGGACGTAGGTGGCGGTCTGCGCACCTATATTAGGAGGCTGCAATGGCAAAAGAAAAGTTTGAACGTTCCAAGCCCCACGTAAACGTGGGCACCATCGGTCACGTTGACCACGGTAAAACCACCCTGACTGCCGCGCTGACCCGCGTGTGCGC
>NZ_JCBAJA010000053.1:0-11945 GCF_059834885.1 Microbulbifer sp. SE14 | reverse complement strand
GGACTCGGGACTCGGGACTCGGGACTCGGGACTCGGGACTCGGGACTCGGGACTCGGGACTCGGGACTCGGGACTCGGGACTCGGGACTCGGGACTCGGGACTCAAGTAGGATGCGCCATGCGCACCGCCGGGCCAATGGTGCGCACGGCGCACTACGACTCGGAACTCGGGAAAATCGTAGGGCGGATAAGCGTCAAGCGCATCCACGCCGGGCGCATCCACGCCGGGCGCATCCACGCCGGGCGCATCCACCGACCAAAGCGGCGGATGCGCTTGACGCTTATCCACCCTACAAAATCCGATAGAATAGCTCCCCTCCCCCGCTTGCGGGACAAATTTGCCGGGAGCAAATTTGGACGCCGAAGGCGCCGCGCAGCGGCGAGCGCCATGGATGGCGCGAGTCACTGGGGCCGGGGGAGAGGGCCCGTCACCAGCCACTGACTTTTGGATTGCGGCTGATCAACATCGCATCCCCGTAACTGAAGAAGCGGTACCTCTCGCGCACCGCCTCGCGGTAGGCCTCCATCGTCTGCCCGTAGCCGGCAAAGGCGCTCACCAGCATCAGCAGCGTCGATTCCGGCAGGTGGAAGTTGGTGATCAGCCGGTCCACCACGCGGAACTCGTAGCCCGGATAGATAAAGATATCCGTCTCCCCCACTGTCGGCTTCAGTTCACCACCAGCCGCGGCGCTTTCCAAGGCACGCACGCTGGTGGTCCCCACGGCAATCACCCGGCCGCCGCGGGCCCGGCAATCCGCCACTGCGCGACACACCGACTCGGGCACGTTCATCACTTCGCTGTGCATCCTGTGCTCGAAGATATCGTCCACCCGCACCGGCTGGAAGGTGCCGGCGCCCACATGCAGGGTCACGAAGACGGTCTCCACCCCCTTGCTGCGCAGTGCATCCAGCATCGCCTCGTCGAAGTGCAGCCCGGCGGTGGGCGCCGCCACGGCGCCGGCCTCGCGGCTGTAGACCGTCTGGTAGCGTTCCCGGTCCTCTTCGGCGTCCGGCCTGTCGATATAGGGCGGCAGCGGCATATGGCCGAGGCGCTCCAGCACCGGCAGCACCCCCTCTTCCGGGAAGTGCAGCTCGAACAGCGCCTCGTGGCGCGCCGTCATCTCCAGGACCGTATTGTCCTCCAGCAGTATCTCGCTGCCGGGCTTGGGGGACTTGCTGGAGCGGATATGGGCCAACGCCCTGCACTCGTCCAGCACCCGCTCGATCAGTATCTCCAGCCTGCCGCCGCTGGCCTTGCACCCGAACAGCCGCGCCGGGATCACCCGGGTGTCGTTGAATACCAGCAGGTCGCCGGCGTCCACCAGATCGGCCAGCTCCGCGAAGCGGCGGTGCTCGACGCTGCCGCTGGGGCCGTCCAGGCACAGCAGGCGGCTGCCGCGGCGCTCTTTCGCCGGGGCGCGGGCGATCAGTTCATCGGGCAGGTCGAAGTGGAAATCCTGGCGGCGCATGGCATCAGTTTAGGCGGTCAACAACTCGGGCGCGAAGAGTAACGGAAAGCCGCCCCGCCGCCAAATCCGGTTGACCGGCACCTGCCCGCCGCTATAATCAGCCCTCTTCCGCGGCCCCGAGGCCGCGCCCTATGCCAGAGTGGTGAAATTGGTAGACACGACGGATTCAAAATCCGTTGGGGTAAAACCCGTGCCGGTTCGAGTCCGGCCTCTGGTACCAGATCAAAAAAGCCCGCCTAGAGCGGGCTTTTTTATTTGATAGCGGAATTGGCGAAAAAATATTAAGACTGCGCCGCCACCTGCGCGGTACCACGCAACGTCAACAACGACAAGCCAAATGCCAACAGTGCACAGACCGCAATACTCGCCACCAACGGCAGCGGCGTACCATCGAACACCAGGCTGACGATCACAATGGCCACGGCGCCCTGCAGCATCTGCAGCGCACCGCCCAGGGCGGCGGCCGTGCCGGCGATGGGGCCGTGCTCCTCCAGGGACAGCACCATCGAAGTCGGGATCACCAGGCCGAGGAAGGCATTGGTCACCAGCAGCATGGAAACCAGCAGCACAAAGCTGTCGAACCCGGCAACGAAGACGGCACACATCAGCGAGGCGCTGGTGGCGAAGCCGGCCACGGCCCACCTGACCACTGCCACCGAACCGAAGCGCTCGCCGAGGTTGGCGGCAAACTGGCTGGAAGTGAAAAACCCGAGCGCGTTCAGCGCAAAGGCGAGGCTGAACTGGGTGGGCGTCAGGCCGTAGTGGCCGGTATAGAGGAAAGACGCCGTGGACAGGAAGGCGAAGAAGCTCGACATGCCCAGGCCGCCGATCAGGGTCAGCCCCATATAGCCGGGATCCCGCAGCAGCGTGGCGAAGGCACTGGTCATGGCGTTGAACTTGAAGGGCACCCGGTCCGCCGGCTTCAGTGTCTCCGGCAGCCCCAATCCGGCAAGCACCAGGCTGGCGATGGTCGCCAGGGCTATGGCGACGAACACCGACGGCCAGCCGAAGGGGACGATCAGCGCACTGCCGGCCAGGGGCGCCAGCATCGGCGAGATGGAGATCACCAGCATTACCGTGGTCATCAGGCGGGTGGCCTCGGTGCCGGTGTAGCGGTCACGGATCACCGCCCGCGGAATGGACATCACCGAGGCGGCGCCGACCCCCTGCACGAAGCGCAGCGCGATCAGCCACTCGATACTGGGCGCAAATGCGCAGCCGAGGGACGCCGCCGCGAAGAGCACCAGGCCGAAATACAGCGGCGGCTTGCGCCCGAACATGTCCGAAGCCGGGCCGTAGAACAGCTGGCAGACGCCGAAGGCGACGAAATAGGACATCAGTGTGTACTGGGTGGCCTCCACCGGAGCGCCGAGGCTCTCGGCGATCGATGGCAGGGCCGGCAGGTACATATCGATTGCAAAAGGGCCCACACAACTCAGGAGCCCGAGAATCAGCGCCATCCTGACCAGATCCGACTTCATCACTTCCAATGCCTCTGCTGAATACCACCCGGCCCTGACTTCTTATGGATAAGCGCTCAGGGGTGAAGCAGAGCATTCTAGCAGGACAGGCACTATTACCAAGCCCGGCGTGACTTCAGTTTTTCCAGTACTTCTGCATTTTCAGGAACATGAACGACGCCGTCCAGGTGATCATCATCAGGCCGGTGAGCGCCTCCAGGCCGGCGGTAAAGCGCAGGTGGCCCATGGGCTCTATATCGCCGAAGCCGAGGGAGGTGTAAGTGCTAAACGAAAAGTAGGCACAGTCGATCAGGCTGCCGTCGAAGTTGCCCTCCAGGGTTTCGAAGTACTCCGAGTGCACCATTAAGAAATAGCCGAGGGCGAACAGCCAGATCTCCACAATGTGCGCGAGCATCGCGCCGAAAACCCCGGTAAGTACGGCGACATTGCGCCGCATCGAGATTTTCTGCCCCAGCCGAAAGAGGCCGTTCAGCGCCTCGTGGTGAATCACCACGGTCACCGCCACGAGAAAACTGTTGAGCAGGAAAGAGATCAGCATCTCAGCGCCTGCTTGCGAAAAATTCCCTGACCAGCACCGCCGCCTCCTCCGCCATCACGCCGCCCTCCACGGCAATCCTGTGATTGTAAAAACCCGACTCGCCCAGTTTCAGTCGACTCTCTACCGCCCCGGCGCGGGGTTCCGTGGCGCCGTACACCAGCCGGCCGACGCGCGCGTGCACCATGGCGCCGAAGCACATGGTGCAGGGCTCGATGGTGACGTAGAGAGTAGTCTGCGGCAGGCGGTAATTCTGCATCTGCTCCGCCGCGCGACGCAGGGCGATGATCTCGGCGTGGGCGCTGGGGTCGCAGTTGCCGATCGGGCGGTTGCTGCCCTCGCCGATGATTTTTCCCTCGTGTACCAGCACCGCGCCCACCGGCACCTCACCGCGCTCGCCGGCGATTTCCGCCAGTTCCAGGGCGCGGCGCATAAATCCGTAATCTCTAGGGGTTGCCATAAATAACGCTGTATTTCTTCTCTGTGCGAAACAGCAGGGCGGATAGGCGTCGAGCGAGTCCACGCCGGGCGCATCCGCCTTCTGGTTGGTGGACGCGCTGGCGCTTGTCCACCCTACAAAACTATTCACCCCATCGGGGCTCGGGAAAGAATACCGGAGCCAGATGCGAGGGCCCAAATGGCCTCCGGCAGCAGGGTTATTTCTTGCTGATCAACCGCCGCACCACAAAGTCCGCCTCCAGCTTCAGGCTGTCCCGCAGTTCCAGCTCGCGGCGCACGTCGCTGTTGCCCTTCCAGGCGAAGGGCGTCATTTTCAGGAAGTCCGCGATCGCCTCGCGGCCCTGCAGCTTGAACGGGAAGCAGCAGCGCATCTCCACTTCCGGCGCAAAACCATCCACCGGTTTGGGTGGCGGGTGGCGTCGCGGCTCGTCGTAGAGCGCCTCCTTCAGCGGCCACAGGTGTTCGGGCCCCGGCGATACATCCAGCAGCGAGCCGCCCGGGTTCAGCACCCGGTGCATCTCCTCATCCGACGCCGGCGCGAAGACCCGCAGCAGATGGTCGACGCTGTCCTGCGCCAGCGGCAGCCCGACACTGCTGGCCACCACAAACTGCACACCGGGCTGGCTCTTGGCCGCCATGCGCACGCCGGCCCTGGCGATATCCACGCCCGCCAGCGCCTGCGCCGGCCAGCCGGCGGTCTGCAGCCCGCGGACGTAGAAGCCCTCGCCGCAGCCGATATCCAATAGCTGTCGTCCGGGGGTATAGGGCAGCAGCGCGACTATTGCCTCCACCAGCGGGCGGTAGTGACCCGCCTCGAGAAAGCGCCGGCGCGCCTGCAGCATTTCCGCGGAATCGCCCGGCTCCCGACTGCGCTTGCGGTTGACCGGCAGCAGGTTGACATAGCCCTCGCGGGCGCAGTCATAGCTGTGTTTGTTGGTGCAGCGCCAATTGCTGTCGCCGAGTTGGAGTGGTAACTGACAGACGGGGCATTGCCAGATCATTCTGTTTCCAGGGGCTCCGTATTCTTTAACAGCGGGATCGGCTGCTTTTGCAAAATCAGATCCGCGGCTTTTTCCGCGATAGCGATCACCGGCGCATTGGTGTTGCCGCTGATCAGGGTGGGCATTATGGAGGCGTCCACTACCCGCAGTCCATCGACACCATGCACTTTCAGTTCCGCATCGACCACCGCCAGCTCGTCACCGCCCATCTTGCAGGTACCCACCGGGTGATAGATGGTCTCCGCATGGCGGCGGATAAAGCGCTTGATGGATATCTTGCTGCGCAGCGGCTTGCCGGGGCTCCACCAGCGCTTGTGGAAGCGCTGCAGATCCGCCTTCAGCAGGATGTCGCGCGCCATCTCGAAGCCCTCCACCATCGCCGCCATATCCTCGGGGTCGCTCAGGTAGTTGGGTTGGATGAGTGGCAGTGTTCGCGGATTCCCGCTTGCCAGGGTGATTTCGCCGCGACTCCTGGGCCTGAGTGCACAGGCGTGCAGGGAATAGCCGAAGCCACCGGGCTTTTTCAGGCCGTGCAGGAACAGCGGTGCGGCGGACAGGTGGAACTGGATATCCGGGTGCCCGCCGGCGCGACTGGAGCAGGCGAAGCCGCCGGCCTCGGCCACATTGTTGGTGAGCGGGCCGCTGTTCGCAAACAGGTATTCCGGCAGGCGCAGCGCAGTCTGTACTTTGGGCCAGAAGGAATTGGAAAAGGTGACCGGCTCCGAGGCCTCCACCACCTGGGTGATATCCAGGTGATCCTGCAGATTCTTGCCCACCCCCGGCAGGTGCGCCTGCGGCACTATGCCGCGTTTTTTCAGCTCCGCTTCCGGGCCTATACCGGAGAGCAGCAGCAGTTGCGGCGACTGGATGGCGCCGGCGCACAGCAGCACCTCCTTGTTCGCCAGGATGCGCTTGCCGTTCAGCAGCTCCACGCCTGTCACGCGGTCGCCCTTGAACAGCAGCCGCGCGACCTGGCTGCGGGTAAACACACTGAGGTTGGGCCTGTTTTTGACCGGGTGCAGATAGGCCGCGGCAGCGGAACAGCGGCGTCCACGCCTCTGTGTCACCTGATAGAAACCGACGCCGTTCTGCTGGCCGCCGTTGAAGTCGTTGTTGAAGCGGTGGCCGGCGGACTGGGCCGCGCGCACGAAGGCGCGTCCGGCCTCCGTCTTCCATTTCAGGTCCGACACCGCCAGCGGGCCAAAGCCGCTGTGATAGGCGTCGCTGCCGCGCTCGTTACCCTCCGCCAGCAGGAAGTACGGTAGCAGGTCGCGCCAGCCCCAGCCGGGGTTACCTGCGGCTTCCCAGGTGTCGTAATCGGCGCTGCTGCCGCGGATATAGAGCATCGCATTGATGGAGCTACTGCCCCCCAGGACACGCCCACGCGGCCAGAGGAGACGGCGCCCCTCCAGATGCCGCTGCGGTTCCGTGTAGTGGTGCAGGTTGTAACGCTTGCCGGGCACCAGGTAACCGATGCCGGCGGGCATGCTGATCAGCAGGCTGCGGTCCGCCGGCCCCGCCTCCAGCAGGCAGACCCGGTGTTGCTCCTCGGCGCTGAGGCGGTTGGCCAGCACGCAGCCGGCGGAACCGCCGCCGACGATCACATAGTCGAACACCATTTGACGGGGCATATCGATTTCTCTTTTTATTCCTGTGGCACCAAGACGGTACACTCGACCACAGCACTGTCACAGGCCTTGCGGAGCGAATCCATGAGCGATTCCGAATTCAGCGATAAAAAGATACTGCGCAGCTGGCACAAAAATGCCGCGCCCTGGATCCGCGCCATCGACGGCGCCGCCATCGCCAGCCGCAAACTGGTCACGGATGCTGCAATTGTAGCCGCCGCACTGGAGTGCCGGCCCGGCAGGCTTCTGGACGTCGGCTGCGGCGAGGGTTGGCTGGCGCGGGAGCTGGCTGCGGGCGGCGCAGAGATCTGGGGCATTGACGCCGTACCGGCACTGGTGGAGGCCGCGCAGCGGCGCGCCGGGCCGCGGGAGCATTACCGGCTGCTCAGCTACGAGGCGCTGGCGGCGGGTGAGCTGCAACGGAAATTCGACCTGCTGGTGTGCAACTTTTCCCTGCTGGGCAAGGAGTCGGTGGAGGGACTGTTTGCCGCGGCACAAGAGCTGCTCAATCCCGGCGGGCAGCTGCTGGTACAGACGCTGCACCCGCTGGTGGCCTGCGGCGACGGCGATTATCGGGACGGCTGGCGGCCCGGCTCCTGGGCGGGCTTCGGCGGGGATTTCAGCGATCCGGCGCCCTGGTATTTCCGCACCCTGGAGAGTTGGGTTGACCTGTATCTCCGAGGCGGGCTGGAACTGGTGCGGCTGCGGGAGCCGCTGCATCCCGAGAGCGGCAGGCCGGCTTCGTTGATTTTGTGTGGGAGGCTCAAGGGAAGCGGATAAATCGATCGCGGCCATGGGCGGATGGCCGCCCCGCCGCTCCTACAAAGTTGCCCCTCCCCTGCAGGAGCGGCCCATGGCCGCGATCAATGCCGGAATCAGCGCTGCGCAGTTGCCGGCTGCGGCAGTGCCAGCCCCACCGCCCGTCCGGCGCGGCGGCCATCGGCGCTGCGCGCGCGCACAGCCCTCACGGCTTCCACGGACGTCTCCTCCCCAACCGGCTGCCAGCGGTCGCCGTCGAAATATTCCAGCGGCAGCCCCGGGAAGGGCTGCGCAGTCTTCAGCGCACCGCCTTCGATCACTGCACCCGGCACAGGCACCCGGTAGCCCACACCACCCAGATCCAGTTTCAGCAGCTCTTTATTTCCCAGCGCCGCGGCAAACTCCCGCCAGTCCGCGGCGAGTGCCGCCTTGTCGACGAAATTGGTCTCCGCGGAAAACTGCTGCCCGGCCGCCGGCGGCAGCTCCCATTCGGCCCTGTGCCAGGCGCGCTCAGCCAGCGCCAGCAAGCGCGGGAATATCTGGTACTCCACCTGGGCATCGGTGCGCACCACCTCGCTCCACAGCTGGCCCTGGATGCCGCGCACGCTTTCGGCGAAATCCGCCGCCGGCGCAGTCGCGGACCAGGCATTGCCATCGCGGTCGGTGGATACCTCCGCCAGTTGGGCAGTGTTCAGGGGCGCATAGCTGAAGGTCTTGCGGGTGTCGATATAACGTGAGGCCCAGTAGTAGCCACTCTCCTTCGGGTCCACCTCGTAGGGCATGTCGAAGTAGAGGAAGTCCGAATGGGACTGCACCACCTCGAAGCCGGCCCCGGCCAGGTGGGCACTCTCGTCGCCACCGCCCCAGTAGAGCGGCGCCCAGGAGTTCACGTAATTCTGTTCGGTGGCCAGCTCCCCACCGGCGTCCTCGATGTGTTTGACGCCGTCATTCCAGGCCGCCATGGTGGGGACGCCGGCGTCGGCCACCAGCCGGCTGACGCGTTTGGCGTAGAATTCACCCAACTCGTCGATGGATTCCACCTCGCCGCTGGCAACCAGCTTCCGGCAAGCCGGCGAGTTGCTCCAGGGCTTCCGGCGCGCCTCCGCCGGCGCATCGCCCTTCTCCGGATCACTTCCCGGCGCGTCCTCGAAACTGCCGGCGGCGAGGATATTCACCGCCTCGTCGCCGCCGAAGTGCCAGCTGGCCAGGGGCGCGCCGGCGGCCCGGTGCATGGCCTGCACCTCGCTGATCAGCTTGCCGACGAAGCGGTAGGTAGAGTCGATACAGGGGTTGATGTAGCTGTCGTCGTAGAACTGCACCGACAGGTAGCGGGTGTCGTCCTCGGGATCTATCAGCCGGTACTTTTCAGCTTCTGCCGTGGCCTTTTCCGGCGACTCGTCCACCAGCTTGCGGTAGCGCGCCTCCATGGCCACCACCGCGGCGCGGGCGTGGGCGGGCATATCGAACTCGGGAATCACCTCGATATGGCGCGCGGCGGCGTAGCGAAGGATTTCTATATAGTCGTCGACACTGAAGTAGCCGCTGCCGTTGTTGTCGGAATTGGGGCCCGAGCCCAGCTGCGGCAGCAGGCAGCGTGTCTCGCTCAAGTCGAAGCAGCGTTTGCCGCCCACCTCTGTCAGCTCCGGCAGACCGGGGATTTCCAGGCGCCAGCCCTCATCGTCCGACAGGTGGAAGTGGAAGCGATTGAGTTTATAGGCGGCCATCTGGTCCAGCAGCTTCAGCACCAGCTGCTTGCTGTGGAAGTTGCGCCCCACGTCCAGGAAGAGGCCGCGGTGCCGGAAGCGCGGCGCGTCCTGCACCCGGACCCGCGCCAGAGTGCGGCTCTGCACATCCGCCAGGGCCAGCAGGGACTGCAGGCCGTAGAAGGCGCCGGCCTGGTCGTAGCCGGTGATCTGCGCGCTGCGCTCGCCGATATCCAGCGTGTAGGCTCCCGCGACCGTCTTGTGACCGCCGAGGGCCCCTTCGTCGAAAGCTGCCGGATCTATGTCCACCCGCACTGCAAAGGCGCCGGGGCCGGATGGCGCCAGTCCCAGTTGCTCCAGGCGCTGGCGGAAGGCGTGCAGGCTCGGGCTCTGCAGCGGGCCGGCGTCCACGGCGATACCGGTCCCCAGCGCCACCGGCTCCCCGGTCACTTCGGACGACAGCGGCTGCGGAATGATCCGCGCGCGCCAGCTGTCGCCTCCATCGGTCCGGTCGGTGCTGAAAGCGGCGTAGCGGCTGGCGGCGGTGGCCAGCACATTGGCGTCGGCGGCGGTGCGCTTCCAGTTGTCCGGGTGGTTGGTATTGATCGGCAGCACCAGCCCCTCGATGCTGTCGCTGTCGGTGGACTCGATCACATGGGCCCCGCCCTCCCCGTCGACGACGAACAGCCGCGGCATGAAATCGGACTCGAACTGCATCCAGTTCTCGGCCAGCAGGTCCAGCTCCAGGGTCTCGCCGGCAGCTATGCCGGCAAACTGCCCGGTGGGCGTCAGTTGGTGCAGGTCACCCTTGACGTGTTCCAATACGAAGTCGTCCCGGTTCAGCAGGCGGAAGCTGCGGCGAATGCTGTGGAAGTAGAGGGTCCAGTCGCGCTGGTCGGCAGAGATGGGCGGGCCCTCATTGATCAGTGAGATGCGGTAGGTGGAGCAGATGGCGCCACTACCGCCGGCGAGCTTGCACTCGGCGCGCAGTGCGGCGTCCACGCCCTGGAAGTTGGTCAACACCTCCTGGGTCACGGAGAAGTTGCGCGCAATCCGTTCGGCAGCGGTGATCTCGACCTGCTCGGACTGGCTGCGGGCGCCGTCGGACTGGCCGCAGGCGGACAGCAGGCCGCCGAGGGCCAGCCACAGGAAAAGTGGAACGCGGGTCATGACTCTTCTCTTATTCTTTCGTCGCAGACGTCACCTTAGCGGAAAAGACAACGCTGTCAACAGGCTGCATGAAAGCTTGATATGGCTGTGCCAATGCGACCTCTCTGGTATAAACAACGCAGCCTAAAGACGTCGCAGCACTATGGGCTGCCTGGTTCCCGGCGGTCCCTAGGGTCGATTAAATAGGCGACCTAGATCAAGTTTTCATTACAGGAGACGGGGTATCGTAAAAGTGACAATAAGAAACTTTGGCGTAGCGCTTCGCACGGCTCCCGAAAGATGGGCAACAATGGGAAATGCCAGCAGTGGCGCGGCCTGCAGCCCGCTGACCGGTTTTTCAGGGCTGTCCACAAACAGGGGTTGCATCCGGTGCCAGAGTCATGAGATACAACAGTCCATCAAGGGTGAACCATAATAAATTCAACGGCTGCCGAGCGGCCGTCTGATCAAGAAGTAGACACCCCGGGGTAGATCAAATGGAGCTCTCAAAGGAATTCAGCAGTTTTCGATTCCGTCCCAGCAAGCACCTGCCAGTCGTGTTTGGTCTGCTTTTGCTTCCCGTTTCCAGTTCCGGTCTCGCCGATGAGCTGTTTATTCCCGACTCCACCAGTGCGCTGAACCTGCAGGCAGACAACGCCTTTTTCATCGACAGCGCCTTCGGCATGGACAACGCCGCCCTGTATGAAGCGGCGGAAAACCTGCGCAACAACTCCATGGGTACGGTGCAGCGGCGCCTGAACTACCAGTGGCTGCAGATGCACACCAACCCGGAAAAGTTCCAGCCCATCACCGGTGGCAAGGCGCTCAACGAAATCCTGCAAATGGGCTGGCAGACCTACCGCGAACAGAACAGGCGCAAATTCAACAGCCGCCTGATACGCTACACCAGCGGCCACGGCACAATCGGCAAGTCGCTGGACTACGACGTGCGCCTGACCGACGAGAAGTTCAATTTCTCCTTTGAGTACGAGTTCTAGGCGACCGGATCAACAACTTCGACCGGCCCTGTGCCGGTCGACCGGTTAAGCACCTTCAACTCCAAGCTCCTTCCCAAAGCCGCGGTTTGTTAGAATCTCCGCCATTTGATTCCTGGCGGAGATTGCCGTGAGTAACCCAGACACCCCCACCTTCTCCCAACTGCCCCGCGCCAGTGTCGGCCGGCGCCTGGCGGCACTGGTCTACGACGCGCTGATTATCATGGGGCTCCTGATGGTCTACGGCTTCGTGGCGATGCTGGTCGCATCCGCGGTGGTGGGACTGAACTGCCAGCCCGAGGAACTCGACTACAACCCCTGCGTCAGTGGGCCGATTTTCCAGTTGGGGGCGGCGGTCGTGATTGCCGGCTATTTCGTCTGGTCCTGGCGCGCCGCCGGCCAGACCATCGGTATGCGTGCCTGGCGCCTGCTGCTGGCCAGTCCCGACGGCGTGCAGCTGAGCTGGCGCCAGTGCGCACTGCGCGCCCTGGTCGCCCCCCTGTCCATCGCCTGCCTGGGACTCGGCTATTTCTGGGGCTGGACCCGCGCGGACAGGGCCAGCTGGCACGACCTGGTTTCCGCTTCCGAAGTGCGACTGCTGCCGAAGAAGAAGTAGTGGCCAATGGTCGTGGTCAGTGGTCAGTGGCCAATGGTCGTGGTCAGTGGTCAGTGGTCAGTGGTCAGTGGTCAGTGGTCAGTGGTCAGTGGTCAGTGGTCAGTGGTCAGTGGTCAGTGGTCAGTGGTCAGTGGTCAGTGGTCAGTGGTC
>NZ_JCBAJA010000052.1:0-16395 GCF_059834885.1 Microbulbifer sp. SE14 | reverse complement strand
TGACCGTTACCCTGATCGCCCCGATCGCCATGGAAGAAGGTCTGCGCTTCGCGATCCGCGAAGGCGGCCGTACCGTTGGCGCCGGCGTTGTTGCCAAGATCATCGAGTAATTCGTGATCGCCGCGTTGCCGGATCTCTCCGGCGGCGCGCTTTGCCAAATGCGGGGGAGGGTGCTAAGATCCGCCCCCTCATTTTCGGACGCTGAGGTGTCCTAGTTCCAGGCCAGTAGTTCAATTGGTAGAGCACCGGTCTCCAAAACCGGCTGTTGGGGGTTCGAGTCCCTCCTGGCCTGCCAACTTTCCAATCGCCCCGCCTTGATTTGTGCCTGAGGGCGTCACGGGTCTCCATCGCAGTGTGATGGCCTGTGTGTATGTAAGCGCTAAGGGCTTTCTAACTTGTGTGCGCTAAGGGCTTCTTTATATGAGTGCTAAAGTAGAGGCGAAAACCTTTCGTCTTGACGGCCTGAAGTGGCTGCTGGTGCTGCTGCTGGTCGGCACTGCCGTCGCGGGCAACTCCTATTACGCCGAATTCCCCCTGCTTTACCGCGTGCTGGCGATGGTTGCGCTGTGCGTGGTGGCATTGGTGGTGGCAGTCAATACTGCCAAGGGCAATGCCTTCTGGAACCTCTTGCGGGAAGCGCAAACCGAAGTGCGTCGAGTGGTCTGGCCGACTCGTCAGGAGGCGACCCAGACTACCCTGATCGTGGTGGTGTTTGTGTTGATTATGGCGCTGATTCTATGGGCGCTGGATTCCGCCCTGGGTTGGGCAGCCTCCAAAGTTATCGGCTAAAGGTTGACGCATGTCCAAGCATTGGTACGTAGTCCAGGCTTACTCCGGCTATGAAAAGCGCGTGGCTGCCTCCCTGAAGGAGCGCATCGAGCTGCATGAGATGGATCACCTGTTCGGCGAAGTGCTGGTTCCCACCGAAGAAGTGGTGGAGATGCGCGCCGGCCAGAAGCGTAAGAGCGAGCGCAAGTTCTTCCCCGGCTATGTGCTGGTGGAGATGGAGCTGAACGACGATACCTGGCACCTGGTGAAAGAGACCCCGCGCGTATTGGGCTTTATCGGCGGCAAGGCGGACAAGCCGGCGCCGATCACCGATCGCGAGGCGCAGGCTATCCTGAATCGCATCGATGATTCCGTCGACAAGCCGAAACCCAAGACCCTGTTCGAGCCCGGCGAGATGGTGCGGGTTATCGATGGTCCCTTTAACGATTTCAACGGTGTGGTGGAAGAGGTCAACTACGAGAAGAGCCGCCTGCGCGTGGCAGTGTTGATCTTCGGTCGCTCCACCCCGGTAGAACTGGAGTTCGGTCAGGTAGAGAAAACCTGAGTGAATCCGGTGGAGCCGGATTCATAAAGTTTGCCCTCTTTCGCCTTTGGTGAAAGGGGGTTTTCGCGTCTCTGCGCGTCCATGCGCGCGGAGATCCCCGGGGAGCCGGGCGTTGCAATTTATGCGGTTGTTCAACGCAGGCGTTAGACCCATCAAGGATTGCGCTCTCGGCGCAATCCTCACAGGAGAGCTGTAATGGCTAAGAAAGTCGAAGCTTATATCAAGCTGCAAGTTAAGGCCGGCCAGGCCAACCCGAGCCCGCCCGTCGGCCCTGCGCTGGGTCAGCACGGTGTGAACATCATGGAGTTCTGTAAGGCATTCAACGCCCAGACCCAGGGGCTCGAGCCGGGCCTGCCGGTGCCGGTAGTGATCTCTGTTTACAGCGATCGCTCCTTCACCTTCATCATGAAGTCCCCGCCTGCCGCAGTGCTGCTGCGCAAGGCTGCCAAGATCAAGAGCGGTTCCGGTCGCCCGAATACCGACAAGGTGGGCAAGGTAACCCGCGCTCAGATCGAAGAAATCGTAGAGATGAAGAAGGCAGACCTGACTGCGTCCGACATGGAAGCTGCCGTGCGTACCATCGCCGGTTCCGCCCGCAGTGCCGGTATCGAAGTGGAGGGTCTGTAAGTGGCCAAGTTGAGCAAGCGTCAGCGCGCCATCGCTGAGAAAGTGGAAGCGGGCAAGGCCTACGGTATCGAAGAGGCGGTAGCCCTGTTGAAGGAACTGTCCAACGTGAAGTTCGCCGAGACCGTGGATGCGTCGATCAATCTGGGCATCGATCCGCGCAAATCCGACCAGGCCGTTCGCGGTGCCACCACCCTGCCGCACGGCACCGGTAAAGAGGTGCGCGTGGCCGTATTCACCCAGGGTGCCAACGCCGACGCGGCGAAAGAAGCCGGCGCCGACCTGGTAGGTATGGACGAGCTGGCTGCCGAGGTGAAGGCGGGCAACATGGACTTCGACGTGGTGATCGCCTCTCCGGATGCGATGCGCGTCGTCGGCCAGCTGGGCCAGATCCTCGGCCCGCGCGGCCTGATGCCGAACCCGAAGACCGGTACCGTAACCCCGGACGTGGTAACTGCGGTCAAGAATGCCAAGGCCGGTCAGGTGCGTTTCCGCGCCGACAAGGGCGGTATCATCCACGGCGGTATCGGCAAGGTGAGCTTTGATCTGAATGCGATCAAGGAGAACCTGGAAGCGCTGGTTGCGGACCTGAAAAAGGCCAAGCCGGCTTCCTCCAAGGGCGTTTACCTGAAGAAGATCACCCTGAGCACCACCATGGGCCCGGGTCTGACCATCGATCAGGCTTCCCTGAACATTTAATTGTACCTGCGGGGCGCCCCGGCTGTCCGCGCAGTAAAACCGAACTTTGGGGTCCGCTCCGCTTGCCCAGGCAAAAAGAGCGGGCCGTCAAAGACCGTAGGTGCCAGGCGTGTTTGAAGTTTTAACACGCCTGGCTTAATCCGGACTTCGGTCGGGGCGGCCATCCGAGGCCGGCCGTTGATGAAGTCCGAGCCTACGCAGACGGTGTTGCCCAAACCAGTATTTTTTGCTGGATTTGAGCTTTTTGCACCGGAACGGATCGGGGTAAGTGTTTCCCGGTCTTTTTTCAAATCCAGGAGTGACATTATGGCTATTGGACTCGAAGACAAGAAAGCGATTGTCGCAGAAGTCCAGCAAGCTGCTTCGAGCGCTCTGTCGGCGGTGGTTGCGGATTCCCGCGGCGTTACCGTGAACGACATGACCGCTCTGCGCAAAGAGGCTCGCGAGAACGGCGTTTGGCTGAAGGTCGTCCGCAACACTCTGGCGCGTCGCGCTCTGGCCGGCACCGATTACGAATGTCTCGTCGAGAAGTTCGTCGGTCCCAGCATCATCGCCTTTTCCAATGAACATCCGGGTGCCGGTGCGCGCATCCTGAGCAAGTTCGCCAAAGGCAATGACAAGCTGGAGCTGAAAGGTGCTGCCTTCGAAGGCGCGGTCACCGACATCGCACTGTTGGCAAGCCTGCCGACGTACGACGAGGCGATCGCCAAGCTGATGAGCGTGCTGAAAGAAGCATCTGCTGGCAAGCTGGTTCGCACCATTGCGGCCATCCGCGACCAAAAGGAGCAGGAAGCTGCCTAATTCTTCGCTGTGCGAAATGGTGGTTTCCCAACGACTTTTTAATGAATTGACGAGCAGTTTACTGCTCACACAAATCAGGTACTGACTCATGTCTCTGACTAAAGAAGATATCATCAATGCTGTTGCCGAAATGTCTGTTAAGGACGTTGTCGAGCTGATCGAAGCAATGGAAGAGAAGTTCGGCGTAACCGCAGCTGCTGCTGTTGTAGCCGGCCCGGCTGGCGGCGAAGCTGCCGCTGAAGAGAAAGACTCTTTCGACGTAATCCTGGCTTCTGCCGGCGACAAGAAAGTGAACGTGATCAAGGTTGTTCGCGGCATCACCGGCCTGGGCCTGAAAGAAGCCAAGGCACTGGTAGACGGCGCTCCGAGCCCGCTGAAAGAAGGCGCTACCAAGGAAGAAGCCGAAGCGGCCAAGAAAGAGCTGGAAGAAGCTGGCGCAACTGTAGAACTGAAGTAATTCGGTTGTTGCGACTCTCCGCTGCCGATCGGGGAAAACGGTCGGCAGCGGCAAGGCTGGTGGACTTTTGTCCGCCGGCCTTTTTGCCGTTTTCGGCAGCGCCGTTTTTGCGACGGCCCGGTCAAGTGGGTGTGACCGCCGCGACCTCGAGTACACCTTAACCCACTCTGTGCGCTGCTGGAAAGCGCGAGAGAGGTTTCCGATCAGTGTGGGAATGCTGCATTGATCAGAGGCTTCTCGCCCGGAGGAGCTTCGCATTGCCGCTAGCGGCCGAAGCTCCACGAAGTCTTGTCACCGATCAAGCTGGGGAATATGAATGGCTTACTCATACACTGAGAAAAAACGTATCCGCAAGGATTTTGGCAAACTGCCTAAGGTAATGGATGTGCCTTTCCTCCTTGCGATACAGCTGGATTCTTATCGCAATTTCACACAGGCCGACAAGCGCCCCGACGAGCGGCTGGACGTCGGCCTGCAGGCGGCGTTCAAGTCCGTATTTCCGATTGTCAGCTATTCCGGCAATGCCGCCCTGGAGTATGTGAGCTACACCCTGGGCAAGCCGGCCTTCGACGTCAAAGAATGTACCCTGCGCGGCGTGACCTACGCCTGCCCGCTGCGGGTGCGCGTGCGCCTGATCATTTACGACAAGGAATCTGCCAGCAAGTCCATCAAGGACATCAAGGAGCAGGAAGTTTACATGGGCGAAATCCCGCTCATGACCGACAACGGTACCTTCGTGATCAACGGTACCGAGCGCGTGATCGTGTCCCAGCTGCACCGTTCCCCGGGTGTCTTCTTCGATCACGACAAGGGCAAGACCCACTCCTCCGGCAAGCTGCTCTACGCCGCGCGCGTTATCCCCTACCGCGGCTCCTGGCTGGACTTCGAGTTCGACCCGAAAGACCTCGTTTACGTGCGCATCGACCGCCGCCGCAAACTGCCGGCGACCATCCTGCTGCGCGCCCTGGGCTACAGCTCCCAGGAAATGCTGGAAATGTTCTTCGACACCAGCAAGTTCGAACTGCACGAGGAGAACTGCAGTCTCGAGCTGATTCCGTCGCGCCTGCGCGGTGACGTCGCCTCCTTTGATATCAAGGACGGCAAGGGCAAGGTCATCGTCGAGGAAGGCCGCCGCATCACCCCGCGCCATATCCGCCAGTTGGAAAAGGCCGGCGTCGAGCGCCTGGAGGCACCGCTGGACTACCTGTACGGCCGCGTGCTGGCCCACGACATCGTCGACGAGTCCACCGGCGAAGTGGCGATCGAATGTAACAGCGAAATCACCGAAGAGGTGATCGGCAAGCTGCGCGCGCTGGGTGTCAAGAAGTTCGAGACCCTGTACACCAACGACCTGGACCGCGGTCCGTTTATTTCCGACACCTTGCGCGCGGATCCGTCGCGCACCCAGTTGGAAGCGCTGGTGGAAATCTACCGCATGATGCGCCCTGGCGAGCCGCCGACCAAGGAGTCTGCGGAGTCCCTGTTCGAGAACCTCTTCTTCACTGACGAGCGCTATGACCTGTCCGCGGTCGGCCGCATGAAGTTCAATCGCCGCCTGGGCCGCGAAGACGAGACCGGCGAGGGTACCCTGAGCAGGGAAGATATCGTCGACGTGCTGAAGACGCTGATCGATATCCGCAACGGCCAGGGCATGGTGGACGACATCGACCACCTGGGTAACCGCCGTGTGCGCTCCGTGGGCGAGATGGCCGAGAACCAGTTCCGCGTGGGCCTGGTGCGCGTCGAGCGCGCGGTGAAAGAGCGCCTGTCCATGGCCGAGTCCGAGGGCCTGATGCCCCAGGACCTGATCAATGCCAAGCCGGTGGCCGCGGCGGTGAAGGAGTTCTTCGGCTCCTCGCAGCTGTCCCAGTTTATGGACCAGAACAACCCGCTGTCGGAAGTGACCCACAAGCGCCGCGTCTCCGCACTCGGCCCGGGCGGCCTGACCCGCGAGCGCGCCGGCTTCGAGGTGCGCGACGTGCACCCGACCCACTACGGCCGCGTGTGTCCGATCGAGACACCGGAAGGTCCGAACATCGGCCTGATCAACTCCCTGGCCACCTACGCCCGCGCCAACCACTACGGCTTCCTCGAGAGCCCGTACCGGAAGGTGGTCGACGGCCAGGTGACCGACGAGATCGAATACCTGTCCGCGATCAACGAGGCCAACTACGTGATCGCCCAGGCGTCCGCCGCGGTGGACGAAAAGGGCCGCTTCACCGACGACCTGGTCAGCGTGCGTCACCAGAACGAGTTCACCCTGAAGACGCCGGATGAGATCCAGTATATGGACGTGTCCGCGCGCCAGGTGGTTTCCGTGGCCGCGGCCATGATTCCGTTCCTGGAGCACGACGACGCCAACCGCGCCCTGATGGGTTCCAACATGCAGCGCCAGGCGGTGCCGACCCTGCGCGCCGAGAAGCCGCTGGTGGGCACCGGCATGGAGCGCACCGTGGCGCGCGACTCCGGCGTCTGTGTGGTGGCGCGTCGCGGCGGTGTGATCGAGCGCGTCGATGCCAGCCGCGTGGTGGTGCGCGTGGCCGACGCCGAGGTGGAAGCCGGTGAGGCGGGTGTGGATATCTACAACCTGACCAAGTACACCCGCTCCAACCAGAACACCTGCATCAACCAGCGCCCGATCGTGAAGACCGGCGATGTGGTGGAGCGCGGCGATATCCTCGCCGACGGCCCCTCCGTGGACCTGGGCGAGCTGGCCCTGGGCCAGAACATGCGCATCGCCTTCATGCCCTGGAACGGCTACAACTTCGAGGACTCCATCCTGATCAGTGAGCGCGTGGTGCAGGAGGATCGCTTCACCACCATCCACATCCAGGAGCTGACCTGTATCGCCCGCGATACCAAGCTGGGCAGCGAGGAGATCACCGCGGATATCCCCAACGTGGGCGAGTCCGCGCTGAACAAGCTGGACGAGTCCGGCATCGTCTACATCGGTGCCGAAGTGGGCGCCGGCGATATCCTGGTGGGCAAGGTGACCCCGAAGGGCGAAGCCCAGCTGACCCCGGAAGAGAAGCTGCTGCGCGCCATCTTCGGTGAGAAGGCGTCCGACGTGAAGGACACCTCCCTGCGCGCGCCGTCCGGCACCCGCGGTACCGTCATCGACGTGCAGGTGTTCACCCGCGACGGCCTGCAGAAGGACCAGCGCTCCCTGGATATCGAGAAGGCGCAGCTGGACGAGGTGCGCAAGGACCTGAACGAGGAGTACCGCATCGTCGAGGGCGCGACTTTCGAGCGCCTGCAGGCGGCCCTGGAAGGCCAGAAGGCCGCCGGTGGCAAGGGCGTCAAGAAGGGCGACGTGCTCACCGCCGAAGTGCTGGCCAAGCTGCCGCGCGAGGACTGGTTCAAGCTGCGCATGGCCGAGGAGAGCCTGAACGAGCAGCTGGAAAAAGCCGAGGCGCAGCTGAAAGAGCGCCGCAAGCTGCTCGACGAGCAGTTCGAGGACAAGAAGAAGAAACTGGAGTCCGGCGACGACCTGGCGCCGGGCGTGCTGAAAATCGTCAAGGTCTACCTGGCGATCAAGCGCCGCATCCAGCCGGGCGACAAGATGGCCGGTCGCCACGGTAACAAGGGTGTTATCTCCGTGATCAAGCCGGTCGAGGACATGCCCTACGACGAAAACGGCGAGCCGGTGGATATCGTCCTGAACCCCCTGGGCGTGCCGTCGCGGATGAACGTGGGCCAGGTTCTGGAAATGCACCTGGGCATGGCCGCCAAGGGCCTGGGCGTGAAGATCGACCGCATGCTCAAGGAGCAGCAGGAAGTGGCCAAGATCCGCGGCTTCCTGGAGGAGGTGTACAACTCCACCGGCGGCCGCGTCGAGGAGCTGGACTCCCTCACCGACCAGGAGGTCCTGGAGATGGCGGGGAACCTGCGCAAGGGCGTGCCCATGGCGACGCCGGTATTCGACGGCGCCGACGAGAGCGAGATCAAGCAGCTGCTGCGCCTGGCGGATGTGCCGGACTCCGGCCAGATCACCCTGTACGACGGCCGCACCGGCGACGCCTTCGAGCGCCCGGTGACCGTGGGCTACATGTACATGCTGAAGCTGAACCACCTGGTGGACGACAAGATGCACGCGCGCTCCACCGGTTCCTACAGCCTGGTTACCCAGCAGCCGCTGGGCGGTAAGGCCCAGTTCGGTGGCCAGCGCTTCGGTGAGATGGAGGTCTGGGCACTGGAGGCCTACGGCGCCGCCTACACCCTGCAGGAAATGCTGACGGTCAAATCCGATGACGTGGAGGGCCGGACCAAGATGTACAAGAACATCGTGGACTCCGACCACCGCATGGAACCGGGTATGCCGGAGTCCTTCAACGTACTGGTCAAGGAAATCCGCTCGCTCGGTATGAACTTCGAGCTTGAGCACGAGTAAGAACGGTCCGTTGTTGGATTAAGTAGATAGAGACCGGCGACCCGCCAGCATTTGGGGCGCCGGCCCGCCCGGCCCGGCCGGGATGACTATCCCCTAGTGGAGGAAAGGCCTTGAAAGATTTGTTAAACCTGGTGAAAGACCGGGAACAGCTGGAAGAGTTTGACGCTATCCGTATCGGTCTGGCTTCGCCGGACATGATCCGCTCCTGGTCCTACGGCGAAGTGAAGAAGCCGGAGACCATCAACTACCGCACCTTCAAGCCGGAGCGAGAGGGCCTGTTCTGCGCCAAGATCTTCGGCCCGGTGAAGGACTACGAGTGCCTGTGCGGCAAGTACAAGCGCATGAAGCACCGCGGCATCATCTGCGAGAAGTGCGGCGTTGAAGTGACCAAGGCCAAGGTGCGCCGCGAGCGCATGGGCCACATCGAGCTGGCCAGCCCGGTCGCGCACATTTGGTTCCTGAAGTCCCTGCCGTCCCGTATCGGCCTGCTGCTGGACATGACCCTGCGCGATATCGAGCGCGTGCTCTACTTCGAATCCTATGTGGTGACCGATCCGGGTATGACCAACCTGGAGCGCGGCCAGCTGCTGAACGACGAGCAGTACTTCGAGGCTATGGAGGAGTGGGCCGACGAGTTCGAGGCCAAGATGGGCGCCGAGGCGATCCAGGAGCTGATGCGCGATATCGACCTGCCGGCGGAAATCCAGCGCCTGCGTGAGGAGATCCCGGCCACCAACTCCGAGACCAAGATCAAGAAGCTGTCCAAGCGCCTGAAGCTGCTGGAGGCCTTCTACAAGTCCGGCAACAACCCGGAGTGGATGATCATGCAGGCGCTGCCGGTACTGCCGCCGGACCTGCGCCCGCTGGTACCCCTGGACGGCGGCCGTTTCGCGACCTCCGACCTGAACGACCTGTACCGCCGCGTGATCAACCGCAACAACCGCCTGAAGCGCCTGCTCGAGCTGAACGCGCCGGACATCATCGTGCGCAACGAAAAGCGCATGCTGCAGGAGTCCGTGGACGCGCTGCTGGACAACGGCCGCCGCGGCCGCGCCATCACCGGCTCCAACAAGCGCCCGCTGAAGTCCCTGGCCGATATGATCAAGGGCAAGCAGGGCCGCTTCCGCCAGAACCTGCTGGGCAAGCGCGTCGACTACTCCGGCCGTTCCGTGATCGTGGTCGGCCCGACCCTGCGCCTGCACCAGTGTGGCCTGCCGAAGAAGATGGCCCTGGAGCTGTTCAAGCCGTTCATCTTCGGCAAGCTGGAAGCCCGCGGCCTGGCCACCACCATCAAGGCGGCCAAGAAGATGGTCGAGCGCGAAGAGGCCGTGGTGTGGGACATCCTCGACGAGGTGATCCGCGAGCACCCGGTGCTGCTGAACCGCGCTCCGACCCTGCACCGACTGGGTATCCAGGCGTTTGAGCCCGTGCTGATCGAGGGCAAGGCGATCCAGTTGCACCCGCTGGTGTGTGCGGCCTACAACGCGGACTTCGACGGCGACCAGATGGCGGTGCACGTGCCGCTGACCATCGAGGCACAGCTGGAATCCCGCGCGCTGATGATGTCCACCAACAACATCCTGTCGCCCGCCAACGGCGAGCCGATCATCGTGCCGTCCCAGGACGTGGTACTGGGTCTCTACTGGATGACCCGCGAGCGCGTCAACGACAAGGGAGAGGGCATGTTCTTCTCCGATATCAAGGAGGTGAGCCGCGCTTTCTATGGCAAGCAGGTGGGTCTGCAGGCGAAGGTCAAGGTGCGCATCCGCGAAGTGGAAGTCGGCGAGGACGGCGAGAAACGCGAGAAGCGCAGCATCTACGACACCACCGTCGGCCGCGCGCTGCTGTGGAACATAGTGCCGGACGGCCTGTCCTTCGAGATGGTCAACCAGCCGATGAAGAAGAAGGCCATCTCGCGCATCCTGAACGAGTGCTACCGCAATGTTGGCCTGAAGGCGACAGTAATCTTTGCCGACCAACTGATGTACACCGGTTTCGATTTCTCCACCAAGTCCGGTTCCTCCATCGGTGTGAACGACTTCGAGATCCCGGCCGCCAAGGCCGACCTGATCGCCGCCGCGGAAGCGGAAGTAAAGGAGATCGAGAGCCAGTTCGCCTCAGGCCTGGTAACCGCTGGCGAAAAGTACAACAAGGTGATCGACGTCTGGTCCCGTACCAACGACAAGGTGACCCAGGCGATGATGGCCGGCATCAAGAAAGAGCCGGTGATCGACCGCGACGGTAACGAGACGGAGCAGGACTCCTTCAACTCCGTGTACATGTACGCGGACTCCGGTGCCCGTGGTTCCGAGGCGCAGATCCGCCAGCTGGCCGGTATGCGCGGCCTGATGGCGCGTCCGGACGGCTCCATTATCGAGAACGCCATTACCGCGAACTTTCGCGAGGGTCTCTCGGTACTGCAGTACTTCATCTCCACCCACGGCGCCCGTAAGGGTCTGGCGGATACCGCACTGAAGACCGCCAACTCCGGTTACCTGACCCGCCGCCTGGTGGACGTGGCCCAGGACGTGGTGATCACCGAGACCGACTGTGGCACCGACGACGGCCTGACCATGGCGCCGGTGATCGAGGGCGGCGATGTGATCGAGTCCCTCGGTGACCGTATCCTCGGTCGCGTAGTGGCGCGCGACGTGCTGAAGCCGGGCAGTGATGAGATCGCCGTACCCGCCGGTACCATGATCGACGAGGCCTGGGTCGAGCGCATCGAGGCCATGGGTATCGACGAGGTGATCGTGCGATCGCCGATCACCTGTGAAACCGCTCACGGTATCTGCGCCCAGTGCTACGGCCGCGACCTGGCCCGCGGTCACCGCGCCAACTCCGGTGAATCCGTGGGTGTGGTTGCCGCCCAGTCCATCGGTGAGCCGGGCACCCAGCTGACCATGCGGACCTTCCACATCGGTGGTGCGGCGAGCCGCGCCTCCGCGGCGGACAGTATCCAGGTGAAGCAGGAAGGTACCGTGCGCCTGCACAACGTGAAGACGGTGAAGACCGAGCAGGGCCACCTGGTGGCGGTTTCGCGCTCCGGTGAGCTGGCCATCGCCGACAGCGCCGGCCGCGAGCGCGAGCGCTACAAGCTGCCCTACGGTGCCAGCATTACTGTGGCGGAGGGTGCCGAGGTCCAGGGTGGCCAGGTGGTTGCCAAGTGGGACCCGCACACTCACCCGATCATCACCGAGGTGGCCGGCTGGGTGAAGCTGTCCGGCATGGAAGAGGGTCTGTCGATCCGCAGGCAGACCGACGAGATTACCGGCCTGTCCTCCATCGAGGTGATCGACCCGGCGGAGCGCCCTGCGGCCGGTAAGGACCTGCGCCCGGCGGTTACGCTGGTGGATGAGAACGGCGAGGAACTGACCCTGGCCAGCAGCAATGCGCCGGCGCACTACGCGCTGCCGCCGCGCGCCATCCTGAGCCTGAAAGATGGTGACAAGGTGAATATCGGTGACGTTATCGCCCGTATTCCGCAGGAATCCGGTGGTACCAAGGACATCACCGGTGGTCTGCCGCGGGTTGCCGACCTGTTCGAGGCGCGGAAGCCGAAGGAGCCGTCCATCCTGGCGGAGATCTCCGGCACCGTCTCCTTCGGCAAGGAGACCAAGGGCAAGGTGCGCCTGCAGATCACCCCGGCAGACGGCAAGCCGCTGGCCTCCGGCAAGGATCACTATGAGGTGCTGATTCCGAAGCACCGCCAGCTGACCGTGTTCGAGGGCGAGACGGTGGAGAAGGGCGAGGTCATCTCCGAGGGGCCGTCCAACCCGCACGACATCCTGCGCCTGAAGGGCGTGGAGGAGCTGGCGCGCTACATCACCAACGAGATCCAGGAGGTCTACCGCCTGCAGGGCGTGAAGATCAACGACAAGCACATCGAGGTGATCGTGCGCCAGATGCTGCGCAAGGTGGAAATCCTCGAGATGGGCGATTCCGAGTTCATCAAGGGCGACCAGGTGGAGTACCAGCGGGTCATCGAGGAGAACGAGCGTCTGCGCGCCGAGGGCAAGCAACCGGCCCAGTTCGAGCGCCTGCTGCTGGGTATCACCAAGGCGTCCCTGGCCACCGAGTCCTTCCTGTCCGCAGCCTCCTTCCAGGAGACCACCCGCGTACTGACGGAGGCGGCGGTGACCGGCAAGGAGGACAGCCTGCGCGGCCTGAAGGAGAACGTGGTGGTTGGTCGCCTGATCCCGGCCGGTACCGGCCTGGCGCACCACGCCGAGCGCAAGCGCAAGCGCAGCCTGCAGCTGGAGGAAGGCTTCGGCGAAGGCCCGTCCGCCGCCGAGGTGGAAGCGGCCCTGACCGAGGCCCTGAAGTCCTCGGGCGAGTAAAGATCCCGATCCGAGAGCTCCCCTCTCCCGCTTGCGGGAGGGGGGGCTGGGGGAGAGGATGCCGGTAGGATGCACCGTGGCGGCCCTGCTACCGGTGGCTTCTCGCCAGACACGGGCTAGGCGCCGCCTGTGAATACGTCCCTGTACGCTCTCCACGGCCATCCATGGCCGTGAAAGGTCTGGCGAGAAGCCCCCGGTATCAGGGCCTTCGCATCGAGTTCAGCACGTTTGTTCAGGCTGAGCATGGATTGGCACTGAGGTTAGTACTTACTTTCGCTGCCAATTGACTAGGCGGGCCGCCGCCTATAGAATGCGGCCCCCGCTTATGTGGGGTGTTCTGTCCGGCGCTTTTGGGTAAAGCAAGGTGCCGGCAGTACACACAGACGACTGGGCCCCCGCTCTCGAGGTGGGGGCGTTTTATTTTTGGAGTGATTTTTAATGGCAACGATCAACCAGTTGGTTCGTAAGCCGAGAAAACGCAAAGTCGAAAAAAGCGACGTTCCCGCTCTGCAGGCCAACCCGCAGCGCCGTGGAGTTTGCACTCGCGTGTACACCACTACACCGAAGAAGCCGAACTCCGCACTGCGCAAGGTTTGCCGTGTGCGCCTGACCAACGGTTTCGAAGTGACTTCGTACATCGGTGGTGAGGGTCACAACCTGCAGGAGCACAGCGTAGTACTGATTCGCGGCGGTCGTGTAAAGGACCTGCCGGGTGTGCGCTACCACACTGTGCGCGGTGCACTGGACTGTGCCGGCGTCAACGATCGCAAGCAGGGCCGTTCCAAGTACGGCGTCAAGCGTCCCAAAGGTTAATCCCCTTTAACGATTTGCGTTTCGGTTTCCAACCGGAGTAAGGCTGAGCTCGCCGATTTGTATTGATGTACGGCGGCGTCTCGGAGCAACCCTGAAGAGAGGCAATTCCAATGCCAAGAAGACGAGTAGTCGCCAAGCGCGAAGTACTGCCCGATCCCAAATTCGGGAATGTCACCCTGGCCAAGTTCATGAACCACGTCATGATCAGTGGCAAGAAATCTGTTGCAGAGAGCATCGTCTACGGTGCCCTGGACATGGTTTCAGAAAAACTTAACAAAGACCCTATCGAAGTTTTCGAAGAGTCCCTGGAAAATATCGCGCCGATGGTGGAGGTTAAGTCCCGCCGTGTCGGTGGTGCGACTTACCAGGTGCCGGTAGAAGTGCGTCCCTCGCGCCGCATGGCACTGGCAATGCGTTGGCTGGTTGAGTTCTCCCGCAAGCGCGGCGAGAAGTCCATGGCCCAGCGCCTGGCCAATGAAATGATCGACGCATCCCAGAACAAGGGCGGCGCGGTCAAGAAGCGTGAAGACGTACACCGTATGGCGGAAGCCAACAAGGCGTTCTCTCACTACCGCTTCTAAGTCTGATGAATACCCCCATCGGAAATTAATACCGAAAGGCAGCACGGAAATTTCCAGGCTGCCTTTTGCCGTTATATCGAGGATACAACTGTGGCACGTCAAACGCCTATCGCACGCTATCGCAATATCGGTATCTGCGCCCACGTAGATGCCGGTAAAACCACTACTACCGAGCGCGTACTCTTCTACACCGGCCTGTCCCACAAGATTGGTGAGGTACACGAAGGTGCCGCCACCATGGACTGGATGGAGCAGGAGCAGGAGCGCGGGATCACCATCACCTCCGCGGCGACCACCTGTTTCTGGGCCGGTATGCAGCAGCAGTTCCCGCAGCACCGCATCAACATCATCGACACCCCCGGGCACGTTGACTTCACCATCGAAGTGGAACGCTCCCTGCGCGTGCTCGATGGTGCCGTGGTCGTGCTGTGCGGTTCCTCCGGTGTGCAGCCGCAGACCGAGACCGTATGGCGCCAGGCCAACAAATACGAAGTGCCGCGCATGGTATTCGTGAACAAGATGGACCGCGCCGGTGCGGACTTCCGCAAGGTCGTCGGCCAGCTGAAAACCCGCCTGAACGCCAACGCCGTGCCGCTGCAGATGACCATCGGTGCCGAGGACGACTTCAAGGGCGTCGTCGACCTGGTCAAGATGAAGGCCATCCTGTGGAACGAAGACGACATGGGCATGACCTTCGACTACGCCGACATCCCCGCCGACATGCAGGACGAGTGCGATGAGATGCGCGAGTTCCTGGTGGAAGCGGCCGCGGAAGCCAGCGAAGAGCTGATGGAGAAATACCTGGAAGAGGGCGAGCTGTCTGAAGAGGAAATCAAGGCAGCCATCCGCCAGCGCACCCTGGCCAACGAAATCGTGCCGGTTCTGGGCGGTTCCGCGTTCAAGAACAAAGGTGTACAGGCGGTACTGGACGCAGTGATCGAATACCTGCCGGCGCCGACCGAAGTTCGCGCCATCGAAGGTACCCTGGAAGATGGCGAGACCATCGAGACCCGCGAAGCCGACGACGATGCGCCGTTCGCTGCGCTGGCGTTCAAGATTGCTACCGATCCCTTCGTCGGTACCCTGACTTTCTTCCGCGTTTACTCCGGCAAGCTGGAGAGCGGCACCGCGGTGTACAACTCCGTGAAGATGAAGAAAGAGCGCGTCGGCCGTATGGTGCAGATGCACTCCAACAACCGTCAGGAAATCAAGGAAGTACTGGCCGGCGACATCGCTGCGGCCATCGGCCTGAAGGACGTGACCACCGGTGATACGCTGTGCTCCGAGAGCCACAAGATCGTGCTCGAGCGCATGGAATTCCCGGAGCCGGTAATCTCCGTGGCGGTTGAGCCCAAGTCCAAGGCCGACCAGGAAAAAATGGGCATCGCCCTGGGCAAGCTGGCCCAGGAAGACCCGTCTTTCCGCGTCAAGACCGACGAAGAGACCGGCCAGACCATCATCTCCGGTATGGGTGAGCTGCACCTGGACATCATCGTCGACCGTATGCGCCGCGAGTTCAACGTGGAAGCCAACATCGGCAAGCCGCAGGTGGCCTACCGTGAGCGCATCACCAACAAGTGCGAGATCGAAGGCAAGTTCGTGCGCCAGTCCGGTGGTCGCGGTCAGTATGGCCACGTGTGGATCCGCTTCGAGCCGAACCTGGAAGAGGGTGCGGACGAAGGTCTCGTGTTCGAGAACGAGATCGTGGGTGGTGTGGTACCGAAGGAATATATTCCGGCGGTACAGAAGGGCATCGAAGAGCAGATGCAGAATGGTGTTCTGGCCGGCTACCCGCTGCTGGGCCTGAAGGCAACCATCTACGATGGTTCTTACCACGATGTAGACTCCAACGAAATGGCGTTTAAAATCGCCGCTTCTATGGCGACCAAGCAGCTGGCCCAGAAGGGCGGTGCAGTACTGCTGGAGCCGGTGATGAAGGTGGAGGTTGTTACTCCGGAAGAGAACATGGGTGACGTGGTTGGTGACCTGAACCGCCGTCGCGGCCTGATCCAGGGTATGGATGAGAGCGCGTCCGGCAAGGTGATCAACGCGGAGGTCCCGCTGGCCGAAATGTTCGGCTACGCAACCGACCTGCGTTCTGCTACCCAGGGTCGCGCTACTTACACCATGGAGTTCCTGAAGTACGCGGAAGCGCCGAAGAACGTCGCCGATGAGATCATCGCGAAGAACAAGGCCTGATTTTTTAAATTTTAGTCTTAACTTCTTTTAGCTAGAGGACATTGAAAAATGGCAAAAGAAAAGTTTGAACGTTCCAAGCCCCACGTAAACGTGGGCACCATCGGTCACGTTGACCACGGTAAAACCACCCTGACTGCCGCGCTGACCCGCGTGTGCGC
>NZ_JCBAJA010000051.1:0-18616 GCF_059834885.1 Microbulbifer sp. SE14 | reverse complement strand
ACCTCCTGGAGCTCCGCGAAACCCTTCTCCAGCCTCGCAAGGCTGCTTCCGGTCCCGCTCGAAGTGGCGCGCATTATAGCGACCTCCTCGACCTTGGCAAGCTCTTTTTTGTGAGCTTTTTCCGCTGCAGAAACCACTCTAGAAAAGCGCTTTCCGAAGCGGCGAATCCGTTGCCGGCTTCGCTCAAGGTGGCGCGCATTATAGCGACCGCCTTTCTCCCCGCAAGCACTTTCTCAATGTTTTTTGAGAGCCACTTTCGAGGCGATTTGCGGAGCAGAAATTTTGACTCCGCAACTCCGGACATCGCTGCCCGGAGTCAAAAAAAACACCCTCTCGAAAGAGGGTGTTTTCAGATGGCGGTGAGGGAGGGATTCGAACCCTCGATGAGTGTTAACCCATACGCCCTTAGCAGGGGCGCGCCTTCAGCCACTCGGCCACCTCACCTTGTAATCTTCTGCTCACCGGAGCGGCTGCTCGCCTCCCGGGAGCGACCTCTCGCGGAGGCCTCCCGCCAGCCGCCAACCACTTCGTGGTGACCGCTGAAAGTGGACGGCATCATACCAACGGCGAGGCAAAAATCAATGGGGAATCAATAACTTTTTGGTGATCGGCCGCTTATAGCGCACTTATTGTACAGATGCCGTTCGCGCCCCGGGATTGGAAGCCAATACCCATCTCGCCGGCGGCCCCGCAATAAAAAAGGCCGGGATTCCCGGCCTTTTCCCAGCGGCAGCGACTACTCGTTGCCGCCCTCCTCGGAGGACTGTTTCTCGCGCTGGATACGCTGGTAGATCTCCTCCCGGTGTACCGCCACCTCTTTGGGGGCATTGACACCGATGCGCACCTGGTTGCCCTTCACCCCGAGCACGGTAACCGTCACATTGTCACCAACCATCAGCGTTTCGCCAATCCGGCGGGTTAAAATCAACATTACCTACTTCTCCTTGATCATCCTGTGATAGAGCGCAGCGGGATACTCCCTGGAGCTGCGCTTATGGTCATGATAACCGGATGGCGGCGCAAAAGGTCGAAAACTGCCCATCTCACTATTCAGTATTGCCCAGTCGATCAAAATCTCAACAGGTCGGACTCTACGCCAAATGACCGAATCGCTATAGATGGTTCGCGGCCGCCAAATCTCTGGTTATAGTTTCTCGCTAGCCCCCGTCCAGGAAATAGGGCGCTCGCGGTGGGCCCTATTTCTGGACGGAGGCTAGCCGGCTTCCCTGGGCTCCGAAAGTTCGAATTCGCTGTGCAGCGCACGCACCGCCAGTTCCAGGTAGCGCTCGTCGATGATCACCGAGATCTTGATCTCGGAGGTGGTGATCATCTGGATATTGATATTGTCCTCACCCAGGGCGCTGAACATGCGGCTGGCCACATTGGCGTGGGAGCGCATACCCACCCCGACGATGGAGACCTTGGCAATCTTGTCGTCGGTGACCACCTCTCTGGCGCCCAACTCATCCGCCACCCGCTGCAGCACGTCGCGGGCCTTGGCCAGGTCGTTGCGGTGCACGGTGAAGGTGAAGTCGGTGGTGCCGTCGACAGAACTGATATTCTGTACGATCACATCCACCTCGATATTCTCGGCGCCAATCGGCGCCAGGATACGGCAGGCCACGCCGGGGGTGTCCGGCACGCCGCGAATGGTCAACTTGGCTTCATCGCGGTTAAAGGCTATGCCGGAAACGACTGGCTGTTCCATCTCACTGTCTTCCTCATCCAGACTGATCAGCGTACCGCCGCCCTCTTCAAAGGTAGAGAGCACGCGCAGCGGTACCTTGTATTTGCCGGCGAATTCCACCGCACGGATCTGCAGCACCTTGGAGCCGAGGCTGGCCATTTCCAGCATCTCCTCGAAGGTGATACGGTCCAGGCGGCGAGCGCTGTCCACCACCCGCGGGTCGGTGGTGTAGACACCGTCCACATCGGTATAGATCTGGCACTCGGTGGCATCCAGCGCCGCCGCCAGGGCCACACCGGTGGTGTCCGAGCCGCCGCGACCGAGGGTGGTGATATTGCCCTCTTCATCCACCCCCTGGAAACCGGCCACTACGATCACCCTGCCCGCGTCCAGGTCGCGGCGCATGCGCTCGACGTCGATGCGCTGGATGCGCGCCTTGGTGTGGGCGTTGTCGGTCAGTATCTTCACCTGGCCGCCGGTGTAGGAACAGGCATCGTAGCCGCGCTTCTTCAGTGCCATGCTGAGCAGCGCAATGGTGACCTGCTCACCGGTGGAAACCAGAACGTCCAACTCGCGGGGGTCCGGCTTTTCCTGGATCTGGTAGGCGAGATCGATCAGGCGGTTGGTCTCGCCGCTCATCGCGGACAGCACAACCACCATCTCGTGGCCCTGGGCCCGGAAGGCCGCCACCTTGTCGGCCACCGCCTCGATGCGCTCGATAGAGCCCACCGAAGTGCCGCCGTATTTCTGCACGAACAAACTCATGGGGTCAGTGTTTCCTTACTACCGTGTGCGCGCTCGCAGTACCAATTCGCGCAAGCCGCGCACTAAATCACCAAACTTCGGTGAAATCAACTTGGAAGATATGCCAAATAGTCAAATTGGCCGAAATTAACTAGTTGAGCTGGTCCTCGACCCACTCCGGCACCTCTTTCAACATGGCCGGCAGCGCCGCCACATCGGTGCCGCCACCCTGGGCCATGTCCGGGCGGCCGCCGCCCTTGCCGCCCAATTTGCCGGCGGCAAAGCGCATCAGATCGCCGGCGGACACGCGATCGGTCAGGTCCTTGGTCACCGCCGCCACCAGGGCCACCTTGCCCTCTGCGGGCGCAGCCAGCAGCACGACACCGCTGCCCAGCTTGTTCTTCATCTGGTCGGCCAGGTCGCGCAGGGACTTGGGATCGGCACCGTCGATGGAGGCCGCCAGCAACTTCAGGCCGGCCACTTCCACCGCCTGGCTGGAGAGATCGCCGCCGGCACCACTGGCCAGCCTGGTCTTCAACTGGGCGATTTCCTTTTCCAGCCTGCGGTTGTTGGCCAGCAACTGCTCGACCTTGTCCGCCAATGTGTCCGGGCGCGCCTTCAGCAGTGTGGCGACATGCTCCAGGTGCTGCTGGGCCTGGTCGAACAGCGCCAGCGCGTGGGCGCCGGTCACCGCCTCGATGCGGCGCTGGCCAGAGGCGATGCCGCTCTCGCCGACGATGCGCAGCAGGCCGATATCGCCGGTGCGCTGCACGTGGGTGCCACCGCAGAGTTCCACGGAGAAGGCGCTGCCATCGTCGATTTCGCCCATGGACAGCACGCGCACGGTATCGCCGTACTTCTCACCGAACAGCGCCATGGCGCCCTTCTGCCTGGCGCTCTCGATATCGGTTTCTTCGGTGTGCACCGGCGTGTTGGCGCGAATCTGCGCATTCACCAGGGACTCGATCGCGTGCAGCTGCTTGGCAGTGACTGCCTCCGGGTGGGAGAAGTCGAAGCGCAGCCGCTCGGAGTCCACCAGGGAGCCCCTCTGGGTCACATGCTCCCCCAGCACCTTGCGCAGCGCGGCGTGCAGCAGGTGGGTGGCGGAGTGGTTCAGTGCCGTGGCCCGGCGCACATCGGCTGACACAGCCGCATCGACCTTGTCGCCCACGGCGATGGCGCCCTGCAAGACTTTGCCCTCGTGCAGGTGGTGCGCGCCCTGCTTGGTGCAGTCGCGCACCTCGAAGCGGTTGCCGTCAACGGCCAAAGCGCCCGCGGCTGGAGCGCCGGCGACTACTAAATAGCCGCTGTCGCCCACCTGCCCTCCGGACTCTGCGTAGAAGGGGGTGCGGTCCAGCACTATCGCGCCCTCTTCGCCCTCTTCCAGGCGCTGCACCTGTTCGCCGTCTTTGACGATGGCCACCACAGTGCCCTCGGCTTCGGTGGTCTCGTAGCCGACAAATTCGGTGGCGCCTGAAAGGTCCAGGGCGCCGGTGTAGTCCTGCTTGAACTTGCCCGCGGCGCGCGCCCTCTGGCGCTGGGCTTCCATCTCCCGCTCGTAACCGGCCATATCCAGGGTCAGGCCGCGCTCGCGGGCGATATCCTGGGTCAGGTCGGTGGGGAAGCCATAGGTGTCGTGCAGGGTAAATACCAGCTCACCGGGAATCTCGCTGCCCTCGAGGGATTGCAGCGCGTCCTCGAGCAGTGCCAGGCCCTTGTCCAGGGTCTTGGCGAACTGTTCCTCCTCCTTGCGCAGGGCGTTTTCGATCACCTGCTGCTTCTCGCGCAGCTCCGGGTAGGCGTCGCCCATCTGCTCCGCCAGCGCCTGCACCAGTTTGTAGAAGAAGATCTCCTGGTGGCCCAGCTTGTGGCCGTGGCGTACGGCGCGGCGGATGATGCGGCGCAGCACGAAACCGCGGCCCTCGTTGGAGGGCATGACGCCGTCGGCGATCAGGAAGGAACAGGAGCGGATATGGTCGGCGATCACCCGCAGGGACTTCTCCTCGAGGTCCTTGCAACCGACGATTTCACCGGCCGCCTTCAGCAGCGCCTGGAACAGGTCTATCTCGTAGTTGGAGTGCACGCCCTGCATCACAGCGGCGATGCGCTCCAGGCCCATGCCGGTATCTACCGAGGGCTTGGGCAGCGGGTGCAGTTCGCCGTCGGCGGTGCGCTCGTACTGCATGAACACCAGGTTCCAGATCTCGATATAGCGATCCAGGTCGTCGTTGTCGGATCCGGGCGGGCCGCCGGGCACGTCTTCGCCGTGGTCGTAGAAGATCTCGGAGCTGGGACCGCAGGGGCCGGTATCGCCCATCTGCCAGAAGTTGTCCTCGTCCAGGCGCGAGAAGCGCTCGGCGCTGACGCCCACTTCCTTCAGCCAGATATCCGCCGCCTCGTCGTCGCTGATATGCACGGTCACCCAGAGGCGCTCCTCCGGCAGCTCCAGCACCTTGGTCAGGAATTCCCAGGCGAAGCGGATGGCCTCGCGCTTGAAGTAGTCGCCGAAGCTGAAGTTGCCCAGCATCTCGAAGAAGGTGTGGTGGCGCGCGGTGTAGCCGACATTCTCCAGGTCGTTGTGCTTGCCGCCGGCGCGCACGCAGCGCTGGGAGCTGACCGCACGGTTGTAGGCGCGCTGCTCCTGGCCGAGGAAGGTGTCCTTGAACTGCACCATGCCGGCGTTGGTGAACAGCAGGGTCGGGTCGTTGCCCGGCACCAGGGAGCTGGAGGGCACTATGGTGTGGCCCTGCTCGGCAAAGTAATTCAGAAAGGCGTCGCGAATCTGTGCGCTTTTCATCCGGCGTAATTCCACTTCGTTGATTGAGATCTATCAGTCGGCGCCGCCGTATGCGGCACCTCGGCATTCAGTGCATTTCGACTATTCGGCCAGGCCCTGCTCCGGCATCTTCTTCTGCGCCAGCAGGTGGATGTGCAGGTGGAAGACGGTCTGTCCCGCGGCCTGCCCGTTGTTGACCACCAGGCGGAAGCCCTCGAGTCCCAATTTGCGCCCCAGTTCCGCCGCCACCCACATCAGGTGGCCGAGCAGCAGCTTGTCCCCGACTTCCGCATCGGACAGGTTGACCAGGGGCTTGCGCGGGATGATCAGCAGGTGGGTCGGTGCCTGCGGGGAGCGGTCCGGGATAACGATACACTGCTCGTCCTCGTAGACGCGCTCGACGGGAATTTCTCCCGAGACGATCTTGCTGAAGACGCTGGGCTCGGCCATAGGGCTACTTTTCCAGCTTTTCTTCGGCGGTCAGCTGGCGCGCTTCGGACTCCAGCATCACCGGGATGCCGTCGCGCACCGGGTAGGCCAGGCCGCTGGCCTTGCACACCAGCTCCTGGGTGTCCTCCCGGTACTCGAGCGGCGCCTTGCTCACCGGGCACACCAACAGGCTCAGCAACTTCTTGTCCATGTTCCACCCCACGAAAACCCCACGGCCCTGTGCCGGGGGTCAAAAATGACCGCGTATAGTACAACGGTTGATGGGGTTTTTCATCGTGCCTGCCGCAGGATCTGTGGGGAGTGGGGAGTGGGGAGTGGGGAGTGTAGGGTGGATAAGCGCTAAGCGCATCCACCACGGGGATCCGCCCCCCTCCCTGAGGGAGAGGGGAGCTGTTCTTTCAGGCTCCGCAGGGGGCTCAGCCGAACGCCGAGGCCTCCGGCATCGGCAGCAGGGCCTTCAGGTGCTGCAGCAGCAGCTCCCGCGCGCGCGGGCCCTCTTCGGCCTCGTTGAATACCTCGTGGTAGGCGTCGGGGAAGACATACAGTTCCTTGGCCTCGCTGCCCAGGCGCTCGAACCAGTCGCGGCAGGTGGTGCTGTCGACGATCCGGTCGCCGTCGGGGAGCAGTATCAGGCAGGGTTCGGTGATCTGCTCCAGGCGCGGATAGAGGTAGTCGCGCTCGCACAGGAAGGAGTCGAACCACTGCAGGGACACCCGCCCGTGCACCAGGTCGTCGGCCTTGTAGGCCTCGACGACGGATTCGTCGCGGCTCAGCCAGCGCGGATCCACCCGGTTGGGCAGAGTCAGGCTCGGGAAGAGTCTCACCAGCCGCTGCAGCAGCCACAGCTCCAGGCCACCGGGTTCATTGAGGCCGCGGAATCCGGGCGCCGACAGTATCAGGCTGTCGATGCCGCCGTAGCGGATGGCGCAGCCACAGGCGACGACGCCGCCCATGCTGTGGCCAAGCAGGTGCAGGCCGCGGCCGGCGTTGTCCCTTTTCACCAGGCGGATGAAGTGATGCAGGTCCTCGCTGTAGAGGGCGAAGTCGTCGATATGGCCGCGCACGCCGTCGGACAGGCCGTGGCCGTAGTGGTCCAGGGCGTAGACGCTGAAGCCGGAGCGGTTCAGGTACTGCGCCAGCTGCCGGTAGCGGCCGCTGTGCTCGCCGAGGCCGTGGGATATGACCAGAACGCCTAGCGCCCCCTCGACCCACCAGCGCCGGTAGTGGATTCGGTTTCCGCGGGTGACAAAGTCCATAGCTCTCTCCTCGCTCATCTCATTATTGTTATTTTTGCCCGCCAGAGATTACATCATTCCCGCTCCAGGCTCTCGCTATATTCCCCCAGCATCGCCAGGTGATTGAGCCGCGCCCGCTTCAGCAGCGCCTTCTGCGCCGCCGGGCCATTCTCGGCCCTGCCCTCCCAGGCCTTCAGCGCCGGCTCCTGCAATGCGCGCCCGTAGGAGAAGCTGAGCTGCCAGGGGGCCTGCCACAGCTGGTTGAGTGCGTTCAGGTTGGCGGTGGCCTCCTCGGGCCCCTGGCCGCCGGAGAGGAAATTGATACTGGGTACGGCGGCGGGCACAGCGCGGCGCAGACTGCGCATGGTGTACTCGGCCACCTGCTCCGGCGGCGCCTTCGCACACTCCTTCCCGGGCGTCACCATGCTCGGTTTCAGGATCATCAGCTCCAGTACCACACCGTGCCGGTACAGGGCGTGGAAGACCTCATGCCACACCTGCTCGTTCACCTCGGCGTCGCGCTCAATGCTGTGGTCGCCGTCCATCAGTACCTCCGGCTCCACTATCGGCACCACACCGACGGACTGGCACACCGCCGCGTAGCGGGCGAGCATTTCCGCATTGGCGGTCAATCCCAACCGGGTCGGGTTGTTGGGGCTGACCGGGTAGACCTCCCGCCACTTGGCGAATCGCGCGCCCTGTTCCTTATAGCCAGCCAGCCGCTCGGCGAGGCCGTCGAGGCCGTAGGTGATCATGTCCCCCGCAGCGCCGGGCAGCGGGCCCTTGCCCTTGTCCACCTTGATGCCGGGCACTATCTTCTGCGCCGCCGCCACCTGCGGTAGCGGGGTGCTCCTGTCGTCCACCTGGCCTAGGGTCTCCTCGAACAGGATCACCCCGCTGACAAACTCACCCAGCCCCTCCACCGACAGCAGCGTGGAGCGGTAGAAACGGCGGTTTTCTTCCGTCGATTCCACGCCAATCGAATCGAAACGCTTGGCGATGGTGCCGTTGCTCTCGTCGGCGGCCAGAATGCCGCGTCGACCGTCCACCATATCGTCGATGGTGCTCTGCAGCTCTTCGTTCACGGACATGGTTTTCACCTCCTTTCCCTGAGAATAGGCTGAACTGGTTGGCACTGTCGGCTATCACATTGCGAAGCCTCCCGGTTCAGAAGGCGCGGCAGGCGGCGACGGCCCTGCGCCAGCCGCTGAGCAGCCGCTCACGCTCTTCATCCGCCATCTTTGGCAAAAAGTCTCTCTCTATATCCAACAGGCTCTCCGGCAGCTCGCCGGCGCGCCAGATGCCGGCGCCGATCCCCGCCAGCAGCGCCGCGCCCACTGCAGTGGACTCTATCTGCTTCGGTCTCTCCACCCGCAGCGCGGAGATATCCGCCTGGAACTGCATCAGGAAATTGTTGGCGCTGGCGCCGCCGTCCACGCGCATATGGCGGATCGGCAGGCCCAGGGCCTCACCCATCAGCTGCGCCAGTTCGTCGCTCTGGTAGGCGATGGATTCCAGGGTGGCGCGCACCAGTTCGGCGCGGCCGGTGCCGCGGCTGAGGCCACAGATGGTGCCGCGCGCGGAGGAATCCCAGTGGGGCGCGCCCAGGCCGCTGAAGGCCGGCACCAGGTAGACGCCGCGGGTATCGGGCACGCCCTGGGCGATCATTTCGGTCTCCGCCGCCTGCTGGATCAGGCCCATCTCGTCCCGCAGCCACTGCACCGCCGAACCGGCGGTAAACACCGCCCCCTCCACCGCGTAGGCGGGCCGGCCCGCGGTGTCGCAGGCGATGGTCGCCAGCAGGCCCTCGGGCAGCTGCGGTCGCTCGGCGCCGGCATAGGCCAGCATGAAGCAGCCGGTGCCATAGGTGTTCTTGATATCCCCAGGTTTTGTGCAGCCCTGGCCGAACAGCGACGCCTGCTGGTCGCCGGCCACGCCGCAGATGGGTACTGTCGCACCGAGGAAGGATTCAGGATCCGTATCGGCGAAGTGGCCGGCGGACGGCTGTATTTCCGGCAGCAGGGATTCCGGACAGTCGAACAAGTCCAGCAACTCGGTATCCCAGCGTTTCTCGTCCAGGTTGTACAACAGGGTACGGCTGGCATTGGTGTGGTCGGTCAGGTGGGTGCGGCCACCGCTCATCTTCCAGATCAGCCAGCTGTCCACTGTGCCAAAGCAGAGTTCGCCGGCCCTGGCACGCCGCAGCAGTTCCGGCTGGTCGTGGAACAGCCACAGCAGCTTGCTGGCGGAGAAGTAGGCATCCAGCACCAGGCCGGTCTTCTCGCGCAGCCAGTCGGCCTTGCCGGCATCGGCCAGCTCCTTACAGATCTCCGCCGAGCGGCGGCACTGCCAGACGATCGCCGGACACACCGGTTCGCCTGTCTGCCTGTCCCACAGGATGGTGGTTTCCCGCTGGTTGGTGATGCCGATGGCCGTCAGGCCGGAAGCATTGATACCTGCGCGCTCCAGCGCGGCGGTGCAGACGCGCTGGGTGACCCGCCAGATTTCCTCGGCTTTCTGTTCCACCCAGCCGGGCTGGGGATAGTAGTTGGGAAGTTCGGAGTAGCTGCGGCCGATCAGGGCGCCGCTGTCGTCGAATATGAAGGCGGTGGTGCCGGTGGTGCCCTGGTCGATGGACAGGATCATAGGGACTTCTCGCGCTTATTATTCTCAACCTCATCATTACTGTAGGAGCGGCGGGGCGGATGGCCGCCCCGCCGCTCCTACAGACCCGGGTCAGAGTATAAGTCGGAATCTCCTGCGTCCAGGGCCCAGTTGATGGCATCGGCGGGAAAACCGCGGTAGGCGAGATAGCGCTGGCGCCGCGCGCGCTCTTTCATCTGCTGCTCGCGCGGCAGCGCGGCGCTGACGGGGGTGCGGAATTTGCGCTGCAGCTGCTCGGCAGCCAGCGCAAACCAGTCCGCCTCCAATTGCTCCAGCGCGCCGGCAATCAGCTCGTTGCCGATACCGCGCTGCTGCAGCTCGCGGCGAATCCGCAGCGGACCCTGGCCGCGCTGCACACGCGAACGGGCGAAGACTTCGGCGAAACGCCGGTCGGACTGGTAATTGAGTTCCTGTAATCGCTCAAACAGAGCATCGAAGTCGGCGCCGGGGAACTTGTCCGCGAGTTTCTGCCTCAGTTCGAGGCGGGAGTGCTCGCGGCGGGAGAGCAGCTCAAGCGCCGCGCCAAAGAGCGCCTGAGCCTCGTCGGTATTGGAAAAATCGACGGAGGAAGACACTTACTCTTCCGGCGCTTCAGCAACCGCTTCCGGCTTGGCCGGCACCAGGTCGCCCAGCAGCTGCGCGCGCAGCTGGCCCTCGATCTCGTCGCGGACCTCCCGATTTTCCGTCAGGAACTTCACCGCATTGGCCTTGCCCTGGCCTATCTTGTCGCCCTTGTAGCTGTACCAGGCGCCGGCCTTGTCGATCAGGCCCAGCTTGACGCCGTAGTCGATGATCTCGCCCAGCAGGTTGATGCCCTGACCGTACATGATCTGGAACTCAGTCTGTTTGAACGGCGGTGCCACCTTGTTCTTGACCACCTTCACGCGGGTCTCGTTGCCCACCACCTCGTCGCCCTCTTTGACGGAGCCGATGCGGCGGATATCCAGGCGCACGGAGGAGTAGAATTTGAGGGCGTTACCGCCGGTGGTGGTCTCCGGGGAGCCGAACATCACACCGATCTTCATGCGGATCTGGTTGATGAAGATACACAGGGTGTTGGTGTTCTTGATATTGCCGGTCAGCTTGCGCAGGGCCTGGGACATCAGGCGCGCCTGCAGGCCCACGTGGGAATCGCCCATCTCGCCCTCGATCTCCGCTCGCGGGGTCAGGGCCGCCACCGAGTCGACCACCAGCACGTCCACGGCACCGGAGCGCACCAGCATATCGGCCACTTCCAGCGCCTGCTCGCCGGTGTCCGGCTGGGACACGATCAGCTCGTCCACGTTGACACCCAGCTTCTCCGCGTAGATGGGGTCCAGCGCGTGCTCGGCGTCGACGAAGGCACAGGTGCCACCCTTGCGTTGGGCCTCGGCGATGACCTGCAGGGTCAGGGTGGTCTTACCGGAGGATTCCGGACCGTAGATCTCGACGATACGGCCGCGGGGCAGACCGCCGATCCCCAGGGCCACGTCCAGGCCCAGGGAGCCGGTGGAGATCGCGGGAATGCGCTCGCGCTCCTTGTCCCCCATACGCATAACCGTACCCTTGCCGAACTGGCGCTCGATCTGAGACAGCGCCGCCTGCAGTGCCTTGTCTTTGTTGGAATCCATGACCCTTCCCGTGTGTTTGAGCGTTGTTAGTTGGGGGCAAGCTTATCGAAGGATTACTGTATAAGCAACCAGTGATGTGGGGACTGGGGGATTGTGCAGGTTGGGGTGGGTTCCGCGACAAATTTGCCGTGTAGTGGCATAGTGAATTTGAACGCCGTAGGCGCCCGAAGAGCGAGCGCCAGGGACGGCGCAAGTCAGCCCCAACATTGCGGCGCCCCTGTGTTGGGCTGGGCTTCGCTGCACTCAGCCCAACCTACATTCGATGCGTAGATCCTGCTCTTATTGCGGATGCGCCCGTACCAGCTCCAACATTCCCTTCAGCGCCTCGACCACCGTCTGCCGTTGAATCTCCGCGCGGTCGCCGTCGAAGTGAAAGCATTTGGCATCGATATCCACCGGCTCCTGCCCCTCGGCGTTGGCCCAGGCGATCCACACTGTACCCACCGGCTTCTCCTCGGTGCCGCCGTCCGGGCCGGCGACACCGCTGACCGCCACCGCCACATTGGCATCCATCATCGCCAGTGCGCCGCTGGCCATCTGCCGCGCCACCTCCTCGCTGACCGCACCGAGAGCCTCCAGATCCTCCTCCGACACCGCCAGCATGTCGCGCTTGATGCGGTTGGCATAGCTGACCAGCGAGCCCTCGAACCAGTTGGAGGCACCGGGCACCGCGGTGATGGCTGCGGCTATGCCGCCGCCGGTGCAGGACTCCGCCGCAGTGGCGTGCCAGCCGCGCTTTTCCAGCTCGCCACCCAGAGACCGTGCCAGCTCGAAGATATCCAGGTCCCGATTCATCCACTTACTCCACGATTCCAGACAGGCAAGAATAGCCCCAATACGCACAGGCAGGAACGCCCCACCAAAAAACTATAAAACAACAATAACTGATAATAATTTTTTATGACGCCTATCACACCCTTCTCACGTCTTTGGTTTAAAAACGGGCTCCGGGAGTTGTTCGGCAGGGAAGCAGGCACCTCGAGATGACAAGCGGATTACTGCGCATAGAAGTTGGACCGAAATGGACAAGCTGAAAGCAGCCAACGAAGACGTGTTCCTGGGACTCTCAGCGGAAAAGCCGAAGCTTCTGAATTTTATTCGCAAGCGCGTGCGCAATGCACAGGAGACAGAGGACATTTACCAGGAAGCCGTTGCGCGATTCACCAGGCAGCTTCGGGCGGGCGGGCAACCCGACAACCCCGTCGGCTACCTGTACCGCATCGTCATCAACATCATCAACGACGACCTGCGCCACAGGCAGTATACCGACAGTACAGAGCCGCTGCACGAGGACATCAGCTGCCAGGGCCCACAACCGGAGCAACAGGTGAATGACCAGCAACGCCTGGCCCTGTTCGTCAAACAACTGAATGCCCTGCCGGCCACAACCAGAAATATTATCGTGATGAGAAAACTACACGGAAAAACCAATGTAGAGATAGCCAGGTTATTGGGCATCTCAGTCAAGGCGGTGGAAAAACAGCTCAATCGCGCATTAAAAGCGATTGAATCCAAGATGGCACAGCATTTTTAACCTCCGGAAGCTGGCCGTTGCAAATGTCGGATTCCAGGAGGTAAAAACCCTATGAACAGAGAATACAAACTCAGCGCCGAAGAAGAAGAAAAAATCTACCACTGGCTGGTACACGGTGGCATGGATATGGCAAGTGCCGAGGGGCGCGAGCGCTTCCAAGCCTGGCTGCGGAAAAAGCCGGCCAGGCAGTACAAGGCCAGGGTGGTGGAAAATATCTGGAACCACCCCGACTTCGAACAGGCAATCACACTGGTCGACAGCACTCGGGACACCAGGCCGGCGCAGCTGTGGAAAACCAGGAATCCAGCCGGGCAGCCATGGTACCTGGCCGCCGCTGCGAGTTTTCTGATCGCTATAACAACAACGCTGATTCACAATATGAACACCTCAAACAACGCTATCAGCCAGGTCTACCAGACGGAACCCAAGCAGTTGAGCAGCAACAGGCTCATCGATGGCAGCATCCTGGACCTGAGCGCAACCACCAAGGTTGCCGTGAGCTATACCGACCGCCGCCGGCGCATACGTCTGTATAACGGCGAGGCCCAGTTCACCGTCGCCAAGGACCCCGACCGCCCCTTTATCGCGGAATCCAGGCAGGCTTCGATACAGGCGCTCGGCACCGTGTTCAATGTGGACCAGCGCTTCGGCGTCACCGAACTGACCGTACTCGAAGGCAGAGTGTCGGCGAGCCCGATCAGGCAGCCCGACATCGCAGTTACCGTATCCGCGGGTGAAATGCTGCGGATTACCGAAAACGCCACCGGCGCCGTGAGGAAGTTCGACCTGGAAGGCTACAAGAGTTGGATTGACGGTTACGCACAGGTGGAGAACCTGCGCCTGTCGGAACTGCTGGCGGAATTCAACCGCTTCTCCGATATCCCGCTGGTGGCCAAGGGCTACGATACCGGCAACCTGACCGTCAGCGGCAGCTTCGACCTGCGGGAAATCGAAAACAATATCCGCATACTTGCCAGGCTGCACAACCTGAATATCGAGCGCAGCGATTCGGGCATAGTACTGGAAGCGCCCGAGGCGAAGGCGGCTGAGCGCCGCAGCCCGTAACAGGCCCCCTCCCCCAAGCGGGAGAGGGGAGCCAAATTCAAAAACCCACCGCCAAACGCAACTCGTATTTCCGCCCCTCGCGGTAAGCCAGATAGATCTGCCCGCCCTGGGCATAGCGGTGCTCGTCGTCGAGCAGGTTATCCACCGTCAGGGTGCCGTGCACCCCGGGCATAATGCGCCAGTTCCAGCTGAGCGCCAGGCTGTCGTGGGTGTTGCGGTACACCGGGGGAACCTTATAGGTATTGCTGACGATAAAGAGCTCCTCCCCGGCGCGCTTGTACAACAGTGACACACTGCGGTCACTCTCCAGGTGCCGGTACTGCAGCTGCAGGCTGCCCAGGTAGTCCGGCTGGCCCTGCAGCGGCCTGCGCTGCCCTCCCCGCTCCAATTCCGGCGGAATCTCCACTTCAGAGAACATATTGGAATAGCTGGATTTCAGCTCCAGCTTGTGAGAGCCGGAAAAAATTCTTTCGTAATCCAGTTCCAGTTCATAGCCGTAGAGTGTCGCCGTGTCGGTGTTGACGTAGGTATAGATATCGAAGGTGCGGTTACCCTCGATCACCGGGTCGAAAAACACCCCCTCGATGGCATTGTCGATACGCTTGTAAAAGCCGAGCAGCTTGGCCTGCAGGCCGCGGTCTTCATCGTCGAACTGCCACCGCAGATCCCAGTTCTCCGCCGCCGCCACTTCCAGGTGCGGGTTGCCGGTCACCTCTATGCGCAGGTCGATATCCTCGTAGCGCCGCGGCATCAGCTCGTTGACGCCGGGCCAGGCCACCGTCTGGCTGTAACCCAGGCGCAGATCCTGGCCATCGGATGGGGAAAAGTTCACCGCGGCGGAGTAGAGATTCCGGCGCTCGTCCAGCAGCGACACCCAGCCCTGCGGCTGCGCATCCCAGAAATCCGCCGCCACGCTGTCGCCCTCCCGTCGCGCCCCCAGCAAAAACTGCCAGCGGTCGCCGTAGCGGCTATCCGCCAGCAGATAACCGGCGCGGTTGCGGTGTTCGGCGGCATAGAAGTCCCCGTCCAGCTCCGGTGGATTCAGTATCCATTTCGGTTGATTCTCCAGCAGGAAGCCATCGGAGTCCGGCGTACCGAGAATGGTCTCCGGGGTCAGGATATCGCCGGGGTTATTCCGCTCCATCAGTTCCCGGTCGGCATCGATGGCGCCCCTGGCGATAAAGGTGTAGCCGAGGAGGTAGCCATCCTGGCGCGCGCCCAGCGCCTCCAGCCCCGCTTCCACCTCCCCGGACCAATCCTCCCCGAGCCAGCGGTAGGAGGCGTTCAGGCCCGCGCTCAGGGTATCCTCTCGCATATCCTCCCAGCCCACGCGGAAGCCGCCGTAGCCCGGGTCGAAGGTGTAGGATGACGAATAGCTGTTGCGCAGGTAGCGATAGCTCACATCATAGGGACGGGAATAGCCGGAGCGCGCGGACGTCAGGTGCCAGTCGACGGCGACATTCTCCTCGGTGCCGACAAAGTGGCTGCCGTAGAGCTGCCCCAGCGCCATCTGCATTTCCGTCCAGTTGAACAGGCTGCGCAGGGCTCCGCCGCCGTCGGTTTCACCCAGCGCGTTATATTCACGGGATTCGATCTGTTCCGTGTGGTTGTTGCTCTGGCGCAACAGCAGAAAATTGGCGCCCAGGTGGTGCCGGCCCTCCAGGCCGTAGCCCAGGGCCAGCAGCGCATTCGTATTGATGAGGTTGTCCAGGCGCCGATGGGTGGAATCCTCGGTGGCGAAAATGATATCCCGCTCCCCGCCCTCTCCATCCGGCTCGACAACACGCCGGTTCAGTACCTGGGAGTGCAGGTCCAGCTGGCGCCACTGGTTCCGGTAGCCCAGGGAGGCGCTGACGCCCCAGCTGTGGGAATCCCGCTGCCAGTAGTGCCCGCCGCTCAAACTGAAGAAACCATCCGCACCCGCCCTGCCGTTGTAGAGGCCGTAGTCCCGGGGCACCGCCTCGCCCGCCGCCTCCCGCTGCGCGGCGGGCCAGTCCTGGGGCCTGCCCAGTCTGGCCCCATCGGCAATCGCCTGCGGTAAGTCGCGGCCGCCGTCGTCGTAACCCAGCCAGTCCCTGTCGCCCACGTAGCCGCGGATCACCTCCGCCCCGGTGGTGCCACTGCGATAGCCACCGCCGGATACCAGGGTCAGGGCGTTTTCCTCGGGAATGCGCCGGGTCTCGATATTCACCACACCGGCGCTGGCATTGCCCGGCGCATCGGCAAACACCGATTTGCGCAGGTCCACGTGGTTCAGGATATTGACCGGGAAGATATCCATGGGCACCCGCTGGGTGGAAGGCTCCAGGCTCGGGATCACCGCGCCGTTGAGGCGCACCGACTGGTAGCGGCCGGCCATGCCGCGGATCACCGCGTAGCGCTGCTGCTCCATCTTCACCCCGGAGATCAGCGCCAGCGCCGAGCCCAGGTCGGTAATGCCCAGGGCATTGATGCGGTTGTAGTCGATCACCGCATCCGCCCCGCCCCGGTAGTTGCCGTAACTGCTGCCGATACCCGCCTCCGCGTTGCCACGGTCGAAACTGCGCCCCACCACAACCACCTCTGCCAGGCTCTCCCGCTCGGACTTCTCCGCCGGAGCCTCCGTTTCTTTCTCCTGCGGCCGGTAGACGACCATGGTGTCGCCGATCACCTGATAGACAAGCCCCTGCGGCTCCAGTAACCGGCGCGCGCGCAACTCCAGCGGCCCACAGTCCGGCTGCAGCGCAACGCGCACTCCACCCACCAGCACGGGATTGGTGACCAATCGGTAGCCGAAATCCGCGGCCAGCGCATGCAGCGCAGACATCAGGCTCGATTCTGTATCTGCCACATAGGCGGGGCTTTGTTCCGCAGCCTCAGGCAAACAGGGCTGCGCAACGGCCGGCACGGCCGGGAAAAGGCCGAGCAGGCCAAAAAAATGGCACGATAGCGCCAGCGAGCGCAGTGGGAAGGCAGAGGGATTATCCAGAAGTTACCCCGGCAACCGCTTATTGGGAGATTTTTGATTACGGCCCTCCCGATGGTCGCAAAGGCTTATTGCAAAAAAATGACAACGAAAGACAAATAGCCGCCTGTACCCACATGAAAAAAAAGCGCAGACCAGGCTGCGCATCAATTGGGGGCGCGGGGTCACGACACACCGCCACCTACCATTCTCACTGCCAAATGGGAAGCGAACCAATGGAGAGAGACATTCATTTGTGGGTATATGTGGCACTCGCACAGTAAAGGTCATCACAACACCCGCAAACCTAAAGACGGAATTCAATTCGGTTGGCGACAAGCGATCATTCGTTTTTCTTTACGAAACCAACGCTTGCGGGAAAATCCGGGGCAATCGAAGGAGGGAATACATTCATTCCTTTCAACCGGACACATCCGTATGCCGGCTATTGCGGTCTGGGGGAGTCAATCTACTTTTTGCCCAAACCTCCCTCTTCCAGAAACCCGTCTTTCCAGGCTGTAACGATCTTCACCAAGTCCCTTATCGCCTGGAAAACAGGAACACACCGGACTGCTGTTACCACCTTAGCTTCAAAGGCTCGCACTGGACTCCGCGCTGGCAAAGATCTGCACACCGCTGAAGTTGTAGGTTCCCATGGGCTCAACACCCAGCAGGCAGCTCAGTGTCTGCAGCGGCTCTTTGCTGAGCGCCGTCATGATCACCTCGTCTCCGGCAGACTCGCCAAAATTGACCGACCCCTTGTAAGCACCGAGGGGAGCGCGATCTCCAATGGCCGGCTGCAGGGTGACGAAATCGAGCTTGCCGTAGTTCCACTGAACAAACTGGGTCAGGGAGAAGCTCTGCAGTGCGCAATTGGCATTACCGCTGCCAGCGAATGACACCACAGCCTCAACCCCCTCTACCGGGCCATTCTCGTCCGCGCAGGCGGAGATAGTGGCCTCGCCGTAAACCTCATGCGCGCCATCCTCCGCAGTCAGCGGGCCCTGGAATGATAGATAACCGGAAATGGCACACATCCGGCCACTGACATCCTGAGCCTGTACGGAACCGGCAGTGAACAGCGACACCCCCAGAACAACAGCAGTAAGACCAAAAATTTTGGAGAAATCCAAAGCAACAATTACTTTTTTCATCACAAGCTCCACTTAATGGAATTAGATAGATAGTGTTTATCAGAAGAGAACTTCAGACATATACCCTTGGAACTGCTTATCCACGGTGACAGATAAACTACAGAAGAAATATTTCAACCGTATTCCCCCTTAAAAACAAATAGCTATCCAAAACCATAAGAAATGGAAAATAGAATATTAAAAACCGACCATAGACGACAAAATGGAAATATGGCGACATTAAATTTATATTTAATTACCGTAACTACTTCCCCTTGCAGGAGCCTGCCTGCAGGCGAACAATAACAGAGCTCCGTAGCCATTCGCCTGCAGGCAGGCTCCTACAAGGTAGTTCCCTTGAGTCGGAGCTGGTTCCTTGTGGGTAAGTAGTTACCAACAACCAAACAACAAACCACAGGGAATGAAATCAATAAATCCCACGCGGATTCAACTTTGAAATGCAATCCATTCTGCAATCACGACCTGGCTACCAGCCAAATCAAAGTCAGAATTGTAGGGGCGAACCTTGTGCTCGCCCAACCCTGCCCTGGTCGAACGCAAGGCTCGCCACCACAACCGAACCGAAATTCGACTCCCAACAAACCCCAGAAACAAAAAAGCGCAGGCAATAACGCCTGCGCTCAAGAAAGACCGGAATCTTACTTACTACCTAGGCGGCAGCAAAGGATACAGCCGCCTCTTGGAAAAATGATTTCACGAGTTTCTTGTTTTTCTTGATGCTCTGCAAATCTTTGTTGGCACGACTCATCAAAG
>NZ_JCBAJA010000050.1:0-21615 GCF_059834885.1 Microbulbifer sp. SE14 | reverse complement strand
ATCTTGTAGGCGCCTTGAGCGACCACGTAGAGAAGCCTGAAACTCAGTAATGGTTGGACAGCGGAAACCAGATTAGTGGTTGACATCAGGAGCCGCTTTAGAGAAGCGGCGCGGGGCGGCCATGGGCGGATGGCCGCCCCGCCGCTCCTACAGGCAAATTAATCTTGAGATAGCGGCCGGGCTTCACCCGTATGTGAAGTCCGGTTTCGTAGTAATAAAAATTGGAGGTCCCAAGACTTGAACCGGGTACCAATGACCGTCGAGGGCGCAGAGGCCCTGCGCGCAGAGCTGGAAAAGCTGAAGAAGATAGAGCGCCCCGCTGTAGTAGAGGCCATCGCCGAGGCGCGTGAGCACGGCGACCTGAAAGAGAATGCCGAGTACCACGCCGCGCGGGAAAAACAGGGCTTTATCGAGGGCCGCATTCGGGAGATTGAGGGCAAACTGTCCCTCGCCCAGGTGATCGATGTCAAAGCCATAGAGCCCAGCGACAAGGTCATCTTCGGCACCACCGTTACCATTATCCATATGGATAACGACCAGGAAGTGACCTACAAGATCGTCGGCGACGACGAGGCGGATGTGAAGAACCACAAGATCTCGGTCAATTCACCCATCGCCCGCGCCTTGATCGGCAAGGAAGTCGGCGATGTGGTCGTGGTGCACACGCCTTCCGGCGCAGTGGAATACGAGATAGATTCGGTCGAACACCTGTAATAGTGTTTCTTTCCGGCAAAAAATAAGGGCGGCTTTTGGCCGCCCATATTGTTTTGACCGGCAGGGGTTACTGCACAATCACGCCGACATTGCCAAGGCCGATCTGAGTCGCAACTGCGGTTTCAGAAAAACCCAATTGGATGGTGGAGTGGGAGTTCGCAATGCCCATCTGGGTGGTAATGGCGTTGTGGCCGAAACCGATTTGCAGAGTGTCGGCATCGTTGAGCAAGCCAACCTGGATATGAATCGCGGTGTTCAGGTCACCGATCTGGTCGATATCCGAGTCGTTGAACGCGCCGAACTGCACGCTTGTTGCACTGTTGAAAAAGCCCAGTTGATCGTGGTCGGCAATGTTGGCAAATCCGTTCTGTACAAAAGTGGAAGTATTGCCGAACATGTTTTGGATAAGAATGGCAATATTGGCAATGCCGGACTGATCGATCGAAGCTTCTTGCCCGAACGTGCCCAGCTGTGCGATGGCGGCGATGTTAGCTGAACCCGCCTGGGTTATACTGGCGGTGTTGAATGCCCCCAGCGTCTGTAGAATGAGCCCGAAGTTGCCGGAGCCTGTTTGGGTGATGGAAGCGCTGCTGCCGAATTCCGCCAGCTGCAGGGTAGTGGCGCTGTTGAGAGTGCCGGCTTGAGTGGTCTGCGCACTGTTGCGTTCGCCATCAGACTGCAGGGAGAAGGCGCTGTTCAAGGCTCCAGTCTGGGTCTGGCTGATGGAGCTCAAATCCTCGCCACCAGTCTGAACGGCGACTTCGGAGTTGAAAAAGCCAACTTGATTTTGATCGATCGTGTTGTCGTTGACTCCAAAGCCTATCTGTGTGGCTGACTGAAAGTTACCTGCGCCGACTTGCGATTGGGTCGTGGTATTGCCGGCTGCCAGCACACTACTGCTTGCTGCAAAAAGTACTGCCACGGCGATTGGGGTTAACGTCTTCATGAGTGTCTCCATTACTTCATTACTACAATGAGTTCTGACGTTGAGAGGGTTCAGCAGTGGTTATGCTGAATCGAAATGGCACCTGCGCCGGCGCCATTTGGCTTCACAGCGAAGGAGCAATGCCAGCCTGGCATATACCGCTGCAAACCTTCCCTGCCCGCGGCAATGCAGAGTTTCACTCTGGCTGTCGGCAGCGCGCATAAGCAGGATGAACGGGGTCATGGTAGGGAGGCTTCCCCGATTTAGTTGAAGAACCTGTAAAATGCTCCGTCACCCCTTAGTCTTGTCATATAAATTTCCAGGCGCTATAGGAAATAAGTCGTAATCCATTGGGAAGAAAGTTTTATTTTTCTGGGCGAGGATGCCTCGCGAAAGTGGGCGACCTGCTCCGTGGTATTTCGGTCAACTAAGGTAGTGAGGCTGTTTTCAGAAAATGTGAGCCCGTGGATTGTTGTAAGGAACCTGGCCCCTCACAACAATCCGCGGGTCACAAATAAGATGCCTTCATCGGGCTATTGCACGACGATCGCGGTATTGCCGTTGCCCACTTGGCTCACGATGGCCGTTTCGGAATGTCCGCTCTGGATCACCGTGGCTTCGTTGAGACTGCCGGACTGGCTCACGATGGCCAAGTGGCCGCCGCCCATGCCCAAGGCGCCGGACTGCATCACATTGGTATTGTTGCCAAAGCCATCCTGGCTGATTCTGGCGCTGCTGCCCCAATCCACCTGTACCACATAAGCCTGGTTGCCGAAGCCGCTCTGCAGGATATCGGCCTCGTTGTACATGCCGCTCTGGTCCGTGTAGGCGCGGTTGAAGGCACCCTGCTGGCTGATGCTCGAGACATGCCCACTGCCGCTCTGGGCAATCTGCGCCTCGTTGCCGCTGCCCGCTTGGTAAATGTAGGCGTCGGAATCGAAGCTGGTGTTCTGGCCTATGTAGGCGCCGTGCAGCTGGCCTTGCTGCTCGATCCGTGCCACATTGCCCGCGCCCAGTATCTGGGCGATTTCTGCCTGGTTGCCGAAGCCGGACTGCAGTATCCACGCCTCGCTGTCCTGGCTGCCCAGCTGGTAGATGGCGCCGTCGTTGAGCGCGCCTTCCTGGTGGATGTGTGCGCTATTGAAGGCGCCGCCCTGTTGCAGCGCGAAGGCATTGTTCAGGTTGCCTTGCTGCTTCTGGTAGATGCTCGAACCCACCTCGGCCTGCTGCAGGGCGTCGGCGTTGTGGAAGTTGCCCGTCTGTTGCTGTGAAATGAAGTTGCCGGTGGCGCCGGGGTCCGTCTGGTCGGCAATGGCAGCGTTGCCCGTGCCGTTCTGGTTCACCTCGGCGGTGTTGGTCGCCGCCAGCACTATGCCGCTCGTGGCCAGCAATAGTGTCGCGGCGATGGGGGTCATGGGTTTCACAAGTGGCTCCTTTACTGATTCACCCACAGGATCCCTGTGGTGTCCGGTTGTTCCGCTACCCGCGTCCGCGCCTTGTGGGCCAGCTGGCGGGTTCCTGCCAATTGTTAAAAACGGGCGGCCGCAATGACCGCCCGGGGTTCCCGTTTACGCGATGCGCTTACTGGAGGATAAAGCCGACGTTGCCAAAGCCAACCTGGGTGGCCACCGCGGTTTCGTTGAAGCCTATCTGGGTGGTGTCGTGGAAGTTGAACGCGCCCACCTGGGTAGTGGTGGAGTTGTGGAAGGCCCCGATCTGGGTAGTGTGGGATTCGTTGCCAAAGCCAAACTGGAATTCCGAGGCGGTATGGCCGACGCCTACCTGGACGATGTCCCCTACGTTGAAGGCACCGACTTGCACCTTCAGGGCGGAGCTGCCAATCGAGCCGGTCTGGTCAATGTCACCGGTGTTGAAAAAGCCGACCTGGATGATGTCCGCGTCGTTTGCGAGCGCGAAAACCTGGGTGATATCGGCGTCGTTCCCGAAGCCAACCTGAACGATATTGGCGTCGTTAAGGGCGCTGACAGCCTGCAGAATGGTGCCGGTGTTCGCCGCCCCCACCTGGGTGATGCTGGCGCTATCCAGCAGGCTCACGACCTGGGTGATCCCGGCCACGTTGACGAAGCCCACCTGCGTGATACTGGCGACATCGAGAAGCGTGACTGCCTGGGTGGTGACGGCCACGTTGCCGGCGCCCACCTGGGTAACCGTGGCCAAGTTGAGGGCGCCTCCGGCCTGGACGGAGGAAGCCACGTTCACGGCACCTACCTGGTTCTGCACGATGGTGCTGTCATTCTCACCGGCGGTCTGCAGGGCGATTTCTGTATTGAAGAACCCGAGTTGGTCCTGCACTATCAGGTTGTTGTCCACGCCGATACCGATTTGGGTGGCGCTCTGGAGGTTGCCGACACCGACCTGGTTCTGAATGGTGGTATTGTTGGCCGCGAGTACGCTGCCACTGGCGGCGAAAAGTACTGCTGCGGCAATGGGGTTAAACGTCTTCATGAGTTGCTCCTTTAACTACTAACGTCCGACGTTGGGAATATCAGTACTGCTCACACTGATTTGCGATGGCGCTGATCCCAGCACCATATTGAGCTGCTGCGCTGTTGCGGGCTATTTCCCTTCGGGAAAATATCAGCGCTGCGAATATGGCCAACCTGTTGCTCCACCACTGGGTTCCGGGTCTCGAAGCAGCCCGCTCTCCGGTAGCCAGACGGCCGGCTGGCAGCCATGCCATTGGCTTGGAGAAGGTGCGGGTGGGGAGGGCGGCGGCCAGTGGTGAAATCATGGATTGCTCAAAATTACATCGCTTTGATCAAATAATGATCGAATTCTGAGTTGAGTCTTGTCGCTCTGCGGAGAGGTCGCTATAGGAGGGAAGTGTCGAAACTCTAGGAAGAAAGTTCGATTTTTGATCAGATGTTTTTTAAGGCGCCAGAGAAGGAAGAAAGCCGCGCTTTGGAGATAGATGCTCGATCCCACCTGCAGCAGGGCGTCGGCGTTGTGGAAGTTGCCGGAGCCCGGTGGATTTAGGCAAAAGGGCGGCCGCAAGGGCCGCCCCGTGCTGGGCTCATGCAGTAAGTTTACTGGACGATGATCCCAACGTTGCCGATGCCAACCTGAGAGGCGACGGCTGTTTCGAACAGGCCGATTTGGGTGGTGGAGTGGAAGTTGGCGATACCCAATTGGCTGGTGGTGGCCAGATGGCCGAGACCGATCTGCAGGGTGTCTGCGTCGTTGGCAATGCCGGTCTGGAAGTGAGCGGCAGTGTTCAGAACGCCGAACTGGTCGATGTCAGAGTCGTTGGCAATGCCGTTCTGCACGGTCAGCGCGTTGTTGAAGAAGCCGAGCTGGTCGTGGTCCGCGACGTTGGCAACACCGTTCTGGAAGATGTTGGATACGTTGCCAACCAGAGTCTGGGAGCTGGTGGCCACGTTGCCAAGGCCCACCTGGGCGATGTTGGAATCGCCGAGGAAGCTGAACACCTGGGCAATAACACCCACGTTGCCTGCGCCAACCTGCAGGATATCGGCATCGTTCAGCGCGCCCAGGGTCTGCAGGATCAGCCCGAAGTTCGCAAAGCCTACCTGGACGACCGAAGCACTGCTGCCGAACTCGGCCAGTTGCAGGGTGGTAGCAGAGTTGGCGGCGCCAACCTGTACGGTGTTGGCGTTGTTGAAGGCGCCACCTGCCTGTAGGGAGAAGGCGGCGTTGACAGCACCGACCTGGGTCTGGTCGATGACGCTGTCGTTCTCGCCGGCGGTCTGGATGGCGACTTCACTGTTGAAAAAGCCGAGCTGATCCTGGAGGATCAGGTTGTCATCGACACCGATGCCGACTTGGCTGGCAAACTGGAAGTTGCCCACACCGACCTGGTTCTGCACGGTGGTGTTGTTGGCCGCGAGTACGCTGCCGCTGGCGGCCAGAAGTACTGCTGCGGCGATGGGGGTAAACGTCTTCATGAGTTGCTCCTTTCACTTACGTCCGACGTTGGAAATATCAGTACTGCTCATACTGATTTGCGATGGCGCTGATTCCAGCACCATATTGGGATGCTGCGCTGTGCGGGCTGTTTCGGCTCTGGGAAGTATCAGCGCTGCGAATACTGCCAATCTGTTGCTCTACCACTGGGTTCCGGGTCTCGAAGCTGCTCTCCGCTTACTGCGCTGCCGGCGGGCAGTGAGGCCGCTGGCTTGGCAAAAGCTCGGGTGGAGAGGGCGGCTGGCGGTGATGATTTCATAGGCATGGTCGAAATTTGATCGTTCTGATCAAAAAACAATCGAATACTGAATTGAGTCTTGTCGCTCCGCGGGAGGGCCGCTATAGGAGGGAAGTGTCGAAACTCTAGGAAGAAAGTTCGATTTTTGATCAAGAGGCGGTTTGGAATCTTGCACAAAGCTCTCAGGTCGGATGGGGTACCTCTTTCCGGGACCTTTCACGGCCATGGATGGCCGCGGAGAGCGTACAGGGACGTATTTAGGGGGGCCGGAAAGAGGTACCCCACCCGATCCCCGCACCGCGACCGGGAGTATCGGAGAATTCAAACAGGCTCTAAGGCGCTAGGGGAGGTGGGAATATGCCGAAAGGTGGGTTGCCGCCTTGGAGGGGAGGTAAGATTGGCGGGAAATACGCTGGCAAGGCGACGGGCTAGTGCACCAGAGATACGGAGTTGCCACTGCCAAACTGGGTCACAATGGCTGTCGATGAAAAGCCACTTTGGATGACTGTCGCCTCGTTGAATCCGCCGGACTGGCCGATAACGGACAAATGGCTGCCGCCCATACCGAAGGCGCCTGACTGGATGACATTGGTGTCGTTGAAGAAACCGTCCTGGGTGACAACTGCTCTGTTGTACCAGTCCCCCTGATTCACCAGGACTTCGTTGGCAAAGCCACTCTGGGCGATATCGGACTCCTGGGCGTAGCCCTCCTGGCCTGCAGTCGCCTGGTTGAAGGCACCCTGCTGGCCAGTACTGGAAAAGTGTCCTATGCCGGTTTGGGTGGCGTTGGCGTCGTTGTCGGTACCTTCCTGGTCGATATAGGCTTCGGAGTGAAAGCTGCCGGCCTGTCCGATAGAGGCGCTGTGAACCTGACCGCGCTGCTCGATTGCCGCGATATTGCTCTGGCCGACGACTTGGTTGATTTCTGCAGTGTTATTGAAACCCCGCTGGCGCGCAATCGCCCGGCTATCTGTAGTGGCAGCCTGCACACTCGTGGCTTCGTTGAGCGCGCCGGCCTGGTAGATGTCGCTCTTGTTCTCAGAACCGTTGAGCTGCAGGGCACTGGCCTGGTTCAGTAAGCCGACCTGGACCTGCTCTATACTGCTGCCGGACTCGTCCCGCTGGCTGGCATCGGCGGTGTTATAGGCGCCGTCCTGTTCCTGACGGAGGCTGTTGCCAACGACTCCCGGTCCTATCTGCTCGGCGTAGACGGTATTGCCGGCTCCACCCTGGTTTTGCTCGGCGCCGTTGCCCGCTGCGCCGGCATTGCTGCTGGCAACCAGTGCCGCTACCACGGCGGTGACAGGAAATATTTTCACGATAGAGGCCCCGTGCTGTAATAACCGGAAAATTCAGTTGTACTGGTTGACGATGGTTGTGATTGCTGTGCCCTTCTGGGTGACAGCTGTGTGCAGGCCGTTGCCACTCTGGTAGATGTCCACATTGTGATAGACGCCTATCTGGTTCACCAGAACGGAGTTCTGTATGCCAAACTGGGATATTCCGGCCCCGTTAGCGAAGCCGATCTGGTTGAGGCGAATCAGGTTCTCGTATCCGGCCTGGAGGAGGGCTGCGATATTATCCTCTCCTTTCTGGCGTGAGATCATCGCGTTTTCGTTGCCTGTCTGGGAGACAGACAACCTGTTCTGGTGGCCCTCCTGCAAGGCGGACAGGTAATTCAGGAGTCCGTACTGCTTGGCATCTACATCGTTGAGGTTGCCCTCCTGATGGATAAGCGCCAGGTTGGCGACTGAAATGATATTGTTGAAGTCCAGTTCGCTGCCGCCGGCCAGCTCCGACCCCGAATCCAGATCTGCTCCCCAGGCGCTGTTGAGCGCAAGCAGGGATAGGAACAGGGCTTTGATACAATTTTCAGGTTTCATCGGCTTACATTATGTGAGTACTTTCATTCAGGTAGTACTGCAGCACGGGGTTGTTGATATCGTCGGGATTGGCCAGCGCCCAAGAGTTGTTGACGATGCCTTCACTGATCAGGTGGATGACTGCAGACTCCATGGCTGAGAGCATCGCCAGCTGTGCGGGCTCATTGGTTGTGGTTCCCGCCTCCATCTCGAGAAGACGGCGGAAACTGACGAAACGGTAGACGTCTGCGCTGATGGCTTTCGAATAGACGGTCTTTGACGTCAGCACCGAGTGCAGCACCCGCCCGGAGCGGATGTCGATGGCCCTAAGGTTGACGGTCACCTGGTCGACCCGGTATTGGTCATCGATGCCGATACCAAAATAGCGAACGCCCGCCCCGCCGGTGCGAATATTGGTGTCATAGGCGACAACCCCGCCCTCCAGCAATACATTTGCCGCGACAAGGGAAGGCAGAGGTATATCGTTGTTGGTCGGGGTGTCGGGTTTGGCCAGGGCGGCGCGGATGATTTTCCGCTCTGTCAGCAGATTCTGCAGTCCCTCTCGCTCCAGGGGAATAAACCAGCCGGATTCGTTCAGAACGTCCATTAGCATCGAGGCGCCGCCCTGGGTGACGGCAGTGGAAAAGCTGCTGTTGGGGGCGGGCTTATATTGCCCTGTCTGGTCGCGGAAACTGTATACCGCCGCCAATATCTTTCCCTTGGGCGCCGGCAGGTTGAGCAGGTCCCGGTAGCTGCTGTTCCTCGGTGTGAGCTGCGCGTCAGCCAGGCCCGGCCCGAACAGAGCGTCGCCAGTGCTCTTCACTGTAGTGCATCCACTCAAGGTGGCTATCGCTGCCAGTGCGGGCAAAGCAAACCTTTTTATTGCAATACGCATTGCCTTTGTCTCCTACTTTTATTCCGGCGTAAAGCGACTGGGTTTCTAGTTGGTTGGATTCAGTCCGCTTACGATGATTTCGCTCTTGTCGCCGGTGTTGCGATCGGTGATCAGAACCGTCAAAACCCCGTCGTTGTCGACGATCTGTACAACGAAGTCGTCTGTGATCAGCTCCCCGCTGTTACCGTTGCCGACATCCGTCAATAACTGGTTGAGCAGGCGGGTCTCCAGGGAGTCGGTAAACCGGTCCAGGGCGCTCGGCTGTTCGTAGCCCAAATCCTTTCGGTCCGGATCCTTGAAGCGGTCCTGCGCCTGGGCGTTGTTCAGCAGATAGCTGCCGTTGAGCGGATTGCCACCGAAGTTAGGGTTCACCGGCTCGTAGATCAGTTCTGTGGCGGATGCCAGCCCGGACACCAGGGGAAAGGCGGGGGCAAGAATAAGTCCTGCCAGTTTTACGCGTTTCATCAGAATTCGTCCTTACCTAAGTCAAAGTGATCGGTCAGGGCGCTGCGCACCTTTTCCTGTAGTACCATTTCGTGAATATATTGTGATGCCTCCTCTGCTAAGCGCCGGATGTCGTTTGTGCTCGGACTGATAAACCGCCGGAAGACAGTTTTTTCGTTGTAGGTAATCCAGATCAGGTTGCCCCACCTTGCGGAGGGACGTTCGTGAATCGTCAGGTTGTAGTCGCTGTCCGGGTAGTGCAGGTTGCGGTATTCGCTCATATAGCGGGCAAAGTCGTGCCCGGTCCGGGTGATGGTCCGGTCTATATTGAAGCCGCTGATTTCATCTTCGAGGCGCCCGCTGCTCTCCTCCAGGGCACCGCCATTAACTCCTGTTTCGTCATTCCCTTCCTGTGCGAACGCCAGGGTGGACAGCAGTGTAAATAGAAGCGCTAGCCGTTTCATATTCGCTCAGCCTGGAGGTGCATCTTGGCCCAGTTACTGGCCTGAAGCCGATTCTTGACGCCAATCTTGCGAAAGATGTTGTACATATGGTTCTTCACCGTGTGCTCGCTCAGGTGCAGCCTGGAAGCGATGACACTGTTCGGCTCTCCGGTAGTCAGCTGTGTCAGTATTTCCTGCTCGCGCCTGGTGAGTAAAAGTCCGTTCTGAAGGTCCTCTGCGAGGGCAGTGTCTCCACTCTGGATGGCGGTTCCGAGCTTTTTGATCAGGTTTTCCTGGTTGGTGGAGGTGTCGCACAGGAGATGGAAGTTCTTTCGCTTTAATTTTTCCGCCATATGGCTGGAAATATCGGCGGGAAAGTTGATTAGCAGAACCTTCGGATGGGAAAGGCTCTTCAAATAGTACAAAATCTGATTTGACTCAGAATTCATCGCTATTTGCCAGCAGTCAATGACGATAGCCTGGTAGTGTTGAAGGCAGTGGCGTTGTTTACCTATCTCGGCTTTCTCCCAGCTGTAGGGGAGTGAGTCTGAAATCAGGGAAAACAGCAACTCTCCGTGCAGGCCGGAATTGCTAAAAAAAAGAACCGGCATATACCTCTTACCTCTCCGTGGCTAGATCAATACTTAAAACCTGGATCTAGATCCATTCCGCGACCTCCTGTCGCAAGAATTTTTCCATCTTGCCAGACTTTCTACCCTGGCAGGTGGAGGAAATCTCCATGCTCAAGGTTATCCAAAATGGGTTAAATAACTCGGTAAATGAGAAGTTAGTTTGGAGTGTAGTTGTTGATAGTGGCTTTTCCAGACAAAAATAGTGTCATGTTTTTTAGGGGGTTGGGCTCTCCTGTTTGCTTTTTCCGGTCCCCTGAAGTCCTTGTATGGTCAACATGTAAGTGGAGAGAGAATAAAACAGAACCTCCTGGCGCAACGAATAGTTTCGCTATGCTATAGGTTGATTGCCGCGGCACAGCGCTGTTTCCAGTGGGCGGTAATACAGACAGAAGGCCAAGGGTGCCGGGGACTGAAGTGCAGCGTTTTGATCCATTGACTACAGCTGTGCCCTCGCGACGATATACGGTTTCCGCCGGTCGCCTGGGCAGATTCCCGTATTTAATGGTGCTACTGGCATTCTTGAGCAGCTGTCAGGCAGAGCCCGACCGCGCCCTGGGCACCCTGGAGTGGGACCGCATAGCACTGCCTGCGCCGGCGGCGGAAAAAATTGTCGAAATCAGCGTGCGCGAAGGTGAGCGCGTCAGGGCGGGACAGCAGCTGCTGCAACTGGACGAAAGCCGCACGCGGGCGCAGCTTGCGGCGGCGCGCGCGGAAGTGGCGCGCAACGAGGCGTTGCTGAAGGAGCTGGAGGCGGGCCCGCGTGTCGAGGAAATCCAGCGCGCCGAGGCCAGCCTGGACGCCGCTATCGCGGAGGAGAAGGACGCCCGGAAAAACTACCAGCGCCTGCGGGAGCTGGGCGGCAAGGACTATATTTCCCAGTCGGATATCGACCGCGCCAAGGCCGCCGCCGACGGTGCCAGCGCGCAGGTGGAGTCCGCCCGAGCGGCATTGCTGGAGCTGCAGCGCGGCACGCGCAGCGAGGATATAGCACAGGGCAAAGCGGCGCTGGCCCAAGCCCGCGCCGAGGCGGAGGCCCAGTCTGTGTTGTTGCAGAAACTCCGGGTGCAGGCGCCCCGCAATGGGCTGGTGGACAGCCTGCCGTTCAAACTGGGCGACGAGGCGCCAGTTGGCGGCCCCCTGGCGATTATGCTGGTAGGCGACACGCCCTACGCTCGCGTCTATGTTCCACAGCCGCTCAGGTCGGGTATCCAGGTCGGCGACGAAGTGGCCGTTTTTATCGATGGCGTGGAAAAACCCTTTGCCGGAACTGTGCGCATGGTTCGCAGTGAACCCAGCTTTACCCCTTACTACGCCCTGACCGGCGACGATGTGGCCAGGCTCAGCTATCTGGCGGAAATCCAGCTGGGCGAGGACGCCGCCGGATTACCCGCCGGCCTGCCGCTGTGGGCCCAATTCATCCAAGACGCGGGTGCGCGCATCCGGGAGAGCACCGATGGCCACTGATGCCGATATCGCGATCCGTGCCCGTGGCATGAGCAAAAACTTCGGCGACCTGCGCGCGGTGGACGATGTGGATCTCACCGTCGCCCGCCGCCAGGTGTACGGCTTTCTGGGCCCCAACGGCTCCGGCAAGTCCACCAGCATCCGCATGCTGTGCGGACTGCTGACCCCCAGCGCCGGGGAGATAGAGGTCCTCGGACTCCGCATTCCCGAACAGGCGGAGGAGCTGCGCCGCCATATCGGCTATATGACGCAGCAGTTCTCCCTGTTTACTGACCTGACCCTGCGGGAAAACCTGGAATTCCTTGCCGCGGTGCAGAACCTCTCGCGCGAAAAGACACGGCAGCGGGTAGACGAGCTGCTGCAGGAGTACGGCTTTTCCGAACGCGCCGATCAGATGGCGGGCACCCTGAGCGGCGGGCAGAAGCAGCGCCTGGCACTGGCGGGCAGCGTGATCCACAAGCCGGAGCTACTGTTTCTCGACGAGCCCACCAGCGCAGTGGACCCGGAATCCCGCCGGGACTTCTGGGAGAAACTGTTCGAGCTGGCGGACGCCGGTACCACCATCCTGGTTTCCTCCCACTATATGGACGAGGCGGAGCGCTGCCACCGGCTGGCGATTCTCGATCGCGGCCGCCTGGTGGCGGACGGCAGTCCCTCTGAACTCACCGGGGCCCTGGAAGGGCGCACCCTGGAGGTGCGGGCCGAGCGGCCGCGGCAAGCAAAAAAAGTGCTGCTGCAGGTGCCCGGTGTGATCAGCGCTGCGCAGATAGGCAACAGCCTGCGGGTCCTATGCGAGGAGACCGATGACTGTGGGGCGCGTATCGAGCAGTCCTTTGCCGAGGAGAAAGTCGAAGCCGAGGTGAACCCGACTGAGCCGAGCCTGGAGGATGTCTTTGTCGCCGCTACCAACAAAGCGCTCGAAGAGCCGCAAGCGGAAGTGCCGTGAACTGGCGCCGCCTCTGGGCAGTGGTGATCAAGGAACTGCGCCAACTGCGCCGGGACCGCATCACCCTGGGGATGATCGTCGGCGTGCCCATTGTGCAGCTGCTGCTGTTCGGCTATGCGATCAACCTGAATCCCCGCCACCTGCCCACCGCCATCGCCGATCAGGCGCAGACCAGCGGCTCGCGCCAGGTGGTGATGGATATGCTCGCCACCGGCGTGATAGAAGCTGTCGCGGAGGCCGAGAGCCCGCAACAGCTGATGACCATGCTGCGCCGTGGCGAGATCAGCGTCGGCGTGGTGATCCCGGTGGACTTCGAGCGCCGCCGGGCCCAGGGTGAGGAGGCGGTACAGGTGCTGGTGGACGGCAGCGATACGGTGGTGCAGAACGCCGCCGTGCAGCTGGCACAGATGCCGCTCACTTACACACCGGCCCAACCGCGAAGCTCGTCGGGGAGGGACTCCTCTGTGCCGCTGCCCCAGTTGCCGATCGGCGTGGTGGCCTTCTACAACCCGCAGAGGGTGTCGGCCATCAACATAGTGCCGGGGCTGATCGGCATCATCCTGACGATGACCATGGTGATGTTCACTTCCATCGCCATAGTGCGCGAGCGAGAGCGGGGCAATATGGAGTTGCTGCTCGCGACGCCGGTCAGCAGCGCCGAATTGATGCTCGGCAAGGTGCTGCCCTATTGGGCGATAGGCCTGATCCAGACCAGCCTGGTCCTGTTGGCGGGCATGCTGCTGTTCCAGGTGCCGATCCGCGGCAGCCTGCTGGATGTCTACTGGTCGGCGATATTGCTGATCCTCGCCAACCTGACCCTGGGCCTGCTGATCTCCACCCGCGCCCAGTCCCAGTTCCAGGCCATGCAGATGACCTTCTTCGTCTTCGTGCCGTCGATACTGCTGTCCGGCTTCATGTTTCCCTTCGACGGCATGCCCGAGCCCGCGCAGTGGATTGCGGAACTGCTGCCCCTGACCCACTTCCTGCGCCTGATCCGCGGCATCATGCTGCGCGGCGCCGACCTCCCGGAGCTTTGGCCGGACTGGCTGGCGCTGGTGGTGTTTATCGCGGTGATGATGACGTTGGCGATACTGCGTTTCCGCAAGAGCCTCGATTAAATCCCGTCCGCTTATTGGCTTGCCTATTTAATCGCTATTCAATTACACGTCATTACAAGCTGAAGCCAAAAGCGCTCATTATGGTTATCATCTGCCTCTTGATTATTTGCCCGGCGATTTGCCGGGCGTTTGTCTTCGGGGATCGATTGGGGGAAACATGCAACGCTTATTTTCCGCGGCTACTCGGCCGGCTTTCTGTCTTTTTCATTACCTATTCACAAAACTTTCCTCTTACCGAAAAAAGATAGCCTTGCCTTCCTCGCTTCTGGCCTCATTCGTACTGCTGTGTTCGGCAATGCTGAGTTCCCCCGCCTCGGCGGGCGAGTTCCCGGTGTATGAAAAAGAGACTTTCCTGCGCTCCACGGGAAAGCCGGTAGCGGAGCAGCGCACCTTTACCGCCCCCGCCGACGACCAGCTTTACACCCTGAGGCTCTACAACGGAGCCAGTGGCGCTCCGGCAGTAACTTCGGGTCGGGTAACCGTCAACGGCTGACAGATACTAGGGCCCAACGACTTCAAGCCGCAGTCCGGCTACGTAGAGCGCAGCCTGCCTCTGGAGCGCGAAAACACACTGGCAGTGAAGCTGGCCGGCAGGCCGGGCAGTGGCCTGGCTCTTGAAATTATCGGTATCGACAATGAACCTCCCGCGATCGAGGCCAGCATAGATCCCGGAGCCAACGCCGCCGGCTGGCACAACCGCGACGTCACTGTCTCCTTTGTTTGCAGCGATTCACTGAGCGGTATCGCCCAATGCCCCGAGCCGACGACCCTTGCGGAGGAGGGCGCCGATCAACTGGTCACCGGTACTGCGGTGGACAGAGCCGGCAATACCGCCAGTGCGGAAGTCACCGTCAACCTGGACAAGACCCCGCCCGTTGTCTCCATAGTGGAGCCAGCAGCCGGTACTGTACTGCTGAACCGGCGCCCGGATATCGGTCTCTTGGTTTCCGACAATCTCGCCCTGAATAGCGCCTCGCTGGCACTGACCGCCAACGGCGCTCCCCTCTCTGCAGACTGCACTGTCGACAGCGGTGCGGCACTCTGCCTCCCGCAGAGTGATCTACCCCTGGGACAACTCACCCTCTCCGCCACTGTGGCCGACCTCGCCGGCAACAGCGCCAGCAGCGAAATCACCCTGACCATCGCCGCCGACAGCGACGGCGATGGCGTTATCGACGAACAGGACCAGTGCCCCGGCACCCCCGCGGGCACCGAAGTGGACGACACCGGCTGCGAACGCGGCGGCCAGCTGCCCCCGGAACCGCAAGCAGTGGCCACGCCGATAGACACCACCGGCACCTCCAGCCTGAAGAGCACCACAGAATTCCTCTACACCGGCAGCAACCCGATACAGACCGGCGTGGACCCTGTAACCATCGAGGAGCGCCGCGCCTCGGTGATCCGCGGCACGGTGCGCGACAAGGAAAACAACCCGCTGCCCGGCGTCACCATCACCATCAAGGACCATCCGGAATTCGGCCAGACCCTGAGCCGCGAGAGCGGCGGCTTCGATATGGCCGTCAACGGCGGTGGCTACCAGGTGATCGACTACGAGAAGGAGGGCTTCCTCTCCGCCCAGCGCCGGGTCAAGGCCCCCTGGAACGACTACGCCCTGGCCGAAGACGTGGTGTTGATCCCGCTGGACAGCCAGGTCACCAATATCGACCTCACCGACAGCAGCCAGCCTTTCCAGGTGCACCGCGGCAGCCTGCAGACCGACGACGACGGCAGCCGCCAGGCCACCATCCTCTTCCCCGCCGGCACCACCGCCACCATGACCCTGCCCGGCGGCAGCGTAACGTCCATCGACCAGCTGAGCGTACGCGCCACCGAATACACCGTCGGCGAAAACGGCCCGGAAACTATGCCCGGCCCCTTGCCGCCCACCAGCGGCTACACCTACGCCGTGGAACTCAGCGTGGACCAGGCCATCGCCGCCGGCGCCATCCGCGTGGACTTCAGCCAGCCGCTGCCTGTGTATGTGGACAACTTCCTCGAATTCCCCGCCGGTACCATAGTGCCCGCCGGCTGGTACGACCGCGAGAAGGCGGCGTGGATACCTTCGGACAATGGCGTGGTGGTCGAGATTATCGGTATTGTCGACGGTCTTGCCGAGTTGGATGTGGATGGCAGCGGGGTTGCTGCTGATGCTGCCGCGCTGGGTGAACTGGGTATTACCGATGCCGAGAGGCAGCAGCTGGCGCAGTTGTATAGCGAAGGTAAGAACCTCTGGCGTATTCCCACTTCTCACTTCACTCCCTGGGATTACAACTGGCCCTACGGGCCGCCGGAGGATGCCGAGAGGCCAGAATCGCCAGAGCCGGAGGGTGATGATCCCGAACAAGATCCGGAAGAAGAGTGCGGTTCCATTATCGAGTGCCAGGGGCAGGTGCTGCGCGAGCGGATTCCGGTTATAGGTACGCCCTTTACACTGAATTACCGCAGCGATCGGGTTCCCGGGCGCAAGGCCTATGCGGACATCCAGCTTACGAGTGAGACAGTTTCCTCATCGCTACAGCAAGTTGTGTTGGAAGTCTCCATCGCCGGGCGTCATTTTAGATACAACTTCGAGCCCCAGGCCGATCTCAGCTATCGCTTTGTTTGGGATGGGGAGGATTCCTATGGCCGAAAGCTTGTGGGCAGCCATACAGCAAATATTCGTATCGGCTATGTCTATGAGGCGGTGTACTACGAGCCGGATGATTTCGAGCGTGCTTTTGCCAGCGCTGGTAGCGGGTTTATTACCCGTAATAGTGGCGGAAATGTTTCTGCGAGACAGCCGGTTATCTTGTGGCAGTCCGTGCAGAAGCACTTGGAAGCGACCGCTTTGAATAACGAGATGCTTGGTGCTTGGACTATTTCGCAGTATCACCAGTATGAATTCGGTAGCCAAAAATTGGCTATGGGTAATGGTTCAATCATTGACCAGAAAACCCAGGGAAATATTATCGATACAGTGGCGGGAACTATGTATCGAGGCTACAGCGGAGATGGCTTCCCAGCTACAGAAGCAAGGCTCCAATGGCCAAATAGTGTAGCCTTTGGAGATGATGGAAGTTTATACATTGCGTTAGCGGGTATAGACAATCCGTTTACTGGAGTCGGAAGTCACTACATTCGTCGGGTAAACTCGAATGGGATCATTACCACAATCGCTGGAAGTCGTTACCCCGGCTATAGTGGTGACGGTGGCCCTTCAGGTTCCGCGCGCCTGAATGTGCCCAGGGATGTGTCTTATGGTCCGGATGGGAGCCTCTATATAGCAGACTCAAACAATTATCGAGTACGTAAAATTGATCCAGATGGAATTATTACGACTGTGGCCGGAACTGGAACCAGGGGGTTTAGTGGCGATGGTGGCCTTGCCACGGATGCGAATCTCGAAGCGTTAGTTAGTGTGGTTGCAGCTCCCGATGGTAGTTTCTTTATTGGTGTTGGAAGTAGGATACGTAAAGTTAGTCCCGACGGCATCATTACGACGATAGCGGGAACTGGGCGTGCTGGGTTTGGCGGCGACGGTGGCCCGGCCGTGGAAGCTAGGTTGAAGAACACAAATGATTTGGCTTTGGCTCCAGACGGCAGCCTCTATGTGGCAGATACGTCCAATCGTCGAATTCGACGTATTGGGCCTGATGGTGTAATTACAACGGTAGCCGGCACAGGAGTATGCAGTTCTGACGGAGATGGGGGCGCTGCCACCGAAGCTGGCTTATGTGGCCCGGGAGGCTTGGCTTACGGTGCCGATAATGCGCTTTATATCGTGGATAGAAGTGCTCGTCGCATTAGACGAGTTGGCACCAATGGTATTATTACAACTGTGGCTGGAAGCGGGGATAGCGACCCACTTGGTGATGGGGGGCCAGCTATTAATGCTGGGTTTGCTGCTCCGGCCAGTGCGGTTCATGGCGAAGACGGTAGCCTCTACATTGCTGATGAAGGCGCATTTACTTCGCAGCATCATAGAATTCGTAGAGTTAAATCTAATGCGCAGGGGGGAATCGGCTTTGGTGATGTTTTGGCCACTTCTCTTGATGGATCGCAGCTGTTCAATTTCGATGCAAGTGGTCGCCATCTCAAGACTCGTGATGCTTTCACCGGTGCGTTGGTTTACCGTTTCCATTACGACACCAACAACCTGCTTATCCGTATCGAAGACGCCGATGGCAACGACACCATTATCGAGCGCGACAGCTCGGGCACTCCCTTAGCGATAGTTGCTCCCGACGGTCAGCGCACAACCTTGACGCTGGACCCCAACGGCTACCTCGCCAGCGTCACCAACCCGGCCGGCGAGAGCTACACCATGGCCTACACCGAGGACGGCCTGCTCACCCGCTTCACCGATCCCAACCAGCACAGCTCCACCATGACCTACGACGAGCTGGGCTACCTGACAACCGACATCAACGCCGCGGGCGGCGGCTGGACCCTGGAAAAGGAAGGCCTCTCCCCAGGCCAGGAATACCGCATGACCTCCGCCGAAGGCCGCACCACCCGCTACCAGGTGGCGCCGCAGAGCGCCGGCGGCCGCCTGCGCACCAATATCTACCCGGACGGCACTTTACTGACAAAACTGTTCGGCACCGGCGGCGACGTGCTCACCATAGCGCCCGACGGCACCGAAACCTACCGCAAGCGCGGCCCCGATCCCCGCTTCGGCATGGGCGCCCCGGTCCCGGAAAACGTCACCGTCACCACGCCCGCTGGCCTGGAGCAGGTGACCACCACTATCCGCACCGCGGAACTGGAAGACAAGGCAGACCTGCTGAGCCATACCTCCCTGGGCCAAACCGTCAGCGTCAACGGCCGCACCACAACGGCCAGCTACGATGCCGCAACCCGCACCTGGCAGAGCAGCACACCCGAAGGCCGCCTGAGCACTACAGTGCTCGATGAAAAGGGGCGCCCGGTCTCCCAGCAGTCCGGCGGCCTGGCGCCCCTCGGCCTCGGCTATGACCCTCGCGGAAGACTGGTCGAATCCACTGCGGGCACTGGCATGGAGCAGCGCAATGTGAGCTACAGCTACGGCTCAGACGGCTTCCTGGAAAGCATTACTGACACACTGCAGCGCACCACCAGCTTCGACTACGATCTCGCCGGCCGCGTCACCCGCCAGACCTACCACGACGGTCGCAGCGTCGGCTACCAGTACGACCCCGCCGGCAACCTCACTGCCATCACCCCGCCGGGGCGCGAAGCGCATATATTCAGCTACACAGACGTAAATCTGGAGGAGGGCTACAACCCGCCGGACCTGGATGGCGTGGAAACCGTAACCAGCTATCAATACAACCTGGACAAGCAACTGACCGCGGTGGAACGCCCGGATGGTCGCACCATTTCCTATGGTTATGACGACGGTGGCCGCCTCGCCAGCCGCACCATCGCCCGCGGCAGCTACGGCTATACCTACGACGCGAACACCGGCCAGCTGAGCAGCATCACCGCTCCCGGCGGCAGCACCCTGAGCTACAGCTACGACGGCTTCCTGCCCCTGTCCGAAACCTGGGGTGGCAGCGTCGCCGGCAGCGTGTCCTGGAGCTACGACAACAACTTCTGGCTCACCGAGCAGTGCGTCAACACCGACAACTGCGTCAGCTTCGGCTATGACCAGGACGGCCTGCTCACCCAGGCCGGCGACCTGAGCCAGACCCGGGATGCCCAGAACGGCCTGTTGGCAGATTCGTCGCTGGGCAATATTTCCACAGATTTCGGCTACAACAGCTTCGGTGAACTGCTCAGCGCTGAAACCGAAGCCTCGGGTAGCGCTCTGGCCAGCTTCGGCTACCAGCGCGACAGTCTCGGCCGCATCAGCAGCAAAACCGAAACCCTCAACGGCAGTCTGGTAACTGAAAGCTACGACTACGACACTGTGGGCCGCCTGAAGTCCGTCACCCGCGATGGTGTCACCACCAGCTGGCAATACGACAGTAACGGTAACCGCACTCACGAAAACGGCCAGCAGATCGCCACCTACGACGAACAGGACCGCCTGCTCACCTACAGGGAGGCCAGCTATAGCTACACCGCCAATGGCGAACTGAAGAGCAAGATTGAAGGCGGTGTCACTACCAGCTACAGCTACGACGAGTTCGGCAATCTGATCAGCGTAGCCCTGCCCGGAGACGTGCAGATTGAGTACCTGATCGACGGCCGCGACCGCCGCATCGGCAAGAAGGTCAACGGCCAGCTGGTGCAGGGTTTCCTCTATGAAGACCAGTTGAATCCCGTGGCTGAGCTGGATAGCAACGGAAACGTAGTTGCCCGTTTCATCTACGGTGAAAAGACCAATGTGCCCGCCTACATGATCAAGGGTGGTACCACTTATCGTATTATCAGCGACCATCTGGGCAGCCCAAGATTGGTCGTCAACGCCAGCACCGGTGAGATCGCCCAGCGAATGGACTATGATGCCTGGGGTAACGTGGTCTCCGATACCAATCCCGGCTTCCAGCCATTTGCGTTTGCTGGTGGTATCTATGATCAGCATACCCTGCTGACGCGATTTGGTGCCCGGGACTACGATGCGCAGATTGGACGATGGACGGCGAAAGATCCCATTCGTTTTGATAGTGGAGATTTTAGCTTGTTTGGTTACGCTGGAAGTGACCCGGTAAATAATGTTGATTTGGATGGATTGAGAACAACTACTAGTGTAGCCCCAGGAAATCCATATTCGAGAATTAATAGAAATAATAGGAAGTTGGCTTCTGAGCAGCAGGCTTTGAGGGATAGGATGAATAATCTTGATAGAAAAGCTAAAGAGAACAAATGGATCTTAGATAATGTTATTTCCGAAACAGAACGACGAATGCATCCTATTTTTCCTATGAAATGTGTCGAGCGTGTGTGCCCTTGGGATAATTTGAATCCCCAGTCTTGCGAAATGTCAGGGCAAAAACTGTCTCCGCTAAGGGCTCCAGAAAATGGTTGCTATTGTGTTAAAGAGGCGCCTGCGTGGTCTGGGCCCATTGGAGATACTGGTTTTATAGTGGAGCGCTAGTATGAAAACTATATTTTTACTGATTTTTTTATTGTCTTTCTCGTTAACCATTTCTTGTGCGAAAGGGTCAGGCGAGTCTAAAGATTTAGATTCGTCAATTTTGGATTTAAATGGTGATGGTATTCCTGATGTTTCCTATGAGGATGCAGATGATGGGTATTATGAGCTTATAGATAGGAATTTTGACTCAAAAGTCGATGTGTCAAATTTTTATGGGAAGAAAGACGATAAAATAATCAGCAGTAAGCAGGATGACAATTTTGATGGCTATCTGGAAACGAAAACCATTTTTGAGAATGGTCTTCCTGCTGTTACAGCGGTTGATGAAGTTTGCGATGGTATGGCCAGTATTGTATTCGTGTATAAAGATGGTGTTACAGAGTGGGCAGAAAAGCTTGACCTCTCTCCCTCTGATGGCGCTAAGGGCGCAATTCGTAGAATTGAGTACAAGTTCGGTTTTCCGGAAAGTGAAAAAATTGAGGAGTTTTCCGGGAGCAAAGAGAGTTTTCACAAGAGGGTCTTGTCTTATATGGCCGGGCACACCTATACGGGATGTTTGTAAAAGGCAAGAGTTCCGGGGACAGTATACTTCCCGGAGTTCCGGGAATTCAGGGGTAGTGCTTAATTGCTGAGTCAATTTGGAGAGGTAGGTAGATGGCACGAATAGCCCGCGTGGTTCTTCCCGGATGCCCACATCACGTCACCCAGCGGGGGAATCGACGTCAGCAAACCTTCTTTTTCGACGAGGACTATCAAGCGTATATCGATCTATTGGCGGATGCTTGTCGGATGCATGGTACAGAAGTTTGGGCTTGGTGTCTGATGCCGAACCACGTCCATCTGGTATTGGTGCCTTCGTTGGAAGATGGGTTGCGCGGAGGCTGTAAATAATTCTGTGTAACCGCCCATGCCGCTGGTTACTGGTGATCGACCAAGCGATCACCAAATTCGATCATAAAACGGTTTAGCGCTGGCTTCCAGTTGCG
>NZ_JCBAJA010000049.1:0-24294 GCF_059834885.1 Microbulbifer sp. SE14 | reverse complement strand
CTTCTGGTTTAAGGCGCTTAGCGACCTTGTGATTCAATCTCAACCAGATTAGGGGACTGACCCCTTCCAAAGCTAGATCAATGCCTCGCCGCTTTATTACATCTCCTACAAAAAAGCGGCAGCCTTATCCAGGCAGCTTGACCACCCGCTGGTGCAGGTCCTGCAGGCGGCGCACCTGGAGGGCTTCGCCCTGCTGCATGGCCAGGGCCATGGCCTTGGCCGCCGCCAGCGTGGTGGTGTAGCACACCTGGTGATTCTCCGCACTGCGGCGGATATCGGCGGAATCGCGAATAGCCTGGCGCCCCTCGGTGGTATTGACCACCAGCGCTATCTCGTCGTTCTTGATCATATCGACGATATGGGGCCGGCCCTCGCTCATCTTGTTGACGGTTGTAACGGGAATATCGCTGTCTTGCAAGACCTTGGCGGTACCGCGAGTGGCCACCAGCTCGAAGCCGAGCCCCACAAGGTCCCGCGCCACCCCCACCACGGCGGGCTTGTCGAAGTCGCGCACGGAGATGAACACGCGGCCGGATTCCGGCAGCTTGTCGCCGGCGCCCAGCAGGCTCTTGTCGAAGGCCTCGGCGAAAGTCTCGCCCACGCCCATCACCTCGCCGGTGGACTTCATCTCCGGACCGAGGATCGGGTCCACCTTCGGGAACTTGTTGAAGGGGAAGACAGACTCCTTGACCGAGAAGTAGTCCGGCACGATTTCCTCGGTGAAGCCCTGCTCGGCGAGGGAAATGCCCGCCTGACAGCGCGCTGCCACCTTGGCCAGGGAGGTGCCGATGCACTTGGACACGAAGGGCACGGTACGGGAGGCGCGCGGGTTCACCTCGATCACGTAGATCTCGCCGTCCTGGTACGCCAGCTGGGTGTTCATCAGACCAACCACGCCCAGTTCGCGCGCCATGGCCTTCACCTGTTCACGCATCCGGTCCTGCACCTCAGTGGGTAGGCTGTAGGGAGGCAGGGAGCAGGCTGAGTCGCCGGAATGGACGCCGCACTGCTCGATATGCTGCATGATGGCGCCGATCACCACATCCTGGCCGTCGGACACGGCGTCAATATCCACCTCGATGGCGGCGTTGAGGAAGTGATCCAGCAGTACCGGCGCCTCGTCGGACACCTGAACCGCCTCCTTCATGTAGTTCAGCAGCTCATCTTCCTTGTAGACGATCTCCATGGCGCGACCACCCAGCACATAGGAGGGGCGCACCACCAGCGGATAGCCCACTTCCTTGGCCGCCAGCACCGCCTCGGACACGGAGCGCACGATGGCGTTCTTAGGCTGCTTGAGGCCCAGGCGCATGATCATCTGCTGGAAGCGCTCGCGGTCCTCGGCGCGGTCGATCTGCTCCGGGGTGGTGCCGATGATGGGCACGCCCTCGGCGGCCAGGTAGCGCGCCAGGTTCAGCGGGGTCTGGCCGCCGAACTGGACGATCACGCCTTCCGGCTTCTCCTTGCGTACGATTTCCAGCACATCTTCCAAAGTCACCGGCTCGAAGTAGAGGCGGTCGGAGGTGTCGTAGTCGGTGGAGACGGTTTCCGGGTTGCAGTTGACCATGATGGTCTCGTAGCCGTCCTCGCGCATCGCCAGCGCCGCGTGCACGCAGCAATAGTCGAATTCGATACCCTGGCCGATGCGGTTGGGGCCGCCGCCGAGCACCATGATTTTCTTCTTGTCGGACGGATTGGCCTCGCACTCCTCATCGTAGGTGGAGTACATATAGGCGGTACTGGTGGCGAACTCGGCCGCGCAGGTATCCACGCGCTTGTAGGAGGGAAAGACCCCCAGCTTGTGGCGGAAGTCGCGTACGGTTTTCTGGCTCACGCCTACCAGGTCCGCCAAGCGCTTGTCGGAGAAGCCCTTGCGCTTCAGGTAGCGCATATGCTCCGCCGTCAGGGCGGACGTCGGCAGCGACTTGAGCGGCTCCTCGATCCTGACCAATTCCTCGATCTGCACCAGGAACCAGGGGTCTATCGCGGAAAGCTCATAGACCTGCTCCACGCTCATGCCCATGCGGAAAGCGTCGGCCACATACCAGATGCGCTCGGCACCGGGTATGGAAAGCTCGCGGCGCAGCCGCTCCTGGGCGCCGTCCTCACTCGGGTCTATCTTGCGCTCCAGGCCAAAGCTGCCCACTTCCAGGCCGCGCAGGGCTTTCTGCAGGGACTCCTGGAAGGTGCGGCCTATGGCCATCACCTCGCCTACGGACTTCATCTGCGTAGTCAGGCGCGCGTCCGCCTCGCCGAACTTCTCGAAGGTGAAGCGCGGGATTTTCGTGACCACGTAATCGATGGTCGGCTCGAAGGACGCCGGGGTGGCGCCGCCGGTGATATCGTTCTGCAGTTCGTCCAGCGTGTAGCCCACGGCCAGCTTGGCCGCGACCTTGGCGATCGGGAAGCCGGTGGCCTTGGAGGCCAGCGCCGAGGAGCGGGATACCCGCGGGTTCATCTCAATCACCACCATGCGGCCAGTCTTGGGGCAGACGCCGAACTGCACGTTGGAACCACCGGTCTCCACGCCGATCTCGCGCAGCACCGCGATGGAGGCGTTGCGCATCAGCTGGTATTCCTTGTCTGTCAGGGTCTGCGCCGGGGCCACGGTGATGGAGTCGCCGGTGTGCACCCCCATGGGGTCGAAGTTCTCGATGGAACAGACGATGATGCAGTTGTCGTTCTTATCGCGGACCACCTCCATCTCGTACTCTTTCCAGCCGAGCAGGGATTCGTCGATCAGCAGTTCGTTGGTGGGAGACAGGTCGAGGCCGCGCTTGCAGATCTCCTCGAACTCCGGCCAGTTGTAGGCCACACCGCCGCCGGATCCGCCCATGGTGAAGGACGGGCGGATGATCACCGGGAAGCCGAACGCCTCCGGGACCTTCTTCGCCTCTTCCATGGAGTGCACGATTTTCGCCCGCGGCGTCTCCAGACCGATGGCCTTCATGGCCTTGTCGAAGAGGTCGCGGTCCTCGGCCTTCTCGATGGCGTCCTTGTCGGCACCGATCAGTTCCACGCCGAATTTGTTCAGGATGCCGTTTTTGTCCAGGTCCAGGGCGCAGTTGAGCGCCGTCTGGCCGCCCATGGTGGGCAGAATCGCATCGGGGCGCTCCTGCTCGATGATCTTGGCAACCGTCTTCCACTCCACCGGCTCGATATAGGTAGCGTCGGCCATGGCCGGGTCGGTCATGATGGTGGCCGGGTTGGAGTTCACCAGGATCACCCGGTAGCCCTCCTCCCGCAGTGCCTTACAGGCCTGGGCACCGGAATAGTCGAACTCGCAGGCCTGGCCGATGACGATGGGGCCGGCGCCGATGATTAAGATGGATTTTATGTCTGTACGTTTGGGCATTAGTGGCTCCGGGACTCGGGACTCGGGACTCGGGACTCGGGGTCCATTCTGGTAGTCAGTGCACGCTGAAGTTTCAGCAGCATTTGGCCGACTCTGTTACAAATGGCCAGGGTTTCTTCGATTGCTTTTGGGTCTCCCAATGCCAACTCCCTACTGAGAAATAACTGGTCTGTAATTCTGCGCAGGAACCCTGCGCCATGGAAACAAAGCGCGCGTAGTCACGCGTGCTGCCACGGGCATTGCCCTCTGCAATATTCGATGGGATAGATACTGCAGAGCGCTGTAACTGGGAACTCAGCCCATAGCGCTCTTCGCGAGGAAACCCCGCCGTCAGAGAATAAAACTTGCTTGGCTAAGCTCATCGCCAAGCGCCACACCTCCAATTCGCGAAAGTGCGAGGCACTCAACCCTCCCCCTCCCGAGTCCCGGTTCTCCGGGCCTCCATCGACTTAACAAAATCATCAAAAAGCGGCGCCATATCGTGGGGGCCGGGACTGGCTTCCGGGTGGCCCTGGAAGCTGAAGGCCGGCTTATCCTTCAGGCGTATGCCCTGCAGGCTGCGGTCGAACAGCGACACATGAGTGACCTCCACATTTTCCGGCAGGGTATCCGCGTCCACCGCGAAGCCGTGGTTCTGGGCGGTGATCATCACCTGGCCGCTGCGCAGATCCTGCACCGGGTGGTTGCCGCCGTGGTGGCCGAATTTCATCTTCAGCGAGCGGCCGCCGACGGCCAGGCCCAGCAGCTGGTGGCCGAGGCAAATGCCGTAGGTGGGGATGCTCTTGTCGAGAAACTCCCGGATCGCCTCGATCGCGTAGACGCAGGGCTCGGGGTCACCGGGGCCGTTGGACAGGAAGACGCCATCCGGATTCATGGCCAGCACTTCTGACGCGGGGGTCTCCGCCGGCACCACGGTGACATCGCAGCCGCGGTCCACCAGCATGCGCAGGATATTGCGCTTCACGCCGAAGTCGTAGGCCACCACTTTGAACGTCTGCTCCGGCGCCGGCTTGTGACCTTTGCCCAGCTCCCAGGTACCCTCGTTGAACGGGTACTTCTCCTTGGTGGAGACCACCTTGGCCAGGTCCATGCCCTTGAGGCCGGCGAACGCTTTCGCCTTGGCCAGTGCCTCCTCGCGATCGGACTCACTGTTCACCGAGTCGCCGGCGATGATGCAACCGTTCTGGGCGCCCTTGTCGCGCAGGATACGGGTCAGGCGGCGGGTATCGATATCGGCGATGCCGACGATATTGCGCGCCTTGAGGTATTCGTCCAGGGACTGCTCCTTGCGGAAGCTGCTGGCCAGCAGCGGCAGGTCGCGGATCACCAGGCCCGCGGCCCAGATCTCACCGCACTCCTCGTCCTCGGCGTTGGTGCCGGTATTGCCGATATGGGGATAGGTCAGGGTGACTATCTGGCGGGCGTAGGAGGGATCAGTGAGGATCTCCTGGTAGCCGGTCATGGAGGTATTGAATACCACCTCGCCAACTGCGCTGCCATGGGCACCGATCGAGCGCCCCTCAAATACGCTGCCATCTGCCAGAACCAGCAGGGCCGGGGTTGTACTCTCCATGGTTGTACTCTTCATAAAGGTGCTCTGCATGAAGTCGTGGGGCACTGGGGCCTCCGGCGTGGGGACAGCTTTAGTCAAATTGATCTCCAGTCTTCAGAACGGCTTCCGGGCGGGGTTGGTGGGGGAGCCGGCGCAGGCACCAGCCTGTTGCGCGCCTATAAAAAAGCGAGATGAAACTCCGCAGCTTCATCTCGCTTTTTTGAATTTGTTCACGCACGGCTCTCACACTGTGGCCGGCGCTTGCCGCCGGCGTTGATGGGCCCCTTGATCGAGGGGCCCTCATCAAGGGGGGAGGCCCGCGGCTAGCGCTCGCGATACCTACCCAAACCGGGCGCAGATTCTACGCGAAATGCGGCGCTGGCGCCAGGGGTTCGTGAATGTGGAATGATGAATGCGGAATGCGCGGTCGGGCTGGGTGCTGCACTGGGCGCTCGCGGCCGGTTCTCGGAGTGGCCACAGGGCAAACTTTGACCATATCCCCTCCGGCGCCCACCACTATTCCGCATTCAATTCACCTCCCGACCCAGGCGAAACAGGCTGTTGCCCATCTTCAGCTCCGCCCGGTCGAGCATTGTCTTGTTCAGCTGCAGGGCGACATTGTCGCCCCTCCTCGCGAATTCGATCATGCCGCCGGTGGCGGCGAAGCGCTCGGTGTCGCTGACGGTCAGGACGGGAAAGAACTCCAGTGCCCCCACTGCCTTCAGCAGTTTGGCCCGCTCCATCTGGCCCAGCACGACTATCTGGCAGCTGCGCGCCCGCATCAACTCACTCTCCCCGACGATTTCCAGCGCCACAAGGCGGCCGTTCACCCGCTGGTGCTTGAGGCGCTCGGCCAGGGGCTCGCGCAGGCTGTTCTCGCCCATGACACAGATACGGAAGGGTGCGTCGGTACCGGAGAAGGCCTGGATGGGCCACTGCAGGTGGTAGGCGAAGTGCACAATGTAGTCCACCATCACCTTCCGGCCAGCCTCCGAGCCGGACAGGTTCGAGGACGCCTGGGTACTGGTAGCCATGATCACGATCAGCAGCACCGCCAGGTGGGAGAGAACCAATGCGAGATTGCCCAGGAAGTAGCGGAAGTGGCGATTATTCATACCGCTTAAGCCTTATGGTTTTCACCATCCGGCCGCCGAGTGCGAAAGCGCGCTACCGCGCCTCCACCTACCCGCCATCCGTGGCAGCCAGGATCAGGGATTCAGGATTCCGCGAACGGCGGAACCCGCCGGGAAAGATTCTGCGCCGGATACACAGTCCGGCCACTCCAAAAGGTTAGTCTCGGCGGGGAGGCTTCGCCAGACGGCGCTAAGGTGTCGGGCGCCAGGCCCGGTGACACCGACGGCCTCAGGAGGGCGGCACCGGCAGCTTGAAAGGGAGAGAATAGCCGGCCAACATCTTCTGCTGGCCGGTGAAGTGGCGCCGGATTAATCCCCGGTCGCCAGGCTGTTGTTGCTCTGCGGGGCGATTGCCGGACGCCACTTGAGCGCCTTCTCTATCGACACGATCATGGCGCCGGCCACGTCCTTGCGTGTGGCGCTCTCTATGCCCTCGAGCCCAGGCGAGGAGTTCACCTCCAACAGCAGCGGCCCCTTCTTGGAGCGGATGATATCCACCCCGGCCACCTTCAGGCCCAGCACCTTGGCCGCCTTGACCGCCAGGCGCTTCTCCTCCGCGGTCACCTTGACCACCGACGCGGTGCCACCCTGGTGAATATTGGCGCGGAACTCCCCCGGTGCCGCCTCCCGCTGGATGGAGGCCACCACCTTGCCGTCGATCACGAACAGGCGCAGGTCCTTGCCCTGGGCCTCGCGGATAAACTCCTGCACCAGCAGGTTGGCCTTCAGGGACTTGAAGGCGTTGATCACCGACTCCCCCGCCTTGCGGGTCTCCGCCAGCACCACGCCCCTGCCCTGGGTCCCCTCCAGCAGTTTCACGATCAGCGGCGCGCCGCCGACCATCTCGATCAGCTCGCTGGTGTCCACCGGCGAGTTGGCAAAGCCGGAGATGGGGATATTCAGGCCGCTCTGCTGCAGCAGTTGCAGGGAGAAGAGCTTGTCCCGCGACTGGCTGATGGCCGCCGAGCCGTTCAGTGCGAAGACGCCGATACTCTCGAAGTGGCGGGTCAGGGCGCAGCCGTAGAAGGTCTGGCTGGGGCGGATGCGCGGTATCACCGCGTCCAGGTTGTTCAGTATGCGCCCGTCGCGGTAGTGCACCTCCGGCTCGTTTGGGTCCAGCTTCATATAACACTGGCGGATATCCAGGAAGCTCATGCGATGACCGCGCTCGGCGCCGGCCTCCATGATGCGCTGGTTGCTGTAGAGGTCCGGATTGGAGGCGAGCAGGCCGATGCGCAGGCCGGTGCCGGCCATATGGTGCTCGTCGCGGTAGTATTCCTCCAGTTGGCTCTGCGGCAGGTCGCCGAGGCAGAAACTCTCGGACGGATCCACCAGCATGCGCCCCAGCATCGCCTCGCGCCCCAGCAGCATGCGGTAGCCCATGGTGTCGCGATTGGTCAGGGTCAGCTCGATATCCCAGACGCTGCCGCCGATGGACAGGGCGGTGCGGATCACCGGGCGTTTTTCGCTCTCCCCGGAGGAACTGCGCACCATGCGTTTGTCCAGCAGGCGCGCCTCGCAGCGCACCGACGGCCGGCGCAGGTGCTGCAGTGGGTGGGCCTCGAAACTGACCCAGGGCTCCCCGTCGCGCTTGAACGTCTGGATATTGTAGGCGTGCAGGCAGGACGTCTTGGCTCCCGAGTCCACCCGCGCCTTGATGGCGGGAATGCCCAGGGACGGGAAGCTGCACCATTCTTCACTGCCGACGATTAATTTCTTTTCCAATACCTGGTCCTCAAAGAGTCTCTGTCGCGACGGGATTCAGGGGGTCAGCCCCAGCACATCGCGCATATCGTAGTGACCGGCCTTGCGGTCACCTTGCAATTCCTCACCCATCGGCCCCTTACCCATTAGCCAGAGGGCCGCGCGCACGGCGCCGCGGGCGAAGGACAGGCGGCTGCTGGCGCGGTGGCTGATCTCCACCCGCTCGCCGTCCGCCAGGAACATCACCGTGTGGTCGCCGACCACGTCTCCGCCGCGCACAGTGGCAAAGCCGATGGTGTCGCGCTCGCGCGCCCCGGTCTGGCCCTCGCGACCGTAGACGGCGACTTTCCCCAGGTCGCGGCCCAGGGTCTCGGCCACCACCTCGCCCATGCTGAGGGCCGTGCCGGAGGGGGCATCCACTTTGTGGCGGTGGTGTGCCTCGACGATCTCTATGTCCGCGTCCTCACCCAGCACCCGCGCCGCCGTCTCCAGCAGCTTGAAACACAGGTTGACGCCGGTGGAGAAGTTGCTCGCCAGGCACAGGGGGATCTTCTCCGCCGCCACCAGTACTTCCGCCTTCTGGGAGGCGTCGAAGCCGGTGGTGCCGATGACGATCGGCCGCCCTTGCTCGGCACAGTAGGCGACGTTGGCCAGGGTGGCTGCGGGGGCGGTGAAATCGATCAAGACATCGAAGTCGGCGTTGTCCAGGCTGTCCGCGATCGCCAGGCCGCTGCGGCCGAGGCCCGCCACCTCGCCTGCATCGGCGCCCACCAGGCTGGAGCCGGGCCGCACCACCGCAGCGGACAGCTGGGCCGTATCCGACTGGGCCAATGCCTGTGCCAGCGCGCGCCCCATGCGCCCGCCAAATCCGGTTACTGCTATTTTTACCGCCACGATGCTCCCTCCTCTTCGCGCCCCGAACAAAGGCGCGGATTCTACCCCGCAGTCCGCGCCGCGGCATAGGTTTGGCCAGCCCCAATTCAAGCAGAGGCGGGCCCGTCCCTCCAGGACAAGCCTGTGACAGACGACATCGGACCAATCCACCCTGCAGAGTGTGCTGCAACTGCTAGTCTAGAGAGTAACTGTTGATTGGAGCGCCAAAGATGCAAGCATTTGTCAACCTCGGCACCGCCGGCCGAATCCTGGTTCTCCTGTTTTCACTCAGCCTGCTTTTCTCTGCGGCACAGCTCCGTGCCGGTGAGGAGCTCGACGACGACTTCTGGGAGAAGTACGACGATATTGCCGACTGGCTGACCCTGCGCCTGAAGCTGACCCCCGAGCAGGAGGACAAGGCCCTGCCGATCCTGGATCAGGCCTTCGACTCGCAGCTGGCGCTGTTAAAGGAGTACGGCATCAAACTCGGGAAAAAGAAACCGAAACTGACGGTCAAGCAGCGGGAGGAGCTGGACGCCAAGGTGATCGCGATTCGCGCAGAAACCCGCGCAAAGTTGGTGCCACTGTTAAACGCGGGTCAGTTGAAAGAGTTGAAGAAGATCCAGGAGGAGTTTCACAGGGAGTTTCGCAGGCGGCTGGCGGAGGAATGATCCGCCGGCCCCCAGTAGCCCCCTCCCCCGCAGGCGGGAGAGGGGAGCTATTCTTTCGGGGGTTGGAGGTGGTCCCGGGTCCCGGGTCCCGGGTCCCGGGTCCCGAATCAGAGTTTCATATCGCCGAAGAAGTTCTTAACCCCCTCAAACCAGCCGGTCTGGCGCGGGGAGTTCTTCTTCTCGCTCAGGGTGCTGGCGAACTCCTCCAGCAGCTCTTTCTGCCTGGAAGACAGGTTCACCGGCGTCTCCACCACCACGCGGCACAGCAGGTCGCCGGGGGCGCCGCCGCGCACCGGGGTGACGCCCTTGCCGCGCAGGCGGAACAGCTTGCCGGTCTGGCTCTCGGCGGGGATCTTCAGCTTGACCTTGCCGTCCAGGGTCGGCACTTCCAGCTCGCCGCCCAGCGCCGCGGCGACGAAGCTGATCGGCACCTCGCAGTAGAGGTTCTTGCCGTCGCGCTGGAACAGCTCGTGCTCCTTCACCACCACCTGAACATAGAGGTCGCCGGCGGGGCCGCCGTCGGGGCCCGCCTCGCCCTCACCGGACAGACGGATGCGATCGCCGGTATCCACGCCCGGGGGCACCTTGACCGACAGGGTCTTGGTCTCCTCCACGCGGCCGCGGCCGTGGCAGCTGGAGCAGGGATCGGAGATGATGGTGCCGCGCCCGCGGCAGTTGGGGCAGGTCTGCTGCACCGAGAAGAAGCCCTGCTGCATGCGCACCTGGCCGACACCGCCGCAGGTGCCGCAGGTCTGCGGCGATGAGCCCGGCTTGGCGCCGGAGCCGTGGCAGGTCTTGCAGGAGGCCAGGGTGGGCACGCGGATCTTGACGGTTGTGCCGCGCACTGCGTCTTCCAGGTCCAGCTCCAGGTCGTAACGCAGGTCGGACCCCCTTGCCGGTCCGCTGCGGCGGCCGCCGCCGCCGAAGATATCGCCGAAGACGTCGCCGAAGATATCGGAGAAGCCGCCGAAACCGCCCGCGCCACCGCCGCCCATCTGGCCCTCGACGCCGGCGTGGCCGAACTGGTCGTAGGCCGCCTTCTTCTGCGGGTCGGACAGCACCTCGTAGGCCTCATTGGCCTCCTTGAATTTGTTCTCCGCCTCCTTGTCGTCGGGGTTGCGGTCCGGGTGGTACTTCATCGCCACCCGGCGGTAGGCCTTCTTCAGGTCTTTTTCCGATGCGCTCCGCTCGACACCGAGGACTTCGTAGTAATCGCGTTTCGACATATAACGTGTGTTCTTTTTTAACGTCATAAGGCGCGGCGGCCATTTCCCGGCCGCCGCGCCTTTCTATCTATTTTGCTGTAGGAGCGGCGCGGCGGCCATCCGCCCCGCCGCTCCTACAGAAGAGGATTTACTTGTCCTCTTTCTTGTCTTCCTTCACTTCCTCGAACTCGGCATCCACTGCGTCCTCGCCGCCGGAGGGCTGCTCCGCCGCCTCAGCACCTGCACCTTGGGCGCCGCCCTGGGCCGCCTGGGCCTGCTCGGCGTACATCTTCTGCGCCAGCGGGCCGGAGGCCTCGGTCAGCTTGTTGGTGGCGGCTTCCATCGCGGCCTTGTCGTTGCCCTTGACCGCTTCCTCGGCCTCCTTGATGGCCGCCTCGATCGCGGACTTCTCTTCCTCGGTGGCCTTGTCGCCGGCCTCGGTCAGGGTCTTCCTGGTGGCGGAGATCAGGCCGTCGAGGGTGTTGCGGGTCTGCACCAGTTCCTCGAACTGCTTGTCCTGCTCGGCGTGAGCCTCGGCGTCGGCCACCATCTTGTCGATCTCCTCCTCGGACAGGCCGGAGGAGGCCTTGATCTGGATGGACTGCTCCTTGCCGGTGGCCTTGTCCTTGGCATGCACGTGCAGGATGCCGTTGGCGTCGATATCGAAGGTCACCTCGATCTGCGGTACGCCGCGGGGTGCAGGCGGTATGTCGGCCAGGTCGAAGCGGCCCAGGGACTTGTTCTCGGACGCCTGCTTGCGCTCGCCCTGCACCACGTGGATGGTCACCGCGGTCTGGTTGTCCTCGGCGGTGGAGAACACCTGGGACTTCTTGGTCGGGATGGTGGTGTTCTTGTCGATCAGCGGGGTGGCGACGCCGCCCATGGTCTCGATGCCCAGGGTCAGCGGGGTCACGTCCAGCAGCAATACGTCCTTCACGTGGCCGCCCAGCACGGCGCCCTGGATAGCGGCGCCCATGGCCACCGCCTCGTCCGGGTTCACGTCCTTGCGCGGCTCCTTGCCGAAGAACTCGGTGACCTTCTGCTGCACCAGCGGCATGCGGGTCTGGCCGCCCACCAGGATGACGTCGTCCACACCGGAAGCGGCCAGGTCGGCGTCGCGCAGGGCGATCTTCACCGGCTCGATGGTGCGGGCCACCAGGTCTTCCACCAGGCTCTCGAGCTTGGCGCGGGTCAGCTTCACCACCAGGTGTTTCGGGCCTGTGGCGTCGGCGGTGATGTAAGGCAGGTTCACTTCGGTCTGCTGGCTGGAGGACAGCTCGATCTTGGCCTTTTCGGCCGCTTCCTTCAGGCGCTGCATGGCCAGCGGATCGCCGGACAGGTCGATGCCCTGGTCTTTCTTGAACTGCTCCGCCAGGTAGTTGATCAGGCGCAGGTCGAAGTCCTCACCGCCGAGGAAGGTGTCGCCGTTGGTGGACAGCACCTCGAACTGCATTTCGCCGTCGACGTCGGCGATCTCGATGATGGAGATATCGAAGGTGCCGCCGCCCAGGTCGTAGACCGCCACGGTGCGGTCGCCGCCCTTCTTGTCCAGGCCGTAGGCCAGGGCCGCCGCAGTGGGCTCGTTGATGATGCGCTTCACGTCCAGGCCGGCGATGCGGCCGGCGTCCTTGGTGGCCTGGCGCTGGGAGTCGTTGAAGTAGGCCGGCACGGTGATGACCGCGGCCTCGACCTTCTCACCGAGAAAGTCCTCGGCGGTCTTCTTCATCTTTTTCAGCACTTCGGCGGAGATCTGCGGCGGGGCCTTCTTGTCCCCCTTCACTTCCACCCAGGCGTCGCCGTTGTCGGCCTCGACGATGCGGTAGGGCACCATCTTGATGTCCTTCTGCACCACGTCGTCCTTGAAGCGGCGGCCGATCAGGCGCTTGACCGCGAACAGGGTGTTCGACGGGTTGGTGACCGCCTGGCGCTTGGCGGACTGGCCCACCAGCACTTCGTTGTCATCAGTAAAGGCGACGATGGAGGGGGTGGTGCGGTCGCCCTCGGCGTTCTCGATCACGCGCGCCTTGTCACCTTCCAGTACCGCGACACAGCTGTTGGTGGTACCCAGGTCGATGCCGATAATTTTTCCCATCTGATGAATCCTCGTATGTGTTTCGCGCCGGCGGCTGCGGGGGAGCCCTGCCGCGCGTTTGTATTCTCGATGCCAGCTATATTGGTGCCGGCCTTACAATTTCAAGGGGCTTTCCAGTCGGAGACCCCGGGCTGGGAGTCGTGGTGCTTTCCGGGACACGCCGTAAATACGTCCCTGTAGGCTTGTCGGCGAGGTGGCCCGGCCGCTCCAGGTATTCACGGCGCCTTCGGGCCCTCTCGCCAACAGTCCCGGAAAGCGCTACCACCCCCGGCCCTCAGCGGCACTCAAGGTGCCTTGCTCACCACCACCATCGCCGGGCGCACCAGGCGGCCGTTCAGGCGGTAGCCCTTCTGGAACACCTCCAGGACAGTGTTGGGCTCCACATCGCCATTGGGCACCTGGGTCATGGCCTGGTGCAGCTCCGGGTCGAAGGGCTCGCCGGCCGGGTCCACCACTTCCACCGAGTGCTTGGCCAGGGTGTCGACGAAGGACTTGTGAGTCAGCGCAACGCCCTCGGCGATCGCCTTACTGGCCTCGTCTTCGGGATTGATGGTGGCCAGGGCCCGCTCCAGGTTGTCCACCACCGGCAGCAGGTCCTGCAGCAATTTTTCCACGGCGAACTTGTGCGCCTTCTCCACGTCCTGCTGGGCGCGGCGGCGCACGTTCTGCGCTTCCGCCTGGACGCGCAGGGCCAGGTCCTTCTCCAGCGCCAGCTGCTCCTGCAGCTTGATGATTTCCTCGTGCAGGGCATCGGCACTCTCGGCCTCCGCATGCAGGGCATCCTCGGCCCGATGCTGCTCCTCCTCGGTGGGCTCCTCTATCTCGGCGGCGACCGCCTCCTCGACTGGGGTGTGCTCGTCGGTCAGGGATTCCGGCTGTGCCCCCTCTTTGTCCGAAATCTGATCTTCTTCGCTGCGCTCTTTGGCCACTGCTCTCTCCGTCGCGTCGACTGTCAGTTAAGTGATACTTGAACCCGATTCGCGGGCAATGCAGCCCTATATGGGGCCTGGAGGCGGCACTTCAAGGCATGACCTTTGGCGTAGGTTGGGCTGAGCTCTGCGAAGCCCGGCAGCGGTGGCCACCTCAGCGCCGGGCTTCGCAGAGCTCAGCCCAACCTACACAGACAAGCGGACATTTGCCGAAGGGTGAAGGGTAATGTGCCCCCCAACCGCTAGCGAGGCAGCGGTGATTACTGTATAAATAGCCAGATAAAAATCGCCACAGAAGCTATTTCTATGTTGCTGCACCTGTCTATCAGCCAATTCACCCTGGTGGACCAGCTGGAGCTGGAATTCGGTCCCGGCACCAGCACCCTGACCGGCGAGACCGGCGCCGGCAAGTCCATCACCCTCGACGCCCTCGGGCTGGCCCTGGGCGATCGCGGCAATGCCGATCTGGTGCGCGCGGGTGCCAACCGCGCCGACATCAACGCCACTTTCGATATCGGCGGCCACCCCTCGGCCACTGCCTGGCTGGAGGAGCAGGAACTGGACGCCGGGCGTGAGGTGATACTCCGCCGCACCATCGGCGCCGACGGCCGCTCCCGCGCCTATATCAACGGCCAGCCGGTGACCCTGCTGCAGCTGCGCGCCCTGGGCGAACAGCTGATCGACATCCACAGTCAGCACGAGCACCAGTCGCTGCTGAAGAAGGACACCCACCGCCGCCTGCTGGATGAGTACGCCCGCGCCCAGGAGCTGGCCGCCGAGACCCGCATCCACTTCAAGGCCTGGCAGGACCAGTACCGCCGCTACCGCGCCCTGGCGGAAAGCGCCGAGGAGACCCAGGCGCGCCGGGACCTGCTGGAGTACCAGTTGGAGGAACTGGAACAGCTGAACCTGCAGCCGGGGGAGGTAGAGGAGCTGGAGAGCGAGCAGCGCCAGTTGGCCAACGCCGGCGAGATACTGAGCGGCAGCTACCAGCTGGCGGCACTGCTGTCCGGCGGCGAGGGGGATATAGCCGAGCAATTGCACCGGGCGCTGCAGCTGCTCTCGGCCATGCCAGAACAGTCGCCGGCACTGGCGGAGGTGGCACAGATGCTCGACAGCGCGCGCATCCAGGTGGACGAGGCCGCCGGCACCCTGTCGCGGCATATCGACCGCTTCGAGATGGACCCGGAGCGCCTGGCCGAAGTGGAGGAGCGCCTCAGCGCCATCTACCAGGCTGCGCGCAAGCACCGGGTGCAGCCGGACGAACTGCCGGCCCTGCAGCAGCAGTTGCAGGCGGAACTGGACGAGATAGGCGCGCCGGACGCGCTGGACAGGCTGGCCGCCGAGTGCGAGAAACTGGAGGCAAAATACCGCCAGGTCGCCGGCAGGCTGAGCGAGCTGCGCGGCAGGGCCGCCGCCGAGCTGGCCGGGGCAGTCAACCGCCAGTTGGCGGAACTGGCCATGCCCCACGCGCGGGTGGAACTGGCCCTGCAACCCCAGGAGAAACCCACCGCCAGCGGCCTCGAAGAGGTGGAGATTCTGATCGCCACCAACCCGGGCCAGCCGCCGCGGCCGCTGGGCAAGATCGCCTCCGGCGGCGAGCTGTCCAGGGTCAGCCTGGCGATCCAGGTGGTCACCGCGCAGACCTCGCGCACGCCGACGCTGGTGTTCGACGAGGTGGACGTGGGTATCGGCGGCGCCACTGGCGATGTGGTCGGGCGCCTGCTGCGCCAGTTGGGCGAGACCCGGGACGGCCGCGCCGGCCAGGTGATCTGCGTGACCCACCTGGCCCAGGTGGCGGCGCGGGCCCACCGCCAGTACCTGGTGGAGAAACACAGCGATGGAGAGGCCGCCTTCGTGTCCCTGCGCGAGCTGAAGGACGGCGAGCGCCGCGAGGAGATAGCGCGCATGCTCGGCGGCGAGACCACCACCCAGTCCCTGGCCCACGCGGAGGAGATGCTCAGCCGCGCCTGAACTGGGCCTTCCCTGTGTAGGAACGGCGGGGCGGCCATCCGCCGTTGGCCGCGATCAATCTGGCTACATCCCCACCACTGATCGCGGCCACCGGCCGCTCCTACAGGAAGAGACCGCAAATGACCGGGACTATCGCCTCAAGTCACACTATACTGCAGCGCTGGCAAAGCTCACCCCTACGCGCGTTTTGTAGTAATTGTGACCGTCTAGATGCAAAGAACCATTTTCAACACCCCCCTGCTTACCCCCCTGCTGCGCCAGATCGCCAGGCTGCTGCTGAAGCTGCACGGCTGGCGCGTCGTCTGCGACCGGCAGGCGCTGAAACTGAAGAAGTATGTGCTGATAGGCGCACCGCACACCAGCAACTGGGACGGCTACTATTTTATCCTCGCCGCGCTGAAGCTGGGGCTGACGCCGCAGTGGATGGGCAAGGACAAGCTGTTCAGGTTCCCCCTCGGCGCCACCATGCGCTGGTTCGGCGGCATCGCCGTGGACCGCAGCAAGGCCAACAACCTGGTGCAGGCCACCGTCGACAAGTTCAACGAGTGCAAATCCCTGATAGTGGTAGTGCCGCCGGAGGGTACCCGCGGGCGCAGGGAGCGCTGGAAGACCGGCTTCTACTACATGGCCCGCGGTGCGCGGCTGCCGGTGGTGTGCGGCTTTATCAATTTCCCCCGCAAGGAAGTGGGGCTGGGGCCGGTGATGGAGATGGGGGAAAACCTGAAAGCGGAGCTGGAGCGCTTCCGGGACTTCTACGCGGACAAGATCGGCAGGTTTCCGGAGCGGTATACGCCGCCGGCTTGAGTGCAGGGTGCCCGCTCGGGCGAACACAAGATTCGCCCCTACGGAAAAAGGGATCTTGTTAAGATCCCTTTTTCTTCACGTAGAGCACCAGGCTGTGGCCGGTCAGCTCGTAGCCGTGCTCGTCGGCGATCTGCTTCTGCAGCTTCTCGATCTGCTCGTTGTGGAACTCGATCACCTTGCCGGTATCGGTGCACACCATATGGTCATGGTGGTCGCCGCGGTCCAGCTCGAACACCGAGTGGCCGCCGTCGAAGTTGTGGCGTATTACCAGGCCCGCGCTCTCGAACTGGGTCAGCACCCGGTAAACGGTGGCCAAGCCGACGTCCTCGCCCGCCTCCAGCAGCATTTTGTAGACATCTTCCGCGCTGAGGTGCTGTTCGTCGCTGCTCTCCAGCAGCTGCAGAATTTTTACCCGCGGCAGTGTGACCTTGAGGCCGGCCTTGCGCAGTTCCTGATTTTCGTTAGCCATGAATAGTTTTGTCCCGGCAGGATTCTCTCAATACTTCGCTATGCTCAACAGTTCGCCAACCCGGACAGCGCCAGGCAAGCCGCGTCTGTCGGCGCGCGAACACTTCAGGTATTATCCACGCCCAGCGGAGTCAGCGGAACCCCAAACGCTCCCGGGCCACCTCCAAGGCGGGACTCGCGACAGCTGCCGGGAACTTTCCTCGCCGCGAAGCGCCTATTCTGTTTAACCATAGAGATCTGGGCGCGAGCCGCAGTCCAGTGGCCGCTGACCGACAGACCATAATGGAGCAATGAATGCCATCTAGCCTGAGAATTCTCGCCGTCGCCACCCTCTGTGCCCTGCTCGGCGCCTGCACCCTGTTCAAGTTTCCCGGTGTACACCGCATCGAGGTGCAGCAGGGCAACATCATCACCCAGGAGATGGTCGACCAGCTGAAACCGGGCATGACCCGGCGCCAGGTGCGCTTCGTGCTGGGCACGCCGCTGCTGGAGGACACCTTCAAACCCGACCGCTGGGACTACATCAATCGCGTGCGCGACCCGAACGGCGAAGTCACCCAGAAACGCTTCTCAGTCTATTTCAACGGCGACATATTGATCGCCACCAGCGGCGACTGGCAGCCGGCGGGCTGGCCGCGCTGACCAGCTACTGCTGTTTTCGCTCGGCCAGCTTCCTGGCCTTCTCCGCACGCTGCTTGCGCGCCTCCTTGGGATCCGCGATCAGCGGCCGGTAGACCTCGACCCTGTCCCCCGGCTGCAGCACATACTGATCCGCCGGCGGCAGCCCCTTGGTACCCAGGGCCTGGCCGAAGATCCCCAGCCTGGCGGTGGCCGGATCCACCTCCGGGTACTCCTCCGGGATGCCCGAGCGCACCAGCGCCTCCAGCGCAGTGGTACCCGGCTGGACCAGCAGGCGCATCAGCCGCTGCTCGTGGGGCAGCGCATAGACCACTTCCACTGCGATTGTCTTGATATCCGTCATGACTGCTTCCCATATATCCGTTCGGCGCGCGCACACATGGCGTCCACCATCTGGTTGGCCAGGTCGCTGAACAGCTTGCCGACGGCGGCGGCCACCAGGCGGCTCTTCAGGCTGAACGAGAGGGAGAAGGTCACCTTGCAGGCGTCCTCGGCCAGCGGCGTAAACTGCCATTCGCCGGTGAACTCCTGGAAAGGCCCCTCCACCAGGGTCAGCGTCATGCGCTCGGGGCGCTCGAGCCGGTTGCGAGTGACGAAACTCTGGCGGATACCGGCTCGGGACAGCTCCAGGCGCGCCTCCAGGGTGTGCTCGTCACTGTACAAAACTTCGGCACTCCGGCACCCGGGCAGAAACTGCGGATAGCTGGCCACGTCGTTGACCAGGTCGAACATCTGTTCCGCACTGTGCATCACCAGCGCGCTGCGCTCTATCTTAGTCATTCTGATTGTTCCAAAACTGCGGCAGAAATTGCCCGCCGCAAGCGGCGAGCGGGCAATTTTGCCAGCCGGCGCTACTCAAGCAAGGCAATTCCTGCAACAATCGCGTTTTTAACCGGCCGCTCGGGCCGGGCAAGTCCATACGACAAGAAAATCTGAGAAAAATAATAGCGAGAATACTATGTCCGCAGTGAGAGAGCATTTTGGAACGCGGCTGGGCTTTATCCTGGCCGCCGCGGGTTCCGCCGTGGGGATCGGCAACCTGGTGGCATTCCCGGTGGCGGCCACCAAGAGCGGCGGCGGCGCCTTCCTGTTGGTCTATGCGATCTTCGTCTTCTTTATCTGCCTGCCGGTGATGATGGCGGAGCTGGCCCTGGGGCGCCGGGCCGACAAGGATCCGGTGGGTGCCTACCGGCAGCTCTCCGGCGGCTCGCGCCCGTGGACCATTCCCGGCTGGCTGGCCCTGGCCACGCCTTTCATGATCGCGGTCTTCTACCTGGTGGTCACCGTCTGGGTGCTCGGCTACCTGGTGGAAACCCTGCGCGGCAACCTGGACCAGCTCGCCACGCAAGCCCACTTCGGCCAGTTCATCAACTCGCCGGTGGTCTTCTTCTACCTGGTAGTGCTGATGCTGGGCATCAACGGCATTCTCGCCCTGGGGGTCAAGGACGGCATCGAGCGCGCGGCCAAGACGCTGATGCCGATGCTGTTCGTGATGCTGCTGGCACTGGTGCTCTTCGTGCTCACCCGCGAGAACGCGATGCTGGGAGTCAGGTACTACCTGATACCGGACTTCGCCAAGATCGACAGCGCCGTGGTCAGCAAGGCCATGGCCCAGGCCTTCTTCTCCCTGTCCCTCGGCATGGGTATCATGATCACCTACGGCTCCTATATGAAGAAGCGGGACTCGATTCCCGGCTCCTCCCGTGCCGTGGCGATCACCGATACCCTGGTGGCCTTCACCGCCGGCCTGCTGATACTGCCGAGTATCTTCCACTTCGACCCACAGATAGACCCGGCCGAACTGAGCGACTCCTCCGCCGGCATGATCTTCCTGTTCCTGCCGAAGATATTCCTGGCCCTGCAGGACAGCGTCGGCTACTTCGGTGCCAGCGTCTTCGCCGCGGTGTTCTTCTTCCTGGTGTTGGTGGCCGCGATAACTTCCCTGGTCTCGATCATCGAGGTGCCCATCGCCACCCTGCGCGACGAGCGCGGCATGAAGCGCAAGAAGGCCATCTACACCATCGCCGCCATACAGTTTGTGCTTGCCATCGGTTGCGCCGTATCCTTCGGCATGGTCAACTTCTTCACCCAGTTCATGCAACTGGCCGGTGAGAACAAATCCTTCTTCGACCTGGTGGAGATCATCTTCTACGACACCATACTGCCGCTCAACGGCCTGCTGGTGTGCCTGTTCGTGATCTACAAGTGGAAGAAGGCCAACTTCGACACAGAGTTACAGGAGGGCGACAGCGCCTTCGCCGGCTCCATTTCACAGAAATACATCAACTTCTCACTGGGCACCTTTATCCCGCTGCTCCTGCTGTTGATCTTCATCAACACCGTGGCCCTGAAGTTTTTTGGACACAGTTTCATCTAGTTGTTTTTATGGCGAAAAAGAAAAAGGCCCAGTCTTCCAGCACCATAGCCCTGAACAAAAAGGCCCGACACGACTACTTCATCGAGGAGAAGATCGAGGCGGGCCTGGAACTGCAAGGCTGGGAAGTGAAGAGCTGCCGCGAGGGCAAGGCCCAGCTCACCGACAGCTACGTCATCTTCAAGAATGGCGAGGCCTGGCTGCTGGGCGCGCGTATACAGCCGCTGCCCAGTGCCTCGACCCACTTCGTCACCGAGCCGGACCGCACCCGCCGCCTGCTGCTCAACAAGCGCGAACTGGCCAAGCTGATCGCCGCCACCGAGCAGAAGGGCTACACGGTCGTGGCCACGGCCCTTTACTGGAAAAAACACCTGATCAAGTGCGAGATAGCGCTGGCCAAGGGCAAGGCCAAGCACGACAAGCGCGAAACTGAAAAGGCGCGCGACTGGAACCGCGAGAAGCAGCGGTTACTGCGCACTGAACACAAATAATTTTGACCGGGGCGTAGGATGGGCAAAGGAGCGTAGCGACATGCCCATCAGCAACCATGTGATGGACACGTTCACTTTGCCCATCCTACAAGGTATGCACTATTCCCTCACAGGACACAGAGAAGAATAACGAAGAGAGTTACCATGAGTGCACCGCGAGGACAATTCAGCTCCAATATCGGTTTCCTGATGGCCGCGGCGGGTTCCGCCGTGGGCCTGGGCAATATCTGGGGCTTCCCCACCAAGGCCGCCGGCAACGGCGGCGCCGCCTTCGTGGTGGTCTACCTGCTGCTGGCCTTTATGCTCGCCTACCCGGCGCTGATGGCCGAACTCACTATCGGCCGCCACGCGCGCCGCAACATGGTGCAGGCCCTGCGCGGCATCTCCACCGGCCCGGTCAGCCGATTCTTCGCCAACCTCGCCGGCTTCGGCGGCATTGTCGTCGCCTCGCTGATCCTGAGCTTCTACGCGATCGTCGCCGGCTGGATGGTCGCCTATCTGGCGGACCCCTTCGCCAGCCTGTTCGGCATGAGCGGCGCCGCGGACTGGCTCACCGGCAACAGCACCGCGCGCAACCTGACCTTCACCGCGATATTCAGCGGCATGACCATGCTGATCATCGCCGCCGGCGTGGAGAAAGGCATCGAGCGCTGGTCCACCCTGCTGATGCCGTCGCTGATCGTGCTGCTGCTGCTGCTGATCGTCTACGTGCTGACCCAGCCCGGCGCCATGACCGGCCTCGAGGTCTACCTGATGCCGGACTTCAGTCACCTGTCGCCCAAGCTGCTGATTGCCGCCATGGGCCAGGCCTTTTTCTCCCTCTCCCTCGGTGTCGGCACCATGCTGATCTACGGCTCCTACCTCAGCCAGCAAGAGAGCCTGCCGCGCCTCGGCGCCCTGGTGACCCTGATCGACGTGGGCATCGCCTTTACCGCCGGCCTGCTGATACTACCGGCCATGTACGTGGCCCAGGAGGCAGGCACGCAGATCTTTTCAGAAACGGGGGAACTGATCGCCGGTCCCGGCCTGATACTGCAGGTGCTGCCGGCCCTGTTCGACTCTATGGGCACTGCCGGCCTCTTCGTGGCCATCGCCTTCTTCGCCCTGATGGTGATCGCCTCCCTGACCTCCTCCATTTCCATGCTGGAGGTGCCGGTGGCCTTCACCATCGAAAACCTGGGCGTGCCGCGCCGGCTCGCGACCCCGTTTGTTGGATTGGTCATCTTCGCCATCAGCAGCGTGATCATCGTCAACTTCGACGCCCTCTTCGGGCTGGTGGTCAGCGCCAGCACCGAGTACGGCCAGCCGCTGCTGGGCGTGGCCCTGTGCGTCTTCGCCGGCTGGATCTGGCGCCGCGACCAGCTGCTGGCGGAACTGAAGAAGGGACACGAGAACATAGAACAGACGCTATTCTGGAAGATCTGGCCCTGGTATGTGCGCATCGTCTGTCCACTCTTGATACTGGCGGCCTTTGCCCAGTCAGTCATGTAAGTGACCGAAGGGCCACTGGAAGGCACCCCGGGGCATCCCGGGGCATGTTGTTCCGGTGCCATTTCAGGTATAATTTAATGACACAAGTGTGTTTCGCACCTGTATTCGATTCAGGGGATGACTTGGATTCGACGCCGGTAACGAAACCATGGGTGCATGCCGTGATGGCAGCCAATCACGTAAATCCAAAGCTGCAATTTATTAGTTGCCAACGACGACAACTACGCACTAGCGGCTTAAGCCCGCTAGCGGTCTGAAGCAAGGTTCCAGTACCGCGCTGCAGACTGTTAAATAGAACTGGATCGCCGTGAAGTTTGTCTGGGATGGATCGGCTAAAACTCTACAGACTCGCTCTTTACGTCCTGCCCGCCGGGCTGTATTGAGTTAAATCAATAGACGGAACTAAGCATGTAGAGCCTCTGGCAGAGTGCTGACGGACGCGGGTTCGACTCCCGCCATCTCCACCAAATCAAAAAGACCCGCTACCGGAAGGTAGCGGGTCTTTTTTAATTTGTCCCCGCTCATTCAAACACCCAGTAGCCCACCTGTTCTGTAGTATGCGAGCGCTCGGACTGGGATATCTGGTCCTCGTCTACAGACAGGGTAATTGCCGTCGCCGTGGTATTGTCCCGCAGTACCGCCCAGCTGCCATCCACGCCGTCCATGGCGGCCTGGCTCAGTATCGTGCTGGCGGGACTGGTGAGGCCGTTAAGTGCATAGGTGTATTTACCGTTATCCACGCCTTTTACACTGTCGCTGCCGAGACCGACGACATAGCTCCTGCCATTCAAACTGCCACTGCCGGCTTCCACAACAATATATCCCAAGGTCTCTTCGGCCCGGGAGTGCAGGGTGTCTTCCCCCACATGCTTGCCAATGCGGATATTGGTCGCGGCGGCCACCTGATCTCGCGATACGCCGCGGCTCCAGAACACTGACCAGTTGCTGTCATTGGCACTCATCACCTGCCCGAACACCACCGGCGAGATGTAGCTGTTGGCCAGCGAAAGGGCCTCTGCATTCCAGTTGTTCTTGCGGTCGGTGGCCGTGGATTGATATCTGCCCGCCTCCATCGCGACGCCGTGTTGCGCCAGACTATAAGCGCCGGCTTCGACCGCCATATAGTGCACCGGCAGGCTAACGGGATCTACGGAGCCGTCCACGCGCTGAAGCATGATATCGAACTGATTGCCGACCACGCTTGCAGTATCCAGGCCGTCGGTATCAGGATCGGCACTCTGGGAGCCATCGTCGAGCACCGGATCGAATCCATAGCTCACTTCAAAGCCGTCCGGCAGCTGATCGCCATCGGTATCCGGATTGTCCGCATAAGTACCGGCTTGAAATTCCTGCAGATTGCTCAGATCGTCGCCGTCGGCATCCCATCTGCGTCATCTACCAGTGGGTCGAGTCCGTAGAGGGACTCCCAGTAATCCGGCATGGTGTCGCCATCGGAATCCCGCTACTCATCCACCAGCGGATTGCTGCCGGCGGCAAACTCGTAACGGTTGCTGATGCCATCGCCATCCGGGTCCGCACTGCCGTCCAGCGCTGAGTAATAATCAAGCCCGTAGCTGGACTCCCAGCTGTCCGGCATAGAGTCCCTGTCGCTGTCCACGAAATAGAGAGGATTCAGTGGGTAGCGGTCCATTTTGTCATTGGTGTAGTCCCCATCGGAGTCGTCATTGAGAGGATCAGTACCCAATTCGAACTCCTCCAACGGCGTCAGTCCATCCGAATCGCCGAAATAAGGGTCATTCGCATCCCAGGCTTCAAACTGATTCAGTCCGTTCGCCAGCTCCCACTCATTCGGCAGGCCGTCGCCATCCGCATCCAGACGGTAGCGACTGTCGGCCGGCGCAAAGTCTTCGCCATCAGCGATTCCATCGCCATCGGAGTCCGTGGCAGAGGGATCCGAGCCCGCAAGAAATTCCTGCAAATTCGTCAGGCCATCGCCATCAAAATCCTCTCCGGCATCCTGTGCGTAGGTATCATTCAGAAAACCACTATCCATCTCATAGCTGTCCGGCAGGCCGTCGCTGTCCTTGTCCTTGTAGTAGCGACCGTCAACAGGCCAGACATCCAGGCCATCCCGTACCGCGTCGCCATCCGTATCGGCAATAGTCGGGCGGCTACCCACCTGGAATTCCTGCAGGTTTGTCAGTCCATCACCGTCCCAATCTAAAGCGGCATCCGAGGGATCAAATGCTCTTAATCCATGGGATTCCTCCCAGGCATTGGGCATACCATCGGAATCATCATCCAGCGCCTTGCTGGGATCCAGCGGCCACCAGTCTTCGCCATCCTGCGCACCGTCGAAGTCGCTGTCCGGATTGTGCGGGTCGGTACCCAGGGCGAATTCCAGGTAGTTGCGGGCGCCGTCGTAGTCGGGGTCTTCACCGCCGTCGTGGGTGTTGCTGTCGCTGAGGCCGTGCTCCACCTCCCACATTTCGGGCATGCCATCCCGGTCGCGGTCGAAGCGGTACAACGGGTTCAGCGGGTAGCGGTCTTCACCGTCGAAGATACCGTCTTTATCACT
>NZ_JCBAJA010000048.1:0-24825 GCF_059834885.1 Microbulbifer sp. SE14 | reverse complement strand
CGGCGATTTTTCGTATGAGGTGTTGCTCTTCTGTGCTAAGTTTTCTGGCGTCGTATTTCATGCGCGCCATGATACCATGCTGTATTGATTATTTCCGCTCTATTAGTAATAACCCGGGAGCTGGCCCGTCCCGCGTGGGAGTACACTGCAAAATGGCTTGCAGAGCGACTAGAGCTGCCCCTCCCCCGCCATCACGAAGACGCAGGGACCGATAGCGATCATCAAGTCGCCCGAACTTAACCTTAACTGGAAAAATGCAGAAGAATGCCAACTTAGAGTCGGAGAACTATATCTGTCACAAATAACCGCACCCCGACATAAAAGGTCCTTAAGTTCCTGATCGATCTTCAGCACCATAGTTAATACAAATCTGAACCTTAGAGTAAGGGGTAATAGAAACCCCCAATCATTAGCGTATTTTCTACTGGAATGCGCGGAAATCAGGTGGATTTAGAAACTTTAAAGAGGTAGATCCATGTATTTTATATTACTTTTCTCTATTGCTGCATTTTACAGCTTCCGCTCTTACAGAGAGAACAAGCATTCTACGTACCTCCTTTTGGCCAACTTAGTAAAAAATCCCGCTGTTTAGCGCACCGGCGACATTACCTGATAACTTAAATTAGCATACGCTGCCACTGTTAAGCATTGCCCCAAAACAATCGCCTATTTATTTAACTGGCATAACGCGGAAATAGCCGGTCTTGCATGGATTCAGACAATCACGGAAGTGGTCAAGTCTATCCTATTTCGCCTTTTAATGGCCGAAATGACACCACAAACGCCACTCCAAAGATAGTATAAATATTGAACAGTTATTACCTTCGCAAATATGCAGGCTGAGTGATGATAGAGGGGCTGATTCCTATCGCCGTTTTTGTGTTTGTCTCAAGCGTCACACCGGGTCCAAACAACCTGATGATCATGTCTTCAGGCCTGAACCACGGGGTAACCCGCTCTATCCCCCACCTTGCGGGAATAAGCCTTGGGTTTCCCTTGATGACAATAGCCGTCGGAGCGGGCCTGGGAGCGGTGCTATCACAATCCCCCGCTCTATACGAAGTTATCCGCTGGATAGGTGTCGGGTACCTCTTGTATCTCGCATGGACCATTGCGTGTACCCAGCCTGTCAACGCCCCGGGAAGCAGGAAGCCCTTGAGCTTTCTCCAGGCCGCCTCTTTTCAGTGGGTAAATGTGAAGGGGTGGACCGTAGCGATCGGTGCAATAGCCACGTTTTCCCGTGCAAACGCGAGCATATGGAACGACGCTATAGGAATCGCTTTGCTGTTCGGGATTATCGGCGGAGCCTGTGCCCTACTCTGGTTGCTTTTCGGCTCCTGGATGCAGGGTCTGCTGAAACGCAGGAGCCAGCTTCGCATCTTTAACCTGACAATGAGCCTGCTATTGGTAGCGAGCATCATTCCCATGTTTACATCCTGATCTAAACGTAGTACCTGAAAAGGACAGTGATGAGCAAACAGCGAATACTTACCGGTATTACAACCACCGGCCAACCCCATCTCGGCAACTATGCGGGGGCCATACGTCCCGCGATAGAAGCAAGTAAGCTTGAGAATAACCAGTCATTTTACTTTCTGGCCGATTACCACGGGCTCGTAAAGTGCCAGGATCCCGGGCAGGTCTATCAATCTACCCTGGAGATAGCAGCAGCCTGGTTGGCCCTGGGGCTGGATACGAACCATGTTACTTTCTATCGCCAGTCGGATATTCCGGAGATTCCCCAACTTGCCTGGCTGCTTACCTGCGTAGTGAGCAAGGGGCTCATGAATCGCGCCCACGCTTATAAGTCAGCCGTCGCGACCAATCTGGGCAGGGGGGAGGATGCGGATTTCGGTATAACGATGGGGCTTTACTCATATCCGGTACTGATGTCAGCAGACATATTGATATTCAACGCCCACAAAATGCCGGTTGGCAGCGATCAGGTACAGCACCTGGAGATTGCCAGGGACATAGCCCAAAGATTCAATAACATCTACGGCGAGCACTTCGTTCTACCGGAGGCACAAGTAGATGAGCAGGCAGATCTGCTACCGGGTCTGGATGGACGGAAAATGAGCAAAAGCTACCGCAATACCATCCCTATTTTCCTGGAAGAAAGCCAGCTGCGGGCCCATATCAAGCGAATTAAAACGGACTCCAAGAGACCTGGGGAACCAAAGGATCCCCAAACTTCCACGATATTCAAAATATGGAGATCCTTCGCCACGGAGAGTGAGAGTCAGGAAATGGAGGCTGCCCTGCAAGCGGGGCTTGGCTGGGGTGACGCAAAAGAAAGACTGTTCGAACTCGTTAATGACCATTTGAGCCTGTACAGAGAGCGGTACAGGGAGCTTATTTTAAATCCCGAACAGATAGAAAAGGCGCTGGAGGAAGGTGCAGACAAGGCTCGCGAACATACTGTTCCTTTCATGGACGAGCTTCGCTACGCGGTTGGAATCAGGAGAATAGCCAGCTAGTTCGCCAATGCTTCCTGATCAAAGAGAACAGACTGCGGCCGCCCCAACGCCAGTTCAGAAATAGCTCGAACGCTAAACCAGTTGAGATAACGAAGAGATTGCCATCCGCACGCCGACGATACGCTGGTTTTATGAGAAAGGGAAAAGGTGTCACTTCCGACCGAGCGCACGACAACAAGTCCGGCTGGCTAGACTTTGGTGACACGATCTTACGTGTCGGTCAACGAATATAGACCAAGGCGTACACAAAATACAATGAACACAAATACAAAACCGATCGACAATTTTATACCAACCAGTGGCGGGCACCAGCTCCTGATGCAGGAGCTGACGCCAGTACCCGCTGCTGCCAATGGCGCCGCGGTGCTGTGCCTGCACGGAGTCTTCACCGACCGCCGCTTCTTCTACAACAGTAAGGGAAGAGAAGCCGGCCGCCACCTGGCCGATCAGGGGTATCGCGTATTTCTCGGTAACCTGCGCGGCCATGGCTGCAGCCAGAACCCCGACGCTGGGACTGGAGCTTTGACACCTACACAGAGGAGGACGTACCGCCTTGCTGCAGTTCGCCGCTGAACAGCACTCGGGACCACTTTTCATGCTCTGCCACAGCTTCGGCGGTTACACCGCTGGCAGCCCTGGGCCTGCACCCCGCGCGGCTTTCAGGCATCGCGGTGCTGGCGGCCGCTGTCAACGACTACTCAGATAGCGGCCTCTCCAAGCGTATCCAGATCCCCCTCTCCAGCCTGATCGCGCGGCTCTGCGGGCGTATGCCCGCCAAACGCCTCGGCCCAGCGGACGAACCGCCGGCGCTGATGCGCCAGTTCGCCCAGTGGTCGGCGCGGGGCAGCTTCTGCAACCTGGACGGCCGTCGCGATTACTGGCAAGTCCTGCAGGCGGTCGAGCTCCCGGTATATGCTGACATCGGTGCCGTCGACCGGTTTCATGCCTCGCCCGCGCGAACAAAAAAGCTAGTCGATCACCTGGGCAGCAAGGACATCACTTTTGAAGTTTTCGGAAAGACACAAGGTTTCGTGCACGACTCCTCCCACTTCGACATAGCCGCGGGTAAACGCGCGCAGGATTTGGTACTGCCATGCGTGCACGCCTGGATGGAGAATCACGGCCGCTAGACAACCGGAGTGTGGCTCCACCCACCAGAGCCACCGTTATCCTACGCCATCCATGAGCCGGGCCCCGACCGGCCCACCCTTATTCTGTCACTAATGGCTTAACCGCAGTTATAGAAGCCGACTAACGGATGTGCCTTGATACCTTTCCCCCGAACACCAGCACTGTGCAATCAGCGCCCCATATCACGTAGTGCATCCAGTGCCGAAGTGCTGACGCAGGGGAAGACCGTTGCCGGTAAGAGGAGGCTGTCCTCTGGAGTAACGGGCTGTCCGCGCTGCCCCCGATATGGCGCAGTCGTCCCGCCCTGTTGATTAAAGATCTAGTAACTTAACATTTGGCGATTTTCGCTCGCATCTGACAATCCACGATCTAATAATCAAGAGATATCTATGAAGAAGAAAGTTCCAATTATTAGAAGTACGCTATCCGCCATTTTTCTATCCGCCTTTATCTCGCCTGCTTCCGCGGAAGCCAAACCAGCTACCGCCGTAGTGTTGGGAGACAGCTTTTCCTCGGGCCAGGCCGGGCGCTGGCGCGGAAACTCCGACGCCAAACTTTCCTTTCCCAGTGAACCCGGCGCGGAACCCCTGCATGGTCTATTTGACGGCACCGATGACGCTTTCTGGTATTCTGACGACTCTATATATCCGGCAAGTCCAGATTGGGAATCTGTCTACGAGGAAGGCAGCATCCATAACGGATGCCATCGCGCATACAGCGCACCGATTCATCAATTAAACCGACCCTATTTCCCGCTACCCCCATTCCAAATCAGAGGCCCTTTCCCGAGGACAGTAAATCTGGCCTGTAGTGGTGCCAGAAACAAGCATCTCTGGCCTGCGGAACATGGTGGCGTGGATCAAGAGGACCAAAGCTCCCAGATAAACCGACTCGGCGCCCTGGCACAGACACATGACATAAAACTCATAGTTCTTGGAATAGGCGGCAATGACCTTGGATTTTCCGGTACTATTGGAAACTGCATGGCTGCTTGGTTTGTCAAGCACTGGATTGATATACTGCCCGGTTTTAATGAAGCTTCCTGCATCACAAAGACTAACTTAAGCCTATCCACCGGCCTTTTCGATGTTTACGGAAAAACTTCCAAGACTATCAGCCTGATCCGCCAGGAAATGCTTCAGCTAGGAAAAACAGATCCCGATGACTATCGTATTGTGCTAATGGGCTATCCTGGAATAATCGCCGGCTTCTATGACAATCGCTACTCGGAAGATGACGGTGACAGGCGGACACCTGGGCGCTGTCCATTCACCGGACCAGACTCCGCGTATATTGAAGAGGAGTTAATGCCAAAACTCAATGGATTGTACGAAACGCTCTCCGATGAATTGGATGTAGATTTTATTCATCCAGAAACACTGTTTGATGGTCACAGACTTTGTGAAGTCGGATCTAACCGCGCCTCATCGACTACTCCTGCCACCTCGGAAAACATGGAGTGGGTCAGATACATCGACCACGGACTAAACACCAGATCTGGGGTTCTAACTGCAATAGATGCTATAAGTGGCGAGGCAGGAGCTACGACTGAAGGGCGCCAAGGAAGATTAAATGAATCCATGCACCCCAACCAGTTCGGTCAGCAGGCACTGGGCACCTGCATTAATAAATGGTGGGCGCAAAGGGGATCAACACCGAAGCCTTACAAATGCACAAACCTTGGTCCTGGGCGAGGTAGTACAGAGGTTAAAGTTTCTCAACTTCCTGCCCCCACCTACATCAGCATAGTAGATGAAGGGGTTATACCCGATGCTGTCCATGACTCACCAGTAAATGAAGTGGTTCCCGGTCAGCTAACCCGCTCAAGAATTTTGTTTATGGGTCCAAATGAGCCAGGACGCATGGCTCGTATCGAATTGAAAATCGATCACCCAGACAAGGGCGATCTCGAAATACTACTGCGAGATCCTGACGGCCGTGCTCATCACATCAAAAGTGAAAACTTGCTGGATAATACCCCCTTCCCTTCAGTTTGGACCAGCTACCTTGACTTTGCGGAGTACAAGGCCGGCGTCTGGACCCTGGAAATAAATGATCACAACCCGGGCGATACTGGTGTCTTTCGGGAATTACATGTCTATTGGTACTGACACTTATTGTAGAGAGGTGGGGCTAGCCCCCGCCTCCCTCTTTATAGCCATATAGAACCATTACTAACCCACCACCGCCTCCAACTGCGAAACCAGAGACCTGCGCACCGCCCCAAACCGCTTCCGGTACTGCGCCGGCGTCAGGTTCACCTTCCTCTTGAACAGCCGGTTAAAGAACCCCGTATCCGCATAACCCACCTCATAGGCGATCTCCTCGATGGGCTGGTCCCCGCTTTCCAGCAGCTGCTTGGCCTCCTCCAGGCGCAGGGTGTGCACATACTCCAGCGGCGGCATACCGGTGGCCTGTTTGAAGCGGCGCTTGAAGGTGCGCTCGGCCAGACCGGACATATTGATCATCGCCGTGACCGGATTGGCCTCCGTATAGTGTTCCGCGATCCAGACCTGGCAGCGGGCGATCACCGAGTCCTCCGCCTGCCGGCTGTGGGCGAGGCAGGCAAAGGGCTGCTGGCCGACATGGTGCCAGTCGATCACCCACACCCGCGCCACCTGCATGGCGGCCTCCACACCGACTGTCCGCGCAATCAGGTAGAGGGCCAGATCCAACCAGGAAGTGCCGCCGCCGGCCATGATCAGGCGCTGCCCCTCCCCGCTGACCACCAGGGCGCGCTGCTCCTGCACCGAGATCTTGGGGAAGCGCTGGCGCATATCGTCGCACCAGGCCCAGTGGGTGGTGGCCTCGCAGCCATCCAGCAGGCCTGACTCGGCGAACAGCATGGCACCGGAGCAGGCAGCGGCCAGTATGGCGCCCTCCCGGTGTTTCCGCCGCAGCCATTCCAGTTCGTCGGAAAAGCGCTCCTGCAGGGATTCCCCTGGAGGTATTGTCACCTCGGGAACACAGACGATTTCCACCGGTGGACAGTCCGCGAGCGACGCCTGGGGCGTTATCTCCACACCGTTCATCACCTGCATCGGCTTTCCATCGCGGGACACCAGGATCGGCCTGATCACCTCGGCACCGCGCTTCCCGGTCGTCAGGTATTCCCAGTCCCTGTTGGTGGACAGGAATAAATCATACATCCCATAGACTGCCGAGCCGGACGTTTCCGGCACAACCAGGATGGCAACGGGGACAGGTTTTGATGTCATATCGAATTTCCAAAGCGTATTCCCAAGCAGCACCATTGTAATGATGTTTAACTCCCTTCCCCTGTCTCGCATGTAGAACGAAGTGACAGTTTCCCGCCACAAGGATAAATGTTTGACTCACAGAGCCGGAAGACTTAGGAAAGTGTGGCCTGCATACCTAAATCCCTACACCAACCGTATCGCGCACAGGTAACCGCTACGCAAGTGGCCGTTTTGTCCCTGTTTTCGCGCAAATACCACTAAATGGATGGATTGCAACCACCTATGTTATACGAGCCATTCAACCCGGAGCGCAAAGATGCCCAATCCTCTCGAACTGCTTCTCGACCCGGTCTCCCTCACGGTATTCGCCATTTACGGCGGATTGGTCCTGTGGGAAGCGCTGGCACCGGCCAGGCCTCTGCCCGATGTGAAAGGGTGGAGACTGAAAGGCCTGTCCACCTTTATGGTGTTCTTCTTTACGTCTTCCTATCTGCCGCTGCTGTGGAGCGAACACCTGGTCAGGTTCCAGCTGCTGGACCTGAGCGCGCTCAACCTCTGGAGCGGTAGCCTGCTGGGCCTGCTCGCCTACGAGGCACTCACCTACACCTGGCATCGGAGCATGCACGCCTCCAACATGCTCTGGAGGGGCGTGCACCAGATGCACCACAGCGCCGAGCGCCTGGATACCTACAGCGCCTACTGGTTCGGCCCCCTGGATATGCTCGGCTGGACCCTGCTGGGCAGCCTGAGTCTCACCTTGCTGGTCGGCGTCTCCGCCGAGGCGGCCACCATGAGCCTCTACATTATTACCTTCCTGGGGATCTTCCAGCACACCAATATCCGCACCCCTCAATGGCTGGGCTATATTATCCAGCGGCCGGAGAGCCACTCCCACCACCACGGGCGTGGCATTCACGCGCGGAACTACAGCGATCTGCCACTGTTCGACATCGTCTTCGGCACCTTCCACAACCCGAAGGACTTTGCACCGGCAACCGGCTTCTACGACGGCGCCTCCTCCCGTATGAAAGATATGCTGCTGTTTCGCGACCTAACCCGGCAACCAGGGTAGAGCTGGCCTATTCAACCGCTTGGTAACCCAAACGCCCTTACAACCCGATGGCATTTACTTCTACTCTATCCTTGCCCTGTGTCTACAAATGCAGGCTCCACTTTCCAGGTTGTCCCTATGAGCAAATACCGAAATCACCTGCCCCAACTTAACGGCAGCATTTTCCTGACCGATGGCGGAATGGAAACAACCCTCGTCTTTCACCAGGGCATAGAACTGCCCCATTTCGCCGCCTTTTACCTGCTTCTCAGTGAGGAGGGAATCTCAACACTGCGCGACTACTACCGCGGCTATCTGGATATCGCGCGACAGCACCACTGCGGATTCGTCCTGGAAACACCGACCTGGCGCGCCAGCCCGGACTGGGTCGAAAAGATCGACTGCGGCGGCAAAACCTTGGCGGATATCAACCGGCGGGCGATCGGGCTGATGCTGGAGCTGCGCGAGGAGTATGAAACTGCGGCTACGCCCATCGTCGTCAGCGGCAATATCGGCCCCCGCGGCGATGGCTACAGACCCGGCACGCAGATGGATATCGAACAGGCCAGGGAGTACCATTCCCCACAACTGGAGATCTTTGCACAAACCGATGCGGATATGGCCTCGGCGCTGACCCTCAACTATGTGGAAGAGGCCATAGGCGCAACCCTGGCGGCCAGGGATGCGGGTGTACCCATTGCGATATCCTTCACCGTGGAAACCGACGGCCGCCTCCCGGACGGTTCGACACTGGCAGAGGCGATTGCCCGCACCGATGAGGCCACGGACGCCTTCACATCCTATTTCATGATCAACTGCGCCCACCCGACTCACTTTGCCAATGCACTGGAGCGGGGTGGCGCGTGGCGCGAGCGGATCGGCGGCATTCGCGCCAACGCCTCGGCGAAAAGCCACACGGAACTGGACGGGTGCACGACCCTCGACGAGGGTGACCCGAAAGCACTCGGCGGCCAATACCGGCAACTGCTGCAGGCCATGCCCTGGCTCAGGGTACTCGGCGGCTGCTGCGGAACCGACCTGCGTCATCTCCAATCCATCGCAGTCCACTGCCTGTAAAAATCCGGTGCGCTGCTGCGCTTACCGGAATTCAATCGCGCCCTGGGCCGTTCCTGCACGCCGTCCCCCAACCCCGTGCGGGAACGCCCATCGGGCGCGGCCATACTCTTTGCCAACTATTGCGGTTTCCTATGATGATTAACGCCATGCGTATATTTTTTATACCATACTGCTTCCTTTTGGGCGGGCTTCTCCTTAGCGGGCCAGCCGCCGCTGCCGGTAGTGCGGGCTGGATTGACCGCAGCAACGAATATACGAGGATCCTGCTGGATGCGGAGGCGTAATTCGCTCCCGAGGATGTCACAAAACTGGGGCTGCCCGAATATGATACAGATATTGTTGACATGCACCCCAAGGTCAACGAGCGCTATGCGAGCGCCCTACAGTCGGTTCGCGCACAGTACCGATCGGCGCTGAAGCGCGAAAGCGATCTGCGGATACGACAGGGCCTCAATATCCTGATCAGCTACATTGATCGGACACTGAATATTCAAGCCCTTAATAGTCAACTCCTGCTCACCTATATTAACGTCCCCAGCCCGGCATATGACGGCATCCGGACTCTGCTGGATGACCAGATCAGCGAGGCGGGAGGGAGTGCTGCCATAGAGCGCCTGAAGAAATACAGCGGCCTTCACGGCGGAAAGCCGCTTACAGAACTCGCCAGGGAACGAACGCAGGATCAGATGGAGAACCCCAACTTGTTGGGGCCATATCTTGCTCAGCTCAGGAAGAACCTGGACAGGGCTCCTATTTTTGTCGCCGGCATCAAGGAAGAGTTCCAGAACAGCGGACTGACCGGCTGGGAGCCCGCCTTCGAAGCATTCGAGAAGCAAGTAAACGACTATGTTTCCTGGACGGAGAGGACGCTACTGCCAAAAGCGCGAACAGACTTCCGTCTCCCTCCGGAAATTTACGCCGCACGCCTGAACCGGTATGGCGTAGATATCCCACCGGAGCTGCTTATCCAGCAGGCTACCGCAAGCTTTATGACCCTGCGCACAGAGATGCAGGCGGTTGCGGCCGACATTGCCGTAGCGCGCAAGTTGAAGTCCAGTGATTACCGGGAAGTAATCCGGGAACTGAAGGAAATACAGTTTACCGGTAAAAACTTTGTGCCGGTCTACCGCGAGCGTCTGAAGCAGATTGAGGACATCCTGGACAAACATAGACTGGTCTCCTTACCGGATCGCAAGGCCCTGATTCGCCTCGCTTCCGAAGCGAAGTCCGCAGAAACCCCCGTCCCCCATATGCAACCGCCGCGCCTGATCGGCAACACAGGAGAACAGGGCACCTTTGTACTGCCGCAGAACAACCCGGGTTCCAACCCAGGCGAAAGGATGGACGACTTTCTCAACGAAGGAATTTCCTGGGCGCTAACTGCGCACGAGGCGCGACCCGGCCACGAAATGCAATTTGCGGCGATGCTGGAAAACGGCGTATCGCAGGCACGCATGCTCTACGCTTTCAACTCCACCAACGTCGAAGGCTGGGCCCTGTATGCTGAAACCATCATGTATCCACATTTCCCGAAAAAGGGACAGCTGTTTGGTTTGCTTTCTCGCGCGCTGCGCGCAGCGCGAGCCTTCCTCGACCCCATGCTCAACCTGGGTATGATTACGCCCGACCAAGCCAAGCGCTTCCTGAAGGACGAACTGGTGCTATCCGAGGCCATGGCGACCCAGGAAGTGGACCGCTATACCTTCCGCTCCCCGGGGCAATCCACGGCCTATTTCTACGGCCTCTCCCGTTTGCAGGAAATCCGTATGGCAACCGAACTGGCGATGGGCGAGGACTTCGACGAACATGCTTTCCACGACTTTGTCCTGGCACAGGGCTTGCTCCCTCCGAGACTCTTGAAGCGGGCGGTGGAAGAGAAGTTTGGTGCCAGTCTATAGATGTCTTTACGTTCGTATGTGGGGCCGGACCGAAATTCCACGCGCGCCACTGCACTCTATTCCTGGAAACCGCCGGTCCGGCCCCATAGCGGCACAAAAGGACGGAGAATTACCCAATAAAATCAATTAGTTACGGATTATTCTGGGCGAACGGCCAGTCTGCCCCCCAAGCGGCCCATGCCGCGCAACGCGGCCGTTTAAAAAGGGTTAATTTATAGGCACCTGGCGGGGAAATGCGGAGGTGCCAGTTATGAAAGTGGTAATTATCGGAAACATCGGATCGGGTAAGAAGGCCATGGCCGAACGCCTGATCGGCCGCGAGAATATTGCCCTGCTGCCCCTGGACGAACTGTCCGGCAGCTGCGAGCAAACCGGCCACAGCCTGGACGAAGGCCTGGCCATGCTGCGCAACGTTCTCGACGGTCACGAGGACTGGGTGGTTGAAAGTGCCAACGGTGATCTGGCCGAGGTGGCCCTGCCCTACTGCGATGAGCTGCGCTTTATCAGCTCCGGAACAGAGACGTGTGCCGACAGTAGCAAGTACCGCGCGCTGTTCGACAACTTCGACGGCCCGAAAAAGGAGTACAGCGTCGCTGTCTAAGCGGCATAAATAGCAGATGACGGAGCGGCTTCCGGCAGAGGAAGCCGCTTTTTTTAGGGACGGAGAGCGGTTACCACCCGAAAGACCCGGCCAGTCCGGCCGCTTACCGGCACAAAAAACAGCGAAAAAAACAGTGTAAAAACTGCAGCGCGGGAAAACGGTCGGTCTGCATACTTACCGGCAGAAGCGACATAATGGCGATAAACACCGATTACTAAATTACAAGCACCAACAGCGGAAATTCCGCGGAGGTGTTTGCAATGAAAGTACTGATTATCGGATGTACGGGATCCGGAAAAAGCGCAATGGCGCAGCGCCTGATCGGCCTGAAGGATATTGCCTGGTTGTCCCTGGACGAACTCTACTGGGACAACGAAGCCAACGGCAAAACCCTGGCGGACAGCCTCAGCGCTCTTTACGAGTTTGTCGAGTGGAACGAGGACTGGGTGATCGAGGGCTGCCAGTGCGACCTGGTACAGGCCGCGATGGGTTTCTGTGAAGAGTTGCGATTTATGAACCCCGGTCGTGAAGAGTGTATCAGCCGCTGTATAGACAAGCCGCGGAAACACAAGCGTAAGGACGAGGCCAGCAGCGAGGAGACCCCGTTTGACCGCATCATTGCCTGGGTCGGCCAGTACGAGTACCGGAACGACGGCTATGGCCTGGACAGGCACAGGGCGCTGTTTGACAGCTTTGCCGGAGCCAAGAAGGAGTACACGATGGTTATTTAACTAACCTGTAAGTTGGGAGCCCGTACGGGCTCCCTTATTGCTGTAACTCTGGCGCGGTCACTGGCCGATGGCGCGAACCCCCCTGGTGTAGCCCCGCCAGCGCGTCGACAGGTCCTCCACCAGGCAATCATAGCCGTCGCCGGGCTTGAGGTCGCCGCGGCGGCCGCCGTACCAGGAGTAGCATTCCCGGTAGGCCTGTATCTCCAGAGTACTGCAGAACAACTGCCCGTTCTCGAAACAACCGATAAAGCGGTTGTAATCATTCCGCAGCTCCACCTCAATCTGGGTAAGGGGATCGCCGTTCACGGACTCGGGTTTGGGCAGCACCACCTCCGACGGGCCCGGGTGGAAGTTGCCATAATAGTCCCAGGGTGTCTTTTCCGGCGCGACGAAGATACCCGGCTCGCAGTCCTGGCCGAAGGGCTGCAGGTCGCGACACTCCGGATCCTCTACGTCCGCCTGCAGGTACTCCGGCTCCCAGCCGCGCACAAAGCGGAAGCCCTGGGGCCAGTCGACGCTCTCCAGGTCCGGGCTGCCGTCGCCGCCGATAGCCCGCGTATCGATAATCGAATAGGAACGGGAGGAACCGTCCACCGTCCAGGTCACATCCGCCGAGGGCTTCCTATCCCAGGCACAGGGTTGGACCGGGTACTCCTGGGGAAAGAGAGGGCTCAGGAAGCTGCAGCTTAAACTCAGGCCGGTGAATTCGTAACCCCTGGCCTCGGCCTTCTCGATACCGGAGAGGGTCCAGGAGAGCGGGAAGCGAGCACCGGATATCCAGCCGTTGGCAAAGCCGGTGCCATTGTCGCCCACCGAAACGCGGGCCCGCCACTCGTCCACCAGTGGCTGCACCGGTATCTGGCTTTTTTCCCAGTAGATACCCGTCTCTCCGGACGGCGTATTGAGATAGGCAAACCACTGCCCCGGGTTGCGCGCATCGACGATATCCATGCGGCCATCGCGGTTGAAATCCTGCAGGCGCACATAGTCCACCGAAGAGGTGGCCGTGCCGAGGGTATTGAAAAGATTCACGGTAAAACTGAGCTTGAGCGGCAGCTTGCCGTCACCCACCTCGCCCACAGAGAAATTTCCGGAACCAAACAGGTCCACCGCCCCGGCATAGTGCGGATCACTGTTGCTGGTTAGATTGCGGGCCAGCTTTAGCTTCCCGTCGCTGGGGCTGCGGTATACGAAATCCCTGAGGCCATCGCCGGTGAAATCTGCGTGGGCGGCCCAGTACTTATTCACATTGGCCGTCGGGAAAGTCACTCTATGCCTGGTAAATGGCGGAAGCGGAAAACCCGTTTCCGTGGTATAGGACCAGTAGGCGCGCTGCAAGTCGGACGTTGCTGCTCCGGAATCGCCAACAAACGGCACTTCCCCACCGTTGACCTCTTCCGTATAGGCACTTAAAACGGAACTTTCCAACCCCGAATAGGAGGCCGGTTCCGCGGCCTGATTTAAAATCCCGATTGAGACTAAAATGGAAACCAATCCACTCATAACTTATCCTTTTAGGTTGAGCTGGGCTGACGGTTACCGAGTATGCGCCAGTGCATAATCCAGCTGATGTCCACTCTGTTTATCTTGGAATGGGATCCGGGCTGTCACAAGCTATGCCGTCATTATCTTGAATAACGTTGCCGAAATTGAAGCCGCTGTTGCGCACCTGAAAGAAGCCATCGGGGACATAGTTGCAGATGCTGTTTCCGGATATTCTGTTGAAGCGGGCAAAGTCCCGGTCGTCGGTATTGCTGGCCTGCCAGTCGGCATCCCAGCCCAGCGCAGGGTCCACGTCGCCGATATCCCAGGGCTGGGAAACGCCGGCGTCATCATCGCAGTAGTTACTGAGGCTGGTGCCGTCCCGGGAGCCGATATAGACCGCCGGCCGGGTCAGAATGGCACCCCGGTAGTAGAAGATATTGTTCTGTATCTCGTTGTTGCGCACGCCGGTATAGCGGACTTCGCCGCGCTCGCCGCAGTTGCGGTACAGGAAGACGCCGCCCCAGGTGACGCCGGAGAACCAGTTGCGGGCAATCAGGTTGTGCTCGGAGCCGTCGACCGCGATGACCTCGCGGAAGTTGCTGCTGTCGTGGTGGAATTCGTTGTTGTCGATCACGTTGAAGGCGGACTCGGCATCGATATAGACGGAGGGACCGCGGGCGTCGTCGTGCCTGACGCGGGAGTTCTTCAGGGTGGTATGGGTTACGCCCTGCTCGATATACAGGCTGACCCCGGCGCTGTTGCGGATATCCAGGTTGTCCAGGGTGATATCGGTGGGAGAGACGGCGCGCAGCTCCTGCACATAGTCGGGCCCGCGCTGGTTCTTGTAGGCGGTGGCCTCCTCATTGCCGATGCGGTACAGCTGGCCGCGGACCCGGGCAGTGCCCTCGACCTTGCAGTTTTTTATGGTTACATTCCGCGGGCGCTGGTAGATATAGCTGTCCCCGGCGCGGGTTCGGGTGGAAGTCACCAGCAGTGCCGGTTCCTCCTCCTTCAAGCTGCCCAGCGGCGCCAGGGTCGCGCCGTTGCAGTCGAATACCAGGTGGTTGGCCGCGGGGCCGGCGAAGTGTAGTGTCTTGGTGACCACATCGCCCGGTTGCAGCTGGGCGCTGCAGTTGACGTTGACCGAGGTGTTTTCCCAGCTAGAGGGATCGGCAGGATCGACCACTGTTGGCTGGGCCAGAATATCCTGCATTTCGGAGTCAGAACAGATGGGATTCTGAATAACACCAATAGACAACAAGATGGGGACAATAAGACTCAACTTCGCTGTCTCCTTATTTTTTGTTTTGGATAAACTGGCGGGCGCGAAAAGCACGCCCGCCAGTTTACGCTTGCAATTCTATTTCACAACAAGACCGTGGACTACCGAATACTCACTTCCGGCATTTGTTTGGCAACCAGAAACACTAATCTCAACTTGCTTTCCGGACAACATTGCCGCCAAAGCCATGGTCATAATCTGTTCATGCCCAGGATTGTCAGAGTAGATAATTTTGTGCTTAGTAGGCGCTGCGCCAGGACACTCAGGATTGGAGTCATCACTAACAGTTATAAATCCGTGGGTTTGAAACCACCTCACATTCTCAACCGTCGTTCCGCCTATCCATGAACTGGCATGAGAAAAAGCAGGAAGACAGAGTGCAATCAACGCGGAAGCAGCAAAAAACTTTTTCATTTATTTTCTCCATAATTATGGATTATCGAATTTAGTGAAATCCATTTTTAACCAAATGGCAGGAGGGAGATTAGCAGCAGTATTGCAAGCAGCAAAAAGCGATTGCTGTCACAAACAGGATTTTCCAGTCACCGCTAGCGAAAATAGAGGATGTAAATGATATACGGATATCCGGCCGGCATACCGGGCCATTGAATCGCACGCGCCCACTGGAGCATCGAATGATCCCGGCGGGCGCAAACGAGCGCAGGACTGAATCGGCATCAAGTCCGCCTAGAACAGGGCGCGATCGAAAGGAAGCTCTACTGGCCGGCAACATCAACGCTGAACTGGCCTGAAGACAGCTGCAGCCCGTTAAAGGTCATCGCATCCGTCGTGACCTCAGAAGCACCGATAGCATAGAGCGGCACTATATGGAAATTGGCAAGCTCGGTGCCCTTCGGCATCCTGCACTCGAGCACGACCTGGCCTCCCCGCTTGATATAGTCCGCGTGAAATGCAACCGTGGTATTTCCGCGAAAGCTTGAATTGGTGACGTTGTAAGGCGTTCTATACTCCCCGGAACCGTCCCAGCGGTACGAGCGCCCCCGGCATTCCACGCGCCCATACTGGGCGCCATTGTTATCGGCCCTGACATACAGATTGAACGTCAACAGGTTGTCGGCGTCGCGAATGCTGTTCTTCACCGGCGCCGGGCAAAGCACCTCGGCATACTCGACCGCCTTCACGGTGCCGCCGTCGTATCGCAGATGCTGGTCCCTGCTCCACGGCCACTTGGGCTCACAGCCGATCGCCGACTCCAGGCTCCCGCCCAGATCGTTGTCTACCGCATGGCTGTTTGCGCGGACAGCGGCGAACAGTAAAGACGCAAATACTCTTTCCTTTCCTTCCTTAATTTGTTGATCGAACAGGAGAATACCAGACTCCAGTCACAAGATAGCTCCTGATGTACGGGCATTGAGGTTAGCAGATCGCGGCCAGTTTACGGGGCGCGACTGCAACCACAAATAGGCCATTTCGGACACAGGGTAGGCGCACCGACCACAAGTTCCGATGCCAAAAAATCCGCACTCAAGCCGCGAGTCATCAGCAGGCGCACCCACACCATCTGCTAGTTGTCATCTTACAATCGGAACAGAATCCTCACAGTTAATCATCTGGTTGCTATCAATAAAATTGGACGAGTTGAACGAGGCATTTCTTACCTCGACTTCCTCCACCGGGTCCCTGTTGCAAAACCGGTTATTGACAATCATATTGTGCCGGGCGTAGTCGTAATCCACTGTGCTGCTTTCCCAGTCGGCGTCCCATTCCAGGGACGGCTCCACATGGGCGATATCCCAGGACGGTGCCCCCGCATCAATGTCGCAATTGTAGCTCCGGGTTCCCTCTCCGTTTCTGCTGGCAATATAGATGCCGGGATCGCCGCCACTGTAGCCCGGGCTGTAGCCAGCTGCGGCCGCCCGGCGGTATGCTTAGTACCAGAAGATATCGAAGTCCCTGAAGCTCCCCGCATTACCGCTCTGTTTGTCCCAGATAATCAGTGTCCACTCCCCCGGAACATACTTGGTGTTTGGTAAATACATGGTCCACTGGGGTGGGAATGGATTGTGATCAGATGGGTTATCACCCTTGATCGTCCACCATCCTCCATGTGGGTCACTTATGTAAACAGCGAGATCCCCCCTGCGCGGGTGATCGATTTTCAGCCTTACCCGGGCCATGCCACCCGGCTCCTCCAAGCCATCGACGAGCTCCGGCGCGATAATCGGAAGGCGCAATTCACCGTATTCGGTTGAGCTGCCGTCGGGAATGGCGTTGTCCGAACTAACGCTTTTGGAGACGGGGAATGGCAGCCTGGCGACTTTTACTTGCTCTGTGGTGTCAGGGTTCGGATTGGTACAGCGATAGGGTGCGGGAAACTCGCTGCGCTGCAGCCACCAGTTTTTCAGGCAGCTGCCCAGGGCCATCTGACCGTACTGGTTCGGGTAGAGGGATTCCTGGATACGCCCCTGGCGGATCTTGACCGGTTCCGCCGGCCCAACCCAGTGATCCTCGAAGTACTCATAAGTACCCTCGTCACCGAAGAGTTCGTCTATGTACCTGACCCACTCCATGTTTTCGGCAGTGGGTGCCGTGCTGAAGGAGGCCCGCTCGGAGCCATTCTGGCAGAGCTTGTGACCTTCCAGCAGATCCCGAGTGTAGATGAAATCCACCGACTCATCGTGCGCGACGGCCTCAAACATGCCGTTCACTTTGGTCATCATGGTTTCATTGACAAACTCCGAGTCCGGCCCATTGAAGGTACAGCGGCCGTAGTAAAGCCTGTGCAGATTATTGTTTTCGTAGCGGTTGTCATAAAAGCCTGCAATGATCGATGGATAGCCCATCAGGACGATGCGGTAGTCCTCCGGGTCCGTCTTATCCTGCCGCAGCATCTCCTGCCGAATCAGGTTGATGGTCTTTGCGGTTTCACCGTAGGTGTCCCACAGACTTGTATTTAACCGGTTTCTGACGTGGGTGTGGCACTCCTCCCCCTCGTGGCCAGCCCATTCGTCCCACCCTAAGGGCCCCTGATTTTTTAAAGCCCAAGCCTTCATACAGTCCATCAGCGCCCAGTTGATCCCAATGTCCACTGCGCCGACATTCAGGGCGATAACCTTGATATCGTGGCTGAGGGCCAGGTCGGCAATCTGGGTGATCTGCGGCCCCTCCCCTTTCAGACCCTCGCCGCCGTGTGCAACCGGCCACAGATTCCTGTTGCCGGCGCGGGAGCAGGCAAGATTGATGGTTTTCTGCAGTGGCCCATCAATCATCAGCGGCGGGATGGGGAAGTAGGGTTCGCTGAATCTATGTATCGGGGCGCTGAAAGACCTGTTGCAGCCGTTGGCATAGCTATCTTCGGTATATCCCGCTCCGGGTGCATCAGTGCCCCAGTCTTCGTGTAGATCCTCATCTTCATCGAGCGGATCGCTGTAGGAGTTGCCCAACCAGCGCCCGGCCTCTCCTGAGGCATAGCCATCCCCCAGGACTATGGCTGTAGCGGGCTTTGCCAGCCCACCGGCCAGGTTCACGCTGATTGGCGCGCTGAATTCCGAACAGGAAGGCAGGTTGTCGTTGATGCTGGCACAGCCCCGCGCCCGGTAGTAGCGGATACCGCCGTAATCGTAGTCGAATGACTTGGATGCGACAGCCGCGTCCCCGCTGTATTTCAATACCCAGCCAGTGGTGCCGTTTGCGCTTTCGTAGAGTTGAATCTCTTCGAAACCGCCGCTCCAGCTTACCGCGTAACTGCCGGAGGTGCTCTGGGGTGCACTGAGCACCGGTGGGCTGATGGGTTCCGGGGTGGTGATCGCCAGCGCCGGGAAGACGACTAATCCCAGACAGACCACCAGAAAAGCATGTGCTCTGCTTGTAAGATTTATTTTTCGATGTTGGCGATTCATTCCGCTGCCTCTTTGTGGTTTCTCCTCGATTGAAAGTAAGGCGGGCCATGGGCCCGCCTTGCCGAGCTGGAGCTCGGCGGTCCCGGGGACGGCGCACCGGCACACCCAGTTTGTAGGAGCGGCCGGTGGCCGCGATCAGAACCGGGGCTATTCGGCAATGCGGATCGCGGCCAACGGTTGCTCCTACAGGGAACCGGTTGTTGATTGCAACTCCATTCTGGAACCGTCGGCGTGGAAGTGGATCTCCGCTTCCTCGCCATCGATATTTATGGTTACCAGATACTCGTCACCGTCAACATCCAGCTCCGCATCCTGGACTGCGTTGTCGATATCCAGGATTTTTATCGAACGGTAGTCACCGACTGCCACATCCTGGTAGATACGCCATACATCCCCGCTCGTGATCGAGTCGGCGAGGTTTTCCATTTGCCAGCTGCCGCCGCTCAGGTCGCGCACCCGGACATCCCTGCCATCCACGGTGTAATTTACTTCTGAGCCTTCGGTTTCGGGTTCCACCGGCAGGTGCAGCCGCCACTTTTTGTCGGCCGCGGAATCGACCCGGTCGAAGATCACCAATACCTGTAGATCCTCGCCCAGCCATACGTAGTCGCGCACATAATGTTCCGCCTCTGTCCAGTAGGGCTGCGCATCTATCTGCACATAGAAGTGCGGCATCGCGGCATCGCGGTTGTCCTCGGCATAACGAATAACCGGGAAGCCGCCGTCGTTGTTGTATTTCTGCCCGTCCAGGGTGACGATATTGGAGACATCGCTGAGCACGCTGCTGCCAGCCTCGGCGAGGATGCCGCTGCTGTTGAAGTACTCAGGGTCGGTCACTATCCAGTCGTCGCCGCAGGCCCACTGGAAGCCGGGGGCATCCGGATTGCCGTGGGAGTATTGGGGGGCGGTACTGAAGTTGTTGGCGAACATCAGTGCCGCGCAGGCGTCCACCTGGAAGCCGAGGGCCGAGCGCAGGCCGATCAGGCCGGCGCCGGGTGTCGGCGCAACAAAGAGCCGGTCGCCCTTGGTGTCCAGGGGCGCGGCGGTGGTATCGCCGATATTCCAGTAGAAGTTGGCGAAGCCGCGCACGTTGCGGCCGATAAAGGTGGCGTCTTCATTGTCCGCCACCTGCAGGACGCTTTTGGCGTGTTGGGCATGTTCGCTGTCTTCGCCAGCGGCGTGGATCAGCTGGTGCCAGTAGCGGAAGGCCAGGCCGGTGTGGCGGGCGTCGCTGGCATTGGCCTCGGAGCCCACCTCGAAGAAGTGCTTCAGGTGCGGGCGGGTCTGGTACATCAGCAGGTCCAGGTATTCCTCGGCATCGAAGCCGGACTGCTGCAGGTAGTCGGTGCCCTCGGCCGCGTCGTACAGCTGCAGGGCCCAGAGGGCATGGCCGGCATAGGCCGAATAATAGTGGCCTTCGGACTGCACAGGCCCCTGCCATTCGGGCGCGCTGGTGCCCTCTATCCACCGGTTCGCCATGCGCGCCGCGGCCTGCTTCCACTCACCGGCACGGGAATTGAAGCCTTGGGTGGCAATCGCCCCGATCACGTGGGCCAGGAAGCCGTTCTGCCAGTAGTTGTTCTTGGGCTCGTCGAAGGGCCAGAACTCCTGGTTGGCGGTGTTCCAGTTGTCCAGGGTGCCGTTGACCCAGCCGGCCACCAGATCCAGCTCTTCACTACTGAACTGCTCGTGGGCCAGGTCCGCGGTGGCGGCCACCGTCAGCATGCGGCTTTCGACATGCTGGAAGTGGCTGCCGTGGCCCTGGTCGCCGTCCGGATCGCTGTTGACCAGCGCCATTGCCTCGTCGTGGGCCAGCCGCAGCATTTGTTCGTTCTCGGTGAGCCAGCCGGCGAAGGCGATCTGGAAAGTGGGGATATCCGAGTAGTAGTCCCGGTCCTCCAGGGCGCCCTCCATCAGGGTGATAAAGCCCAGGGGCTGGCCGCCATTATTGGAGCCGGAGCCTACGGCCTCCGGGTCGCCGTTTTCGATGGACGCCTTCAGGCGCGCCTCATCGGCCTTGAATAAAAAAGGCCGCCCCTGGGGGAGGGCGGCAAAGACTGCGGAGAGTTTGGTCTGGGACGACAGCGTGACTTCACAGGTCGATTGGCTGCCGCAGCTATCCAGGCTCCAATGGGAGAAGCGGAAGCCGGCCGCGGGCGTCGCCGCCAGTGTGACAACGGCGTTCGCCGCGAAGTCAGCGCTGCATACTGCACCGCAGTTGATCCCCGAGGGGTCGGAGACTATCGAACCACTGCCTTCCACGGAGACAGTGAGGGAATATTGTTCCGCCGGTGGTGGATCGCCGGGATCGCCCTGCCCTGGATCCCCGTTGTCGCCACCACCGCCGCCTCCGCAGGCGGACAAAATAAAGGCCAGCGGGTAGACCAGACCGCGGACCAGCGGACTGCGTATTGCTTTCACAGGGTTCTCCTTTTTCTTTTTTTGGCTCTTTCATTCATCCCTCTGTAGGAGCCTGCTGGCAGGCCAATACCACAGGGGCTTGCCCACCGCTCTTTTCGCCTGCAAGCAGGCTCCTACAGTCCTTTCGTCACGAAACAGGCTCCTCCGCGCGCTGCAGGCTGCGGCGAATTCCCATAAAGCGCTTGCGGTATTCCGACGGCGTCATGCCCACGCGGCGGCGGAACAGGCGGCGGAAGAAGCTGGCGTCCTCGTAGCCCAGCTCCAGGGCGATCATTTCTATGCGCTGATCGCTGGATTCGAGCATATGCTTGGCCTCCTCCACCCGCAGGGTGTGCACATACTCGATCGGCGACATGCCGGTGGCCTTGCGGAAGCGACGCTTGAAAGAGCGCTCCTTCAGGCCACTTTTCTCGATCATGGCCTGGATAACAGCGGGTTCCGAATAGTGGGAGGAGAGCCAGACCTGCACATCGGCAATGGCGCGGTCCTCCATTTGCCGCGGCCGCGAGGCAGTGGCAAACGGCAGCTGGCCGTGGTCGTGCCAGTTGAGCAGGTAGAGCCGCGACAGGTTGCGCGCCTCCTCCTGGCCAAAGAAGCGCGCCACCAGGTAGAGCACCATATCCTGCCAGGAGATGCCGCCGCCGCAGGTGACGATGCGCTGCTCCGGGCCGGAGACCACCAGCACCTGCTCCCGGTGCACGCGGATCTGCGGATAGGCAGCCTGGAAGGTTTCCGCATAGGCCCAGTGAATGGTGGCGTTGCAGTTATCCAGCAGGCCGGTCTCCGCGAGCAACAGTGTGCCGCTGCAGGCGGAGGCGATAATGGCGCCGCTCTCGAAACATTCCCGCAGCCAGGCGCACTCCTCCGGGTAGCGATCGCGCAGCGTTGTACCCGGGGGCAGGTAGAGGTCGGGGATACACACCAGGTCCGGCTGCGGGCACTCCGCGAACGTCGTGTCCGGCCGGATATATACCTGGCCGTTGCTGACCAGAAGGCCGCCGGGCTCGGCGGATACCAATAGAGGCTCCACCCACTGCTCCCCCACCTCGCCGCGGGTAATCAGGGGCCAGTCGCGCCCGGCGGAGGCAAAGATATCGCGCATTCCGAACATGGTGGAGGCGGTGGCTTCCGGCAGGGCGAGAACGGCGGCCCGCAGCGGCCTGGAGAATTGAGCTTTCACGAGCCGCGCCCTTTAAAAATTGAATCCGGAATATGCCGCCCGCAACAGCCTCGCACCGACACTTTCGAGCGAGGCCGCCGAGTAGAGATTCTTATCCGTCCGCCCCGGCTCCACATTCGGGAAGAGCACAGAATCCGGATCACTATGACCACGAAACATATGCAATGCCATACCCTATTTATTGTTTTCATTAGGATGCATTGTTTCAGAAATTATCGTGACTGAGGCACGCGGTTCGGGTCGCGAACAGGCGGAAAAAGACACTCGGCCGGGCGGCGCAGCTACAGCGGGACACAGTTCGCCCGCAAACGCACCTTTACCTAGGGGACCCCGCCAGCGCCCCGGGGCTCGCTCTCGGGGAATGGGCAGCTTCCTACTCTTGTGCGGGGGAAGGCGAAGTCCCGACCCATTGGAACGCCATTATAGAACTGGCACCCACCAGGTCAGGGCACGCCCGTTTATCGGAACTTATGCGACAATGGCTTCCAGCTCCTGATCAGTCGAATTTTCCCTGTGCGGAACATTTAAACTCAAAGCAGCCTCATTGGCCCTGTCAATATCCCATTGTTTTCTGGCGGAGTTGATAAATATCCCGATAACCATTCTGATAACCAGATACTCCACTGATTCTGGAATATAGGGGATATCAATGTGCATATATGCCGATTTTGACAGGTTTTTTATCAGCTCCCTCGCCTCGGCATCGCCGATGCCCCGGTCACAGCTCCTGATCAGGCCGTAAAGATCGTGGGGAATATTTTCATAGAGGAGGTATTGATCCATTTTTTCAACAACCCTGACTAGTACGACCTCTTCGACTGTTTCATCGATAAATGGCACATTTATTTTCCGGTTCAATTGATTCGCTATACTTTTCACTTCCGCACCGGTCAGCCTGGAGTATGTAATAGTCTCCGTAGGCTGCTCACCGGAGAACCCGCCTGCCTCATCCATTACAGTTTCGTCACTTTCTTTCACCGCATTTTCCTTGAACCTGGTTACTTCTTTGCCCGAACGGGTATTGTTTCCCCATGAAACCCGCTGTTGACAGGCGAAAAGAGACTCAGCAAGCGGGAAAGGACAACCCTTAATTAGAAGCCGTATAGTCTGCAATCCGTATTTGCACCCGAGGAAGACACCATCCAGATTGGTGCGGTGCACCGCCCTCCAGTCGGCGAGAGAGGCATGCTCCGGATCGTGGGAAGCCTCTCCGCCGTCGAAGCCGGTAATACCGGCGTTGTTAACCAGCACATCCAGGGCACCGCGTTATTTACAGCCTCGGGATGTTATCCCTTGCAGTCATTTTATCGTTGATCAAATGGACCAAATTGAGGCTCAAATCAATCAGTAATCCCTAACCATAACCTCAGCAGTGCTTCTATTGGCAATGCTGCCTCCCGCTCCAATATACCGATCGTATCGAGCTTCCCCATTGTTGCCAGAAGCTCGAGTATCCCTGAGCAAAAATCCTCTAGAGGTGCCGTCTGTCGGATTATATCTAGCTGTACCCGCGAAACTACCTGCCACTCCCCACAAGGCAGCACCAGCCTGCCCTGCAGCATATGCTTGCTCTTTGGGAACACCTCTCGCCACATTGCCAATAGCAATCGTGGCTGACAATGGGTTTCCGGAAATTGTTTTTACAGCTTTTTGTTCGGCTTGGAACCGTTCTGCCTCAGTTCCTGTAATAGGATAATATTGTCCTCTTGACGTAGGCTTTCTAAGTGAACTTGTCCCCATATAAGATCCGTTACTCAAAGCATCAGCCCGTTTTTCCATCCGTTTTACAAACGAAACATATTCCGACACGGCGAGCTTATATTCTTCATAACTGCTGAAGAATCTTTCCCAGTTCACACTTTCCGGATTTTTAAGTAACTGTTCAGGTGTGGTGCCAGTCTGTAACAACAAGTCCAGAGCTAACTTTGCACCACTAGTAGATAGCTCAGGACTATTCATCTCCTGACCTCCGCCACACCCCTGCACCATACAACCCAGAACTTGACCAGCAATAGCTCTTTCGGCCTGCCTCCTGGGTGCCTCCCTCTGCTCTTGGCTATAGTTGCTAACATTCACAACCCTTTTATTAGCGGATGACTTGTTTTCTTTACCTTTCTTTTCCTCTTTAATAACAAGAACATCTCCGGCCTGCTCTTTACCATTCGTTTTGATAGTCCCATCGGCTATTCCTTTGGCAACCAGTACTTCTGCCGCCGTGGCGTCCGGAGTACACCCCACCGAACTTTCGTCACCAGGCCGGGCAATGCAGACATACCCAGAGGGGTCAACCGCAGACAGAGGATTATTCATTACATAAGCGTAGGCATTCTGGCTCTGTGTACTTGTTTCGCTCTGGATATAGGGATCCACACTCATAAACCGCCCCAGCAGCGGGTCGTACACCCGGCCACCCATATGCACCAGCTTG
>NZ_JCBAJA010000047.1:0-24979 GCF_059834885.1 Microbulbifer sp. SE14 | reverse complement strand
CTTCTGGTTTAAGGCGCTTAGCGACCTTGTGATTCAATCTCAACCAGATTAGGGGACTGACCCCTTCCAAAGCTAGATCAATGCCTCGCCGCTTTATTACATCTCCTACAGAACCCCTTCTTTACAACACACACCAAAAATCTGCGCCAGCCCGAGTGCATTCGAGCGGCAGGGCGCGGGCGCTACCGCACATTTATTCATAAACTGAACTTTGTAGTCCGGTATCACCGGTGGATTTCGGAGTCGCAAATCGGTGGAATGGCTGAGTGTCTAGCCCGCATTTCTCACAAAGATCCGTAGCGAGGCGGTTCCAGAGTGTGGCATGGCTGGCTTTCGCGACAGTCGGAGCGCGCAGTCGTACTTGCAGTACGTCGAGCCGGTCCGACGTCTCGGCTCCGGCCGAGCGAAGGCCAGCCAGGGCGCGCTCTGGGGCCGCCGCAGTAGGAGATTTGTGAGAAATGCGGGCGAGGATTCTGAACAAACGCATGCTGCTGATGCTGCTCGGCTGCCTGCTGCTGTTCGGCGGTATCTTTGCCTTCAAGTTTTTCGGCCGCGCCATGATGAACCGGGCCTTCGATAGCATGCCGCTGCCACCGGCCACGGTGACCTCCGCCGTCGCGGAGACGCAGAGCTGGCAGGAAAATCTCACGGCGGTGGGCACCCTGCGCGCGGTCAACGGCGTCGAGGTCACCACCGAGGCCCAGGGCGTTGTCAGCGCCATTCACTTCAGGTCCGGCCAGACAGTCGACCGGGGCCAGCTCCTGGTCGAACTGGCCGCCGAACCGGAGAAGGCCCAACTGCAGGTGCTGCAGGCGGAACTGCGACTGGCGCGGCGCAATCACGAGCGCATCAAGACGCTGCGCGCCAGGGGCGTCACCACGGAGGCGGATCTGGATGAGGCGCGCAGCACCCTTGAGCAGGTGCTGGCCAACCTGGAAGTGCAGCGCGCCACCGTCGACCGGCGGCGCATTACCGCGCCCTTCAGCGGTGCGCTGGGCATCCGCCGCATCGACTTAGGGCAGAACGTGAGTCCGGGCGAGGCGGTGGTCTCCCTGCAGCAGCTGGACCCCATCTATGTGGACTTTTCCCTGCCCGAGCGGCACTTTGCCAGCGTCGCGCTCGACTTGCCGGTGACCCTGGTCACCGATGCCTTTCCCGACAAAAAATATGCCGGGCGCATCACTGCCATAGACCCAGAGGTGGACAGTACCAGCCGCAACTTCCTGGTGCAGGCGACACTGAAAAATCCCGAACGGCAATTGCGCCCGGGCATGTACGCGGATGTGGCGGTGCAAATCGATGCCCATCGGCGAGTCCTGGTGGTGCCGCGCACAGCGCTGATATTTGCGCCCTATGGCAATGCCGTATTCGTGCTGCAGAAGAGTGAAGAGGGCGACGGCACTATCGCCATTAAACGCTTCGTGAAAACCGGGGAGGAGCGCGGCGACCTGGTGGCAATACTGCAGGGACTGCGCGCGGGCGAAGTGGTGGCGAGCAGTGGCCTGCTCAAATTGCGCAACGAGGGCGCGGTGATCATCAACAATGAAAACCAGCCGCCCGCGAATGCCGACCCGCATCCGCAAAACAACTGAATTTGACGGTGCGCCCAGGTGAATTTCACCGAAATATTTATCCGCAAGCCGGTACTGGCCTCGGTGGTCAGCCTGTTCATCTTCCTGCTCGGTCTGCGCGCCGCCACCGAGTTGAACGTGCGCCAGTACCCGGAACTGGAAAATGCGGTGATCACCGTCACCACCGTCTACGTCGGTGCCGACTCGGATCTGGTGCAGGGTTTTATCACCACGCCGCTGGAGCAGGAGATAGCCACCGCCGACGGCATCGACTATATGGTGTCCACCAGCGTGCAGGGCGTCTCCACCATCCAGGCCTATGTGGATTTCGATTACGACCCCAACGAAGTGCTCACCCAGGTGGTGGCCAAGGTCAACCGGCTGCGCAGCGAACTGCCGGAAGAGTCCGAAGACTCCAGTGTGGAGATGGCGGTGGGGGAGACGACCGCGGCCATGTACCTGTCCTTCTCGTCGGAGATTCTCGACAACAACCAGATCACCGACTACCTGACCCGGGTGGTGCAGCCCAAGCTCTCCACCATCGCCGGCGTGCAGCGCGCCCGCCTGCTGGGCAACCGCACCTTCGCCATGCGCGTCTGGCTGAGGCCCGCGGAGATGGCCGCGCAGGAAGTGACCCCCGCCGATGTGAGCGACGCCCTGCGGCGCAACAATGTCCTGTCGGCAGTGGGCGCCACCAAGGGCTCACGGGTGGCCATGGAGATCAGGGCCGATACCGATATCGCCTCGCCCGAGGCGTTTCGCCGCCTGGTGGTGCGGGCCGACGGCGATCGACTGGTGCGCCTCGGCGATGTGGCGGAGGTGGAACTGGGCTCGGAATCCTACGAAACCTCGGTCTCCTTCAACGGCCGCTCCGCCACCTTCTTCGCGATAGAGGTCGCGCCCGACGCCAACTCGCTGGACGTCATCGCGGAGGTGCGGAAAAAGCTGGAGGGGGAGATCTTTCCACAGTTGCCCCAGGGTATGATCGGCGAGATCCCCTACGACAGCACCGAATATATCCAGGACTCCATCGAGGAGGTGGTGAAGACCATCGTCGAGGCGGTGCTGATCGTGATCCTGGTGATCTACCTGTTCCTCGGTTCGCTGCGCAGCGTCTTGATCCCGGCCATAGCCGTGCCCCTGTCCCTCGTCGGTGCGCTCTTCCTGATGCTGCTGATGGGATTCTCCATCAACCTGCTGACCCTGCTGGCCATGGTGCTGGCCATCGGCATAGTGGTGGACGATGCGATCATCGTGCTGGAAAACGTCCACCGGCATATCGAGGAGGGCATGGCGCCGAGGGAGGCCGCGATCGTCGGCGCGCGCGAGCTGGCCTGGCCGGTGGTGGCGATGACCACCACCCTGATCGCCGTCTACCTGCCCATCGGATTCCTCGGCGGTCTCACCGGCACCCTGTTTACCGAGTTTGCCTTCTCCCTCGCCGGTGCGGTGCTGCTGTCCGGCGTGGTGGCGCTGACCCTGTCACCGATGATGGCCTCGCGAATCCTGCTCCCCCGCGACGGCGGCGGCACCCGGCTGGAAATCTGGCTGGAGCGGCGGTTCGAACGCCTGCAGGAGGGTTACCGGCACCGGCTGCACAATGCCCTGGACGACCGCCTGGTGATACTCGTCTTCGGCACCATAGTGCTGGCCAGCTGTTATTTCCTGTTCGTGACCTCGCCCAGTGAACTGGAACCCGCAGAGGATCGCGGTTTTATCCTGACGATCTCCTCCGCCGATGCCTACGCCACCCTGGATTACGTGGAGCAGTACACGGAGCAGCTGAATACCATCGCCGAGCACCACGACGAAGTGGAGAATTTTTTCCTGCTCAATGGTGTGGGCGGCGCCGGCAATGCCACCAACAGTGCCATTGCCGGCTATGTACTGGGTCCTTGGAACCAGCGCGACAGGGACACGGCGGAGATGCAGGAGATCATCAGCGGGGAGGTGGCGCAGATCGCCGGGCTCAAGGTAGCGGTGGTGGTCCCGCCGAGCCTGCCGACCGCCGGCGGTCGCCTGCCGGTGGAGTTCGTGATCGGCGCCACCGAGCCGATGGAGAGCCTCGCCGGCGTCGCCGACGAAATCATGGCCAAGGCGCTCGCCAGTCGCAAATTCATTTTTGTCGACTCGGACCTGAAGATCGACAAGCCCAAGATCGTCGTCGAGATAGACCGCGACAAGGCCGCCGCCATGGGGGTCAGCATGGACAGCATCAGCCGCGAACTGGGTTCGATGCTGTCCGGTGCCTACACCAACCGCTTTTCCCTCGACAACCGCAGCTACAAGGTGATCCCCCAGGTGGTGCGCACCGAGCGGCTCACCGGCGATCAGCTGAAGCAGTATTACATCCGCGCGCTTAACGGCGACCTGGTGCCGATGTCCACGCTGGTCAACCTGCGCGAAACCGTGGAGCCGCAGCAGCTGAAGCGCTTCCAGCAACTGAATGCGGTAACCATTTCCGGGGTGCCGCGCCCGGGCATCACCCTGGGGGAGGCGCTCGATATCCTGGAGTCGGCCGCCGCGGAAATACTGCCGCAGGGCTATTCGGTGGATTACGCCGGGCAGTCGCGCCAGTACAAGTCCGAGGGTTCGGAACTGGTGGCGACCTTTTTCTTCGCCCTTGTCGTCATCTACCTGGTGCTCGCCGCCCAGTTCGAATCCTGGCGCGATCCGCTGATCATGCTGGTCACTGTGCCGATGAGCGTCTGCGGGGCCATGATCTTTGTCAGCCTCGGCTTTACCACGCTGAATATCTATACCCAGGTGGGGCTGGTGACTTTGATAGGGGTGATCTCCAAGCACGGCATCTTGGTCGTTGAGTTCGCCAACAAGCTGCAGGAACAGGGGTTGTCCAAGCGCGAGGCGATCGAACAGGCGGCCAGCATCCGCCTGCGCCCGATCCTGATGACCACGGCCTCGCTGGTACTGGCGATGGTACCCCTGCTGATCGCCGCCGGCCCCGGCGGCGGCGCGCGCTTCGCGATGGGCCTGGTGGTGGCCACCGGCATGACCATCGGCACATTGTTTACCCTGTTTGTGGTGCCGGCGATGTATCTGTACTTGGGGAGGGATTACAGTGCGAAAAAGTCATAGCAAGCATAGGAGCTTGCTTGCAATCGATGGTCGCCCTCTCCCCTCTCTCTCACTGGGCAAGTCAGCAGAACTGCATTAATGGCAGATAATGCACGTTAGGCGGCGGTGTAATGGCGTGTAATTGAATATTCTCGGTTTCCGTAGATACTACCGGGTCGGAAGCAAAGAATACCCCTCTCCCGGGACACGCTGTGAATACGTCCCTGTACGCTCGTAATCGGCATCCCTGCCTCATACGGTCCCGGGAGAGGGGTATTCTTCCCTTCCGCCTTATTAGTAATGCCGCTTCTGAGTCAGCCCCTTCCGTGAAAGGCGAGAAAAATGAAATCAAATTCCTTGTGCGTGTTTCTCTTTCTACTACTTCTTCCCGCTGCCCGAGCAGCTGCTGCGCCGATAGACAATGAAGGGCAAGTTTATCCGAGTGACGCTGTGCTCCAGAGAATCAAGGTGGCAGAGGGTGTTACCGAGGAAACCACTGAGCTTCTGGGAGAGAGGCTTGATTTGGCTACCGGAACTCTTTCATTTAATCAAACTGATCTTACATTGCCGGGCCCTGCCGGCTTGGATATTGTTATTTCTCGATCGTGGCGAGGAACCAGTAAAAGAATATATTCCTCTTCAATGGGCGATTGGACCCTGGAAATTCCGTGTATTCAAACCTATGCAGTAAGCGAAGGTAGATTTTCCGGCTCATGGGGTGAAAATTCTGCTTGTAGCGGATTTATGGAACCTCTGAATAAGTCAGAGACAAGCCGGTAGAAGAGTCTGACTCCAGAAGAATACGGTCAAACATGCATCAAGTCACCTTTGCCGAAGCCGAGTACCGCAACAAGCGCCGCAAAACGCGCCGAGAAAAATTCTTGGAGCAGATGGAGTCGCTGGCTCCCTGGCAGCGCCTGGAGGCGCGCATCGAGCCTTTTTATCCCAAGAGCGGCCGTGGACGTCAGCCATACCCACTGATGACCATGTTGCGTATTCACAGCATGCAGCTGTTCTACAACCTCAGTGATCCGGCCATGGAAGACGCGCTCTATGAGATAGAGTCCATGCGGAACTTTGCCGGCTTGACCCTGAGTGATCTCATCCCAGATGAGACTACGATCCTCAACTTCCGCCACCTGCTGGAAAAACACCAACTGGGCCGTCAACTGTTTGAAGAGATCAATGGCTACCTCAAGGAGAAGGGAATGCTGTTGTGGGAAGGCACTATCGTGGATGCGACGATCATTTCCGCTCCCAGCTCCACCAAGAACAAAGAGAAGGCCCGCGACCCCGAAATGCACCAAGCCAAGAAAGGCAATCAGTGGTACTTCAGCATGAAGATGCATATTGGCACCGATGACGTGCTCGGGCTAATCCATAGCGTGGATACAACCGCTGCCAATGCCCATGACAGCTACGGGACGGGTTCTACACGGTGAGGAGTCCTGTGTTTGGGGAGATGCGGGGGTATACCGGTGCAGAGAACCGCGAAGAGTTGCAGGACAGTGGAATGGCAGATAGCTATGAAGCCCAGCAAGCTGAGGAACCTTCCGTGGAAGGAGGCTGCTCGAAAGGTGGAAAAAATCAAAGCGCAGATCCGGGCAAAGGTGGAGCATCCATTCCGCTACTAAAGCGCATCTTTGGCAACAGCAAGGTACGTTACCTGGGCTTGGCAAAGAATACGGAGCGCTTGTGCCTGCTGGCGGGCTTCACCAACTTACTTATCGAGAGAAAATATCTGCCCGCCTAGGGGAGGGTGTGCCTGAATTCCGCGGATAGCGGGTTTCAGGCATAGAAAACGTGGAGGAAGTGCGCGAAATGAGCTGATATTTGCGCAAAAAATAGACAGTTCTAAAGAGCACTGACTCGCTGGCGAAAAAACGGCGAGTTAATCAGAGGTTCCTTAAATGCGGTTGGCTCAGGTGATTGTTACGTTTTTCTTGGGGGGAGTGTAGTGAATAAGTTAAATGTTGCTTCGGTGTCTGTATTATACTTTTTATTGGCTCTTAAAGCTTTTGCTTTTGATGCTGGGACTACTCTGACAATTGATGCCTTTCCCGATCACATTGAACGTCAGCAAGTAGAAGAACGGCTTGTTCCCCATTCTGACAGTCTGCTGGGCGATTTGGTTGATATAAATACCGGCACAGTGGAATTTGTTCATGCAGACGTGGAAATTCCCGGAAATTCTTCATTGGAAGTTGCTTTGAGGCGGACAAGAACAGGTGGATTCATGTTTCCTCATAAGGATGCTGCGAGTCGAGAAGCTTTCTCAGCCTCGTCTATCCCGTTGAAGAATACTTCACAGGCTTTTGGGGATTGGGAGCTTGATGTGCCCAATGTTTCTCAGTTGGTCCCGTTTGGTCTTGATAATGAGCTTCAAGTTGTAGGAATCGATACATCTTCCATCGATTTCTGTTCGGTGCAATATTTTACTAGAGCTATCCATATTGCTTATGGTACTCCCGAAGTCCGTGGATTTGTCGAGCACGAAGAGCTCTCGAATGGAGTTATGTTGACCGCGCAACGCGGGCATAAGCGGCGACTCCTAGATGTTCCCAAAGGACTGGATTGGCCATCTGGGGCAGTAAAGGTGACAACGGATTATTGGTATGCGCGGTGTATTTCTAATTCGACAGGGATTAACGGGTTAGAGATTCTCTCGCCAAATGGTGATAGATATATATTTGATCAGGTGCAATTTAGGCATGCGGTTGCAGTACCGACTACTGCTTTAGATGGCCGCACTAACACTCCGATATATACGGCAATACCTCGAATAGAGGTTAGATTGCAAGCTTCTGAAGTAAGAGATAAACATGGAAATTGGGTTCGTTACTCTTATGACTCCGCAGGGTGGGTAAAGAGAATTTTTTCAAATGACGGTCGGGAAATTAAGGTTAACTATGATGGCGGATTAGTGCAGTCGGTGGAGGCGAATGGCCGTACTTGGCACTATCGATATGCAACTACGCAGGCTAACGACTCGTATTTGACTTCCGTGGAGTTACCAGATTCTCGCAAGTGGCAGTTTGATTTGGCAGAGGCTCGACCGCTAGAGGCTTTGCGGGAACAGGATTGCGAGGCTCCAGATCAGCAGTGGCAGTTAGTTCATCCTGATGGGATTACCGGTACGTTTTTGTTCTCCGAGACACGTCATGCTAAGGGGTTATCTGGGGACTCTAAATCTCCATTCTGTGATAGAAGAAACCCGCCAGTTTATGTTGGCTTTTACGATGTAATGTCGATTAAAAGAAAAACATTGGTAGGTCCAAACTATCCTTCAAGAACATGGAGTTTTAATTACTCTGGATTCCCCTCCGGTGCATCAAGAGCTACAAAGTGGGGAGAGGTCGTCAACCCCACAGGCGAAAGAATTCGTACAACATTTCATAATGCTGATGACATTAACCTCGAGGGATTGACTAAGAGTGTGGAAACTTTTTCATCGGCGGGTAATTTAGAGGAAAGAGTTGATTACGAGTATGTTGTAGAAAACGAAGTCGGCCATAGTTTGATGGACGATAGTCCGCCAAAGCTCCACCGACCACGGCATCAAAGTAGAGTTGTCGTTAGCCGAGGGTCTGATACATACAGCACTGATATGATCTACAACACGGCACAGGCGTCGTCCCAATATTCTTACGGCCGCCCAACTCAGATTGAACGTGCTAGTAGTGTTAATTCGGGTAGTCGCCGGACTAATTTTACTTATCACAACATGACGGGGCTTTGGTTGTTGGGTCTTCCGTTAACAGAAACTCTTAATGACCAGCTGCAAAATAGCTATGTTTACGACTCCAAAGGGCGAATGACCTCTCATGCCAGATACGGAAGTGTACTTACTCGGGTTGGGTATAACGGCGATGGAACAGTGGATTGGGTCGAAGATAAAGATGGACACCGTTGGCGCGCGTTTGATTGGAAGCGTGGGGTGGCTCAGACTGTTGAGCGCCCTGACGGCGCAAAGCTCAGTCAGCTTGTGGATGGCAATGGCTGGGTCACTCGTATTACTGACTTTGAGAATGTAACGAAGAATTACGGCTATGATACGTTGGGGCGCCTGGAGTTAATTGATAACCCCTCTGGCTGGAACGATATCTTATTTAGTTTTGTTCCAGCGACTTCTACTGAGCGGACGTCATTAGGGCTTGGGAGTGGTACTTACAAGCGCACAATGATCCAGGGTAATTTTTTGCGTACCCGCTATTTCGACGGATTTCTGCGCCCAGTGCTCGAGAGTAAGAAAGATACGGGCAGTGGCACAACTTACTATCTTAATCGGGAATTCGACGCATACGGCAATGTGACGTTCGAATCCTATTGGTCCACCTCGCCAACTGAGAGTCAAGGCTTGCGCAAAGCCTACGATGGCCTGCGGCGCTTGGTGTCGACGGTAAGAACCGCCGATTCCGCAGAAACCAAAATCGAATACCTCAGTGGTAACCGGGTAAAGACCACGGACCCACGTGGGCATGCGACGACTATCAGCTACAAAGCCTATGGCCAGCCCGATCAATCTATGCCTGTGAGTATTGCGGCGCCTGAGGGCGTGACGACAACACTCAGCTACAACCTGTTCGGTAATTTGGAGTCAGTTAGTCAGGGTGGCTTTACCGAGAAACGCTACTACGATTCGCATCAAAATCTTTGTCGCGTCGTGCGGCCGGAATTTGGTGATACGGTTTTCTCACACACGCCGGCGGGAGAGTTAACCTGGGAGGCGCGTGGCTTAAGCCTATCCGGTACCGGTTGCCAACTTACAGCGGTGCCCGAGGCGCAGAAGATCCATTACAAATACGATAACCTTGGGCGTCTGCGGCAGACGCTATATCCGGATAACACTCCGGACCTAACGTTTAACTACACCAAGAATGGTCAGTTGGAGTTCTTGGATACCGGAAACGGTGCTAACTGGACGTACGGCTACAATACGCTTGGCTTGCTCGATGCGGAAATGCTTGAGGTAGATAGCCAGATATTTACCGTTGGCTACGGGTACAACGCCAACGGCGTACTAGAAGATGTGCAATACCCATCGAACAGGTTAGTAAGTTTCAACCCCGATGCATTTGGGCGCCCGAGGCAAGCTGGCAGCTATGCGAGCAACGCTAACTACCACCCCAATGGTATGCTGTGGAAGTTTACTTATGGCAACGGCCTAGCTCACACCACTGAGCTCAATAGCATCAAACTGCCGTGGCAGAGAAATGACGTGAATGGTGGCAATACCATTTACTCTCAGAGCGCCCACTACGATAAATCACTCAATATTACCAGCCTGCTAGACGGCATTGATAGCCATTACGACCTAGGTATGACCTACGATGGGCTAGATCGTCTTGATAAGGTGTCTGGACCCTGGGGTGCAGGTGATATTGACTACGATCTGCTTGGCAATATCGAGCGGATGACCCTCGGAACTTTCCTGCTTGATTACGCTTACGATGGGAATAATCGCCTCGATACTGTGACGGGATCAAAGAGTTACAGTTTTGGTTATGACAATCGAGGGAATGTCACTGCCAATGGCAGCCGGGCATATACCTATAATCTTGCCAATCAGATGACGGCTTCTGGCAACAATAGCTACCAGTACGACGGGCACGGCAAGCGCGTAAAATCCACCACGGCCACTGGCACTGTCTATTCCTACTACAACCGGGATGGTCGATTGCTGTACAAGTACGATACCAATGGTACAGCTTCAGACTTCATATATCTTGGTGAGCGTCTGGTCGCCAAAGACACAACAGGCCCTGGCGCTTTCGCTCCGTCAAGCTCACCTGTACTAACTGTTCCTAGCCAAGCGGGTCTGAATGAGGTGATCACTGCCTCTTGGACCGCCGTCACGGATGCGGCGTTTTATCTCTTGCAAAGGCAACGGGCGAGCGGACATTGGGAGTCAGTCTACAACCAGGATGAGACATCAGTCGACGTTGTAAACGCAGAATATGGCAACAACAACTATCGCGTTGCGGCTTGTAATGCTGCGGGTTGTGGCCAGTTTTCTTCCTTAGCGGTATCAATTGCTCCGCCGAGAACCCCGAGCTCGATTACGGTTCCGAGCAGTACCGATACCGATGGCAGCTTTACCATCAGCTGGAGCAGTGCTTCCACTGCCACCTCTTATGTGCTGCAAGAGCAAAAAAACAGCGGAAGCTGGGCTCAAGTTGCGAGCCAATCTGGCACCACCAAAGCGCTGAGTGGGCGCGGTAACGGTAGCTATAAGTATCGGGTGCAGGCCTGCAACAGTTCCGGTTGTTCCCGCTGGAAAACCTCGGGTAGTTTCGGCGTGCTTCATCCGCCAGGTGTTCCGGGTTCCATTTCGGTACCGACTAGTACCGATACCAATGGTGCCTATACGGTAAGTTGGCCCAGTGTCTCCACTGCAACGTCGTATACACTGCGCGAGCAAAAAAATGGTGGTAGCTATACCACCGTTGCGAGCCAGTCGGGTACCAGTAAGGTGCTGAGTGGGCGCGGTAATGGCACCTACAAGTATGCGGTGCGCGCGTGTAATGCTTCTGGTTGTAGCGGCTACCGCTACTCCACCACCTTCGATGTACTGCTGCCGCCTTCAGCGCCCTCCTTATCTGCACCATCTAGCGATGGTGATGGTGCCTATACAGTGAGTTGGGGTTCGTCCTCGACGGCGACCAGCTATAACCTGCAGCAGAAAGTTGGCAGCGGGAGCTGGGTAAATGCCTATTCGGGCAGTAGTCGTAGCAAGTCGTACTCCGGTAAGTCCGAAGGCAACTACTACTATCGGGTCCGGGCCTGCAATGCCAGCGGCTGTGGTTACTGGTCGGGCACAAAGACTGTCATCGTGGATTATCCGGTCATTACTTATTTTGACGTGACGCCATCTGTTCTCACCAATCCAAGCGTCGTCACAGTCACTTGGAAATCGAGCAATGCCTCCTACTGTCAATTACGCAAGAATGGCGTTTTAGTCGATGGTAATCGAGAGGCAAACGGACAATGGATTATATCTTTCAGTTCGAACGGAATTGTCGAAGTGAAATGTATTAACGGACCTAGATCGCACTCTCGGACTCAGGGGATAACAGTCCAAAATACCGGCGGCGATTGGGAATTTCTGTAAGGAAGGCGAACCGTGAAGAAGAAAAAGGCGAAGTCCATGTTGAAACAGTCTGTATTCATTTTGCTAGCCTTCCTCGCCTCGGTAGTACGAGCGGAGGTGACCTACTACCACACGAATGTTGTCGGCTCCCCGGCGGTGATCACTGATAAAAATGGTGCGGTGGTCAGCCGCAGTCACTACAAGCCATTTGGCGATAGCGTCGAGGGCGTTCAGCAGGATGTGGGTTATACCGGCCACCAGCATGACGCAGAACTGGGCCTGACCTATATGCAGGCGCGGTATTATGATCCAGTGATTGGGCGGTTTTACTCGAATGATCCGGTGGGGTTCGCTGAGAGTAACCTGCATTCGTTCAATCGCTATGCTTATGCGAATAACAATCCCTATAGATATGTAGATCTAAGTGGAGAGACGCCATCTCCGTTTTCCCTAATGCTTGCGGATCAAAGAACAAGGGAAATAGCGGGGACCAATCCGGAGTTTCATGCTAAAGCAACAGCTTATCAGGCTGCTGGTGTCGCTATTGTCGGTATAGGCGTGCTCGCTGTTTCTTCGCCTATTGGGGCTGCAGCAGTAACAATAGGTGTAGAGACGGGCCTTGTTGATCTGCCTGTTTCTCCAGGAAGTGCGCCGAAGATAACAGTTCCTTATAAACGTCCCTCCGGTGCTACAACAACAGCTCAGCGTGAATCGGTACAGGGTCAACCGTGTGTTGATTGTGGTGCTGTAACACAGAAACAGGTGGCGGACCACAAAACCCCGTTGGTTAAAGAGTATTACGAGACGGGCACTATTGACAGAATGCAGATGCGGAGTCTTGATGCGGTTCAACCTCAGTGTCCTACGTGCTCGGCTCGACAAGGGGCGGAGATGAGTCGCTATTCTCGTGAGAAGAAAGAGGAGTTAGGCCTTTGAGTTCAGATATTGAAATAGAGCAGAAGGTGCTCTGTAAAAAATATGGGGTTTATCATTGTCCATCGCCCAATGATAAAAAGGTGGGTATAGCCTTGAACGTTCGTGATGGTACTCTGCCCATTAATGGCTTGAGGCACCCGCCTGAAGGAGATACAACAGGTTGGTATATATGGGCAGGGGAAGAGCTATCTGGCGAACCAGATTTCTTTAAACCGCTGCATGTTGAACATCTTTCTGAATGGTGTCCTGAAATAAAAAAGTATCTTGGCCTTCCTCCTGGATGGCGCTTTTTAATTGCGGGTGACTATGAAGATGTCTGGTATGATGAGTCGCTACTAAAAATATAATTTAGATGGGCTGGGAATCGGGCCCTAAGGCAGCTTGCCGGCGGTCGCTCAGGACACTGCCGCGCCCTGAACTGTGCGGCGGCTAAGCGAAAAAGTGCGTCGGGGCCTGTAACTTGCTAAAGTGGTCCGATGTTGGGGGTTGTAGCCCTGAAAGCCGCGTGGATACTGGGCTGTAGCGGGATATAGCTAGGATTGGGCGTAGGCGGACGGTTTTACTCGAATGACCCGATAGGCTATCGGGACCTGCACAGCTTCAATCGGTATGCCTACGCATACAACAATCCGTATAAGTACAATGATCCCGATGGCCAAGCCCCGGCACTAGTCCCAATAGTCCTATTTATAGCAAAGGAGGCTGGTGGTGAGGTTTTTGAGCAAACAACTGGTTTGCCAGCGCCTACCGTAAAGGGATTAGGAAAAGCTGCGGGAAAGCAGGTTTTGAGGTCTACAAAAATTGAGGGGCGGCACATTTAATAAGGCAAAGCAACAGCGCATTTCAGAGGCTGGTGGAAAATGCGAATATTGCCAAAAAAATGATGCAACCCAAGGAGATCATGCAAAAACCCTCAATTCTTATAAGAAGGATGTTAATGAGGGGAGAATGACTATTGATCAAGCAAAATCGGAAGCTAACCATAAAGACAACATCGTTGCTTCCTGTAAACAGTGTAATCAGGTGGATAAACACTCTAAAGATCTTGGGAAAGGTGCTGGAGAATACGATCCGCCAAATCCAGTTAATCGAATCAAAGATATGCTAGAGTAAACGTTTTTAGCGCTATGAAAATGGAAAATAGAAATAGGCTGCACGCCAGGATTATCAGTGAAATTCTCGATAATCCGTATGGAGCTTCTGAGTGTGAGCGGTATAGGTTTGAGGACGAGTTAGGCAACTGTTATCGTCAAGGTGTTCTCGATCTTGGAGATGAATTGTCCGTTGTTTTTAGCTTGCCGAGTGTATCAGAAAATATTTATATGACGGCCACAGATGGCGACGTTGATTTTATTAGGAGGGTTATAGCAAATGTTGAAGAAGCTGGAAAAGAGTTTCAAGTTCGGCTTGGAAATGTTCTTCCTATTAGTTCTCCAGAACTTTCACATTTAGATATCTACGGTGTAATTTTTCTGCCGGTTTGCGTATCAAATGTTTTGAACTATCTGCCTGACTCTGTTGAATTTGACGAAGTTTGCTATAATTTTTTGTTGGTTACTTTTCTTACGAATAAAGAATATCAAATATGGAAGTCATATGGGCACGATGCACTTATGGAATATTTTGAACAAATAGAGAAAGATTTATTGAGTATAAGATAAAACGAAGCGTTCACGGGACTAAAAGGCTGAACAGGATTAGACCTTGAAGCGACTGCGCCCCGAGCTGTGCGGCGGCTAAGCGAAAAAGTGCGTCGGGGCCTGTAACTTGCTAAAGTTGTCCGGCGTTGGGGCCTGCGGCCCTGAAGGCCGCGCGGGCACTGGGCTGTAGCGGGATGTAGTTAAGATCGGGCGTAGGCGGTCGGTTTTACTCGAATGATCCGGTCGGGTTCACGTCGAGCAATGTACAGTCGTTTAATCGCTACGCCTATGCGAATAACAACCCCTATGCTTTTGTGGACCCCGATGGGGAGTCGCCTAAGAGAAGGGATGGCTCTGGAGGGGCAGCAGCCGGTGGGGCAATACTGTGTGCTGTTACAGGCTGTTCAACGTCTATGGCAAGATCCATTGCTGCCACAGCGGCAATGGATGGCGAGTATGCGCTCGGTGGGTCTGCAGCTCTAAACGGCGGGCTCAGTGGTGAAGACTACGTTAAAGTTGTTGGGAATACTAAGAAGAAGGTTACAAAAGGAGCCCTGCCAAAGCCTCCGAGTGGACCTGGTACTGTTCCTAAGTCGGAACGAGATCCGAAACGATTGTTTACACCATCAGAACGCGAAGCAAAACGTGCAGAGCAAGGTCATCAATGTGCGAACGGGTGTGGAACTCAGATCGATGAATCAAACTCCGCGGGCCATCATGTCAAACGCCATGCAGACGGTGGGCCGACAGTCAAAGAAAACCATGCTGAGGTTTGCAAAGACTGCCACAAAGGACTTCATTCCGGGGGGAACTAATGACTGATATTGTAGAGGTTTTAAAAGATGAAAGTAACCAAACGCCAATACCATCAGCGTGGAGAAGTACCTTAACTGAAATAGTAGAAGCGTTTAAAGACGGGGATTTTGAGCTTGTACGAGGGATAGAAGGAGTTCTCCCGGTTTCTTCGGAAGATGCGTCCAGAATAGCAGGAAATATACAAAGCTATGGTGATCGATTGACCAGTTTGCCAGAAGAAGCATGGCAGACATCAGTATGTCAGTGGATGCGGAGTTATTGGGATGTTTTGGTAGATCTGTTTACGATTGAAGAAGGCGCCAGCGATTTAGTATTAGCTGTACGTGTTTACGAGGAGACGCCGTCATATATCTTCGAGATTCAATCGGTACATGTACCATGATGGTAAAAGGCTGACAAGGTCAGGCCTTCCGATTTGCACACAGCAAAACGACCAAAGCCCGGCAGAGCCATCTGCCGGGGATTTGTCGTTAGGGGGAGGGGAAAATCGCCTTAGGCTTCACCCACCTTAACCTCCGCATTGCTGCGCCGGTACTCACTGGGACTCACCCCCTCGCGCCGCTTGAAAAACTTGGCGAATACAGAGCGCTCGGCGTAGTGCAATCGGGTGGCGATGCTCTCCACCGAGTCGCTGGTGGAGAGGAGCAGCTGCTTGGTCAGCGCCAGGGTGGCGCCGTCCTTGATCTGCTGGAAGGTCACGCCCTGTTCGCGCAGCCGCCGCTGCAGTGTGCGCCCGCTGATGCCGAAATGGGCAGCGGCGCGGGAGATGGTGACTTCCTCATGCAGCAGGCGTCGCTCGAGCCAGTGGCGCAGGCTGGCGGCCAGGTTGCAGTTGGATAGGGTGCCGTGTAGCACCGCCTTCAGGGTGTTGCGGCTCTGGCTGCGCAGCAGCCGGTGGTAGCGGGGAATGGGGGCGTCCAGGGTTTGCGGCCCGAGGACCAGTGCGTCGCCGGCGCAGGCGAAGTGCACCGGGCACTGGAAAACCCGCCGGTAAATGGCGCTGTCGTCCGGCGCCGGCCGGCGCAGCTGCACGCTGCGGATCTCGGTGCGCGCCGGGGTCAGGGTGCGCAGCAGTTCCACGCAGCGGGTCATCAGCATCTCCGCGATAAAGGCGTTGACCGGGGCGCTGAACAGCTGGCGCTGCCAGTCGAAGCCGAGCGCCTCGCCGCCGGCTTCCGGGCGGGTCTGCAGGTGCAGCAGGGGGGCGAGTGTCTGCGACAGCATCAGCTCCGCCGGGCGCAGCAGTTCCCGCGGCCGGCCCAGCAGCGGCTGCGCCTCGATAATGGTCTCCTCGACCCGCTCGATCATCGGGAAGCGGCTGAAGCTGAGTCCCGGCGAGGGAATGGGTGACAGCGCTAGCAGGGCCTCTATCAGGGCATTGAATTCCCCGTAGTCGAGACGCTCGCCTTCCCCAGGGCACCAGCTGAACTCGAACGGCAGTCGCCGAATCAGCGCATCGCTGGGAGCGCCGAGCCGCGCGGCGGCCTCGACGAAATAGGGGGCGAAAATTTTGGGGATGCCGGCTGCGCCGGTCGATTTATTATCGTGCCGCATGACTCTCCTGCCATCCGGGTGGCGGAATAATCACCATAGCAAAGGCTCCGCGGCGGCGGAAGCGGTTTCGCCCGATTCGACTGCGGGGTCAGTCGCGCTGTCGCCCCGGCGCCCCCTCTGGCGCCATTGCTCCTAGGAGGGGCACTTGTGTCGCGTCTAAGGTATTGCGCAACGTCGCGGCTGCTGGATTGCGGCGGATAACAATAATGATTCGAGAGTCTCGAATTTGAGTCCGAGTACATAAAGATAAAAAGGACACAGCGATGACACTGTACAGACGCCCGGTTGCCCGCCTTTTCCTGCTGCTGGCCGGCTTCCTTTTCACTGCTTCCGCCGCGGCGGAAAACTGCTATATCCTGGTGCACGGCCACGGGGTCGAGGGACATATCAAACAGCGGCTCGACAGCGAGGGCCGGCTGCGCCAGCCGGCGCTGGACTACTGGAGCGAGGCCTATTTCGAGGAGTACCAGGGGGGCGACTTTATCGCCCAGCTGCGCGGCGACGGCGGTCACTACGGCATAGTCGGCTACAACTCCACCGACGAGGCCGAGCTGCCCTATTGGCACGACGGCACCGCCGGCGAAATCGCCCGCCAGATACTCGCCATCCGCAGCGGCGCCGGCGACGGCTACCAGCACGCCGACCAGTGCGGCACCGGCGACACCTTCTGGATAGTGGCCCACAGCCAGGGGGCGACCCAGATGGTCTATATCGCCGGCAACGCGGTACCGGGATCCCCCTACTACAACCGCGCCTACACCCAGATGGACAGCAACACCGAGACCCGCACCCGCGAGGAGTGCACCTCCTCCTGGTGGGGCGGGGAGACCTGCGAGACGGTGACCGAGACAGTCAATGTGGCCGGCCTGGATGAGGGCAATGCGGTCGATGTGGATTTCGACGGCGCCATCAGCGGCGTCGCCGCCATACTCACCACCGGCGGCGCCATCACCGGCACCGAGGGTGCCGACCGCATCTGCAACGGCAACTGGTTCGACAGCGCGATCAACGACGCCTTCCTCGGCAAGACCTGCGCCGGCGTGCGCTACCTGCAGACCAACGACGTCTACGCGGTGCGCAACTATGTCGGCACCAACCTGGCCGCGCCGCTGTACACCATCGGCGGCTACGCGGCCTTCCCGGGTATGGAGGGCGCCTCCTCGGCGATGCTGAATGGCGAGGACGACGGCTATATCAACCTGGCCTCGCAGATGAACTGCGCCGGTTCCGCCAAGCGCAACCTCTACTCCGACCTGCACGAGTACGAGACCTTCTGGGGGGTGGCCTACGGCAGCCCCATCTTCACCTGCGACAACGACCACAAGGGCACGGCGCGCTCCTACAACCTGGCCAGCCTGCACACGGACCACGACGCCCAGCGCAACGGCGGCCTGCTGGCGCCGGACTACAGCGGTATTCCCGACGGCCTCGGCTGCGGCGCGGGCAGGAACTCCGCCGGGCGCATCGCCGCCTGCACCCAGTGACGATTGCGGTGAGGTGTGCGGATGTCTGGAGGTGAGCGGCGCCGCAATTGGCGCCCGGCACTGCTGCTGGGCGGTGCACTGCTGGTTGCCGCCGGCGGCTGGCAGCTGAGAGCAGGGGGCAGCGAAGGCGCGGCGATGGCCACTCCTGTCGACGCCCCAGCGGCCGAGCCGGAAGCCACAATTTCCCCGGGCAGTGCTTCTCCCACGGAAACCGCTGCCGGGCCGGCGGAGACCCCGCGGGTGTGGCGGCAGCTGCAGGCGCTGCCGGTGAAGACGGAACTGCATCAATCGCTGCTGTCGGACCTGGCCAGGCACCACCGCTATCCGCCGGAAAACCGCGCCATCGAGAATCCCGCCCAGGACCCGATCAGCCAGACCCACGGCGCCGACCGGCGCACCAGCCGGGGCGAGGACGGCGCCGTACTGACACTGTGGACCGGGCGGAAGTTCTATCTGCGTGGCGACGAGGTGCGCGTCCACGCCTACCTGACGCGGCCGGATCGGGGGCGGGTGGCGGCGGACTTCAGGGCGCTGCTGGTCCACGATGACCGGCGTATCGTCGCCGAGCTGGCGCTGGAGGACGGCGACGGCGACCATATCTACGAGGTGGCGCTGGAGGCCGGAACCCACGGCGGCGAGACGCTGCCGGCAGGTATCTACAAGGTGGTGGTGGACACTGATATCGACGGGCTGCGCGACGCCGTGGCCTTTACCCTGTCGGAGGACGTGGGCCGCTACACCGGTGCGCTGCGGGACTCGCTCACCGTCGGCGGCAACCTGCTGGTCGAGGCCCAGGTGGAGGTGGCGCGGGCTTCGCGTTACTACTTTCGCGCCTCTCTGTACAACGATCCCGACTCCCCGATCGGCAGCACCCAGTACGCCGCCGAACTGGCGCCGGGGCGCCACTGGGTGCCGCTGGAGTTCCATGGCCTGATGATTCGCGACCGGGGCCAGGACGGCCCCTACCTGGTGAAGCAGCTGAGCCTGGCGCGGGTGGCGGTACCCATGGCCCGCGGCGGTGTCTTCGAGGCGGATTACTACACGCAGAGCTACCGGCTGGAGCAGTTTGCCGATGCGCCCTACCTAGAGTTGAGTGGGGAATAAACCCGCACAGGTAGCTACTCACCCACGAGTCTTGAAAAGAATATCGAAACCTGATGCGAAGGCCCTGCTACCGGGGGCCGTCCGGGAAATGTTTGCCGATGAGGCTTTTTCCCGGACGGCCCCCGGTAGCAGGGCCGCCCAGCCTCGGCTTAGTGCGCGGGGGTGAGGTAGTCGCCCGCACAGTTTGAATATCAGCAGTTGTCCTGGATCTGCTGCTGCATACGCTGGATGCGCTGCTGGCGCTCTTCTTCCGGCAGTACCCGCACCTTGCCGTCGGGGCCCACCTCGCGCACGCGGGAGTGGGTGGTCAGCTCCTGCAGGTCGGTCTGGGCCATCCGGCAGCGCTGGGCGCGCACGGCCTGCTGTGCCTTGGTGAGGGCCTCATCCTGCTGCGGCTTCTGCTCGGCTTCCGGCTTGGCCGCCACGGCCTTTTCGGTGGAGGTGGGCTCCTCGGCGGCCTGTTCGGCCTTCAGTGCCGCCTGCTCCGACTGCCACTGCTTGTAGCGCTCGGACTTGGGCTTCTTCACCACCTCGACATTTTCTTTCTGCGGCGGCTGGGAGCCGAAATGCACCACGCCGTTCTCGTCCACCCACTTGTAGATGCCGTCGGCCCGGGCGGCCAGTGCCAGAGTCGAAATCATGATCGCGACAGCGATGCGCATGGGTTGTCCCCCAATCACTAATAATGAATCTAATTCTGTAATCGTCCGCCGCATTGTACTTGTCTGCGCGCGCTTGCCTACAACCGCCTTAACACTTTGCGAATCTCGCGGGGATTCTCTATTGACAGGCCGGGTTCAGTTTGCAGAATCAATCGCTCGGCGACTGGAGTTCCCCGCACACCCGCGGCCCCGGCTCCAGCCCGGCGGGCCAAACGCCCGCCCCATCCTGTCGAAAGAGCCCTCCCCACCCTGGAGGCCTGCGAGCCTGTTGTGGTCCGGTTTACACTGGCGCCGGCTCGTGCGCCCGGTTTGCACCGATAGAGCTATCCTAAAAATCGGCATGCAGCTGCGCCAAAGGCTGATATTTGTCATAAAATTCCTTTACAATTGCCGCCTGGCTTCTCGCCAATTGGCAGTTTTTTCGTTCTTGAGTGATGAATATCCTACGAAACAGGAAATTTGAGGGGGCTTCAGTGGAATTACTCTCCGGCGGCGATATGTTGGTTCGCGCGCTGCAGGATGAAGGGGTGGACCTGATCTTCGGCTACCCCGGCGGTTCGGCGTTGCATATCTACGACGCCATCTTCCGCCAGAAGGGCATCAAGCACATTCTGGTGCGCCACGAGCAGGGCGCCACCCACGCGGCGGACGGCTATGCCCGCGCCACCGGCAAGGTGGGCGTGGTGCTGGTGACGTCCGGCCCGGGCGCCACCAATGCGATCACCGGCATCGCCACCGCCTATATGGATTCGATCCCGATGGTGGTGATCTCCGGCCAGGTGCCCAGCGACAAGATCGGCGAGGACGCCTTCCAGGAAACCGATATGGTCGGTTGCTCCCGCCCGATCGTGAAGCACAGCTTCCTGGTCAAGAACGCCGAGGAAATCCCCGAGGTGGTCAAGAAGGCCTTCTATATCGCCAGCACCGGCCGCCCCGGCCCGGTGGTGATCGACGTGCCCAAGGATGTCACCAACCCGGCGGACCGCTTCCCCTACCGCTACCCGGAAAAACTGCGCATGCGCTCCTACACCCCGGCGGGCAAGGGCCACAGCGGCCAGATCCGCAAGGCGGTGGCGCTGCTGCTGTCCGCCAAGCGCCCGGTGATCTACGCCGGCGGCGGTGTGGTACAGGGAGAGGGCGCCGAACTGCTGACCGAGATTGCACGGCGGCTGAACTACCCGGTGACCAACACCCTGATGGGCCTCGGCGCCTTCCCGGGCAGCGACAAGCGCTTCCTCGGCATGCTGGGCATGCACGGAACCTTCGAAGCCAACACCGCCATGCACCACGCGGATGTGATCCTGGCGGTGGGGGCGCGCTTCGACGACCGCGTCACCAACACGCCGAGCAAGTTCTGCCCGGGAGCCAAGATCATCCATATCGATGTGGATCCGGCATCCATCTCCAAGACCATCGTCGCCGATATCCCGATCGTGGGCACCGTGCAGTCGGTGCTGGGCGATATGCTGGAAATGCTCAAGTCCTCCGAGGACCAGCCGGACCAGTCGGCCATCGTCGACTGGTGGCGGCAGATCGACGACTGGCGCGAGCGCCACGGCATCTACACGGCGCCGCGCTATCGCACCGACGGCGCCCTGATCATGCCGCAGGAGGTGATCCGCGCCGTCTACGACATTACCGAAGGCGACGCCTTCGTGACCTCGGACGTGGGCCAGCACCAGATGTTCGCCGCCCAGTACTACCTGTTCGACAAGCCGCGCCGCTGGATCAATTCCGGCGGCCTCGGAACCATGGGCTTTGGCCTGCCGGCGGCGCTGGGGGTGAAGATTGCGCACCCGGAAAAGGAGGTGGTCTGCGTGACCGGCGAGGGCAGCATCCAGATGTGTATCCAGGAATTGTCCACCGCGACCCAGTATCACCTGCCGGTAAAAATCCTGTGCCTGAACAACCAGGCCCTGGGGATGGTGAAGCAGTGGCAGGAGATGCAGTACGAGGGGCGCCTGTCCAACAGCGTCTACGAGGAGTCCCTGCCGGATTTCGTCAAGCTCGCCGAGGCCTACGGCCACCTGGGAGTGAAAATCGAGCGGCGCGAGGAGCTGCACGACAAGCTGCACGAGGCCTTTGCCATCAAGGACCGCACCGTGTTTATCGATGTCTATGTGGATCCGTCCGAGCATGTGTATCCGATGCAGGTAATGCCGAACGGCTCCATGCGGGATATGTGGTTGAGCAAGACGGAGCGGACCTAGGGAAGTAATACGATGCGCAGAATCATTTCAGTGTTGATGGAAAACGAACCGGGGGCCCTGTCCCGTGTAGTGGGGCTCTTCTCCCAGCGCGGCTATAACATCGAGAGCCTGACGGTGGCGCCGACCGAGGACTCCACCCTGTCGCGCCTGACCCTGGTCACCATCGGCGACGACCACAAGATTGAGCAGGTCACCAAGAACCTGAACAAGCTGATCGACGTGGTCAAACTGGTGGACCTTACCGAGGGCTCCCATATCGAGCGCGAACTCCTATTGGTGAAGGTCCGTGCCAGCGGTGCGCAGCGCGATGAAATCAAGCGCAGCGTGGATATTTTTCGCGGCCAGATAGTGGACGTCACCAGCAATATGTACACGGTGCAGGTGGCGGGTACCGGCGAAAAACTGGATGCTTTTTTACAGGCCCTGGGCGAGCACACGATTATGGAAGTGGTGCGCTCCGGGGTGTCGGGCATCGCCCGCGGTGAAAAAGTTTTGAGTGTTTAAATTGGTTGATTTGTTATTGAATCGGTAAGAAATAGGAAGTGAACAATGCAAGTTTTCTACGATAAAGATTGCGACCTGTCTTTGATCCAGGGCAAAACCGTGGCCATCGTCGGCTACGGCTCCCAGGGCCACGCCCACGCCAACAACCTGAAGGACTCCGGCGTGAAGAATGTGGTCGTCGGCCTGCGCAAGGGCTCCGGCTCCTGGGCCAAGGCGGAAAAGGCCGGCCTGCGCGTGGCGGAAGTCGCGGATGCGGTAAGAGATGCCGACGTGGTGATGATCCTGACTCCCGACGAGCACCAGGCCGCCATCTACCGCGAGCAGGTGGCGCCCAACCTGAAGTCCGGCGCGGCCCTGGCCTTCGCCCACGGCTTCAACGTGCATTTCGAGCTGATCGAGCCGCCCAAGGACGTGGACGTGATCATGATCGCGCCCAAGGGTCCGGGCCACACGGTGCGCTCCACCTACCTCGAGGGTGGCGGCGTGCCGACCCTGATCGCCGTCTACCAGAACGCCTCCGGCACCGCCAAGGAGCTGGCGCTGTCCTACGCCTCCGCCAATGGAGGTGGCCGCTCGGGCATTATCGAAACCAACTTCCGCGAGGAAACCGAGACCGACCTGTTCGGCGAGCAGGCGGTACTCTGTGGCGGCGTATCCGCGCTGGTTCAGGCCGGTTTCGAGACCCTGGTGGAAGCGGGCTATGCGCCGGAGATGGCCTACTTCGAGTGCCTGCACGAACTGAAGCTGATCGTCGACCTGATGTACCAGGGTGGCATCGCCGATATGCGCTATTCTATTTCCAATACCGCCGAGTACGGCGACTATGTTACCGGCCCGCGCATTGTCACCGAGGAGACCAAGGCGGAGATGCAGCGGGTGCTGAAAGACATTCAGACCGGCAAGTTCGCCAAGGACTTTATGCTGGAATCCCTGGCCGGCCAGCCGCGCCTGAAGGCAGAGCGCCGGATTTCCGGTGAGCACCAGATCGAAGAGGTCGGCGCCAGGCTGCGCGCCATGATGCCCTGGATCAAGGCCAACAAGATCATCGACAAGACCGAGGGCAACAGCTGACCGATCTGCGATGATCCAAAAATCGGCGGGGGAAACCCCGCTTTTTTTTGCCCTGTGCGCGCCTCTGCCAATCGCTGTACACTCGCCGGCTGCACAATGCACCAACGGAGAAAATATGAGCGACAAAGGGGAAGACAAGAAATCCGCGGCCGAGGCCGATGAGGCGAAAGCCCCAACTGAAGAGCTGGGACTGCCCGTCGACGAGCATATCGAAGAAGAGGTTTCCGCCAGCGGTAAAAAGGTGCGCGCCCGCGGCGTCTACCTGCTGCCGAACCTGATCACCACCGGCGCCCTGTTCAGCGGCTTCTACGCGATCATCGCCGGCCTGAATGGCAATTTCGAGGCGGCCGCCATCGCCATCTTCGTCGCCATGATCCTGGATGGGCTGGATGGCCGTGTCGCGCGCCTGACGGATACCCAGAGCGCCTTCGGCGTCCAGTACGATTCCCTGTCGGACATGGTGTCCTTCGGCCTGGCGCCGGCGCTGGTGGTGTTCAGCTGGGCGCTGGGCCACCTGGGCAAGTTCGGCTGGGCGGCGGCCTTCCTCTATGCGGCCTGCGCCGCGCTGCGCCTGGCGCGCTTCAATACCCAGGTGGATACCGTCGACAAGGGAGTATTCATCGGTCTCGCCAGCCCGACCGCGGCCGCCATTGTGGCCAGTATGGTCTGGGCCGGTCACGATACGGATGTGGGGCCGGCGCTGGCGGTGGTCGCAGCGGCAGTGACCGTGACCGCCGGCCTGTTGATGGTGTCCAATTTCCGCTACACCAGCTTCAAGAAGGTCGACTTCAAGGGGCGGGTGCCCTTCGTGATGATGCTGGCGGTCATTCTGGTCTTCAGCCTTGTGACCATAGACCCGCCGAAGGTTCTGCTGACACTGGCGGTAGTCTATACCGCCTCTGGGCCGGCCCTGTGGTTCTGGCGACACTTCCGCCCCCTGCGGGCGGCCGGGAAAGAAAAGGCGGACAAGGCCGGCGGCGAGCGGGAGTGACCCGTTGGCCATTTGGTAATGGGCCCGCGCGACACTAATATTGAATAGCGGGAGCGCGGGCTTGGAGTTCACGGTCGGCAGCAGGCGATTGAGTGCCTCATGATTCCTCGGAGGAGGGAAATCTGCCACAGGCCCAAAAAAGGGCTTGCAGCGTGCCGGGGCAACCCGTATAGTTCGCGCCCTCGTCGTTGAGCAAGCGGCGGGGTGGCAGCTCCAAGTGATTGATTTTCTTAAGAAAATTTCTTCAAAAAAGAGCTTGCCAAGGTCGAGG
>NZ_JCBAJA010000046.1:0-25668 GCF_059834885.1 Microbulbifer sp. SE14 | reverse complement strand
TCAGAACTGGAACCTGACGCTATCACAGCTGACGATCCACTTCCCGGACCGCCTGGAGAAATACATCAGCCTGTGAGGCTATTTGGCTGACACAGAGTTTTGAACACCCTCTCTGGCCGGGTCAGTGGCGGGCTGGCTTAGCCCACCCACGTGAATCCATGCAGTTCAGATACATTGTATTCTTCATTTCTTGATGTTTAAAAACAAGCTCCTGTTCATTTGACTCGAATTTTCGTCTAATCGCTAGATTTGCCAGTTCACTTGGGGATTTACCCTTTGGATCATCTAATATTGGCCTTCCTGCTCCAGTTGGGCCGCCTATAGAGTTCTCAAAAATAGAATTGACAGCTGCGATGCAATCTTTTCTATCACTATCAAAATCTGCAATAGGTTTTTCCATTCCTGCTTTTGGGCGTAAGTTAAAGCTTGGATTGTATCCGGCACATCCGACCAAAATACAAGTAAAAAACAATAGATATTTTTTCATTTATTACCTTGCATAACGTTGCCAGCTGCGGCAGCCGGAACGACTTTTTGCGCGAAGGCTTTGTGCAGGATGTCCGCCAGCTTGGCCTGGTTATACGGATTCACCAGAATTTCCACCATGGTTTAGATTTAGCGGCCGACCCTGTTATTGACCGCCCGGGGAATAGAATTTCGCCCTGATCTGCACTTACATCGAAAAAACCCACGTTGTGCTTTATGGCGAGTTCACGCATTTTTCTATAGGCTTCTTCAGCTACAGACCAGGCGAAGGCTGAATAAATTACTTCTTTGCCAATACAGTGATCTGTTACTTTCTCATCATCGATATCATCTGATGCCAATGGGCCATTCATAGGCGGAAAGAAGTTAATCATCTCTTCAAACCAGGCTTTCAAGGCCGGGCTCGTAACAGAATGGTCTTGATAGCTGTGGTCTTCAGACCACTCGGTTTGCGCCTGATACCACTCCATGAATTTGGCCCGCTCCGTGGGGGCTGCCGATGGTTCAAACACCATGAGATCGAAGCTCACTGATTACTCCTTTCCGTATAACGCCGCAATCAGCCGCAGCTAAGTTTGTGCGCTTTTTGCGCGATAATGGAGCGCAGCGACAGCGCTAGAAGTGCATAAACTTAGCCGTCGGCTGCATTGCTTGGTTAAGCACTACACTGGCACCCTAAGCTCTCGGTCAGCCCCGTACTTTTCCAGAAGTTCTACTACTGAAGTAACGTTCTCGGATACTGCGTAGTCATAAGCCCGTAGATTATTACACCAAACTCTGTTGGGGTTGGCACCAAATCTAAGAAGCATCTCGATGATGGAAAGAATCAAATTTCCATTGATGGTTCTTTCAACCTTATACTCATGCAACAAGTAGTGAAGATGATCGTCAAGATTATCCTTTGGGTTTGGATTAGCACCAGCCTTGAGCAGAGCCTCTACAAATTCAATATCCTTTAGGCTTATTGCTTTATCTAGATAAGCTTCTAGCTGCTCATTCAGCTCTGGCCAAAATTCTATTTCTTCCAGTTTTGTAAGTATTTTTTCTCTATCCGAAACCACATTTCGTCCTTGTGTGCTTAACAGTTTTATTCAAAAGCCAATAGCTTTATATCACCTTCGCTCTATAACTCAAAAAGAGAGCACTGTCAGAGGGAAAAATTTCCTTTAAAATCAAATGGTTACATAATAAAGACAGTTCTGAGGGACCGAATTATATTGCCCCAGGCTCACTATCCCAGCCCTGTCATCGGCTCTTGAATACCTCCCCCATCCCTTATAAATCAATAACTTAACAGGTATTTCCCGTTATTCAAGAGCCACCGGCTTCTGATCCCGGTTGATCCGGGTGCCATATACAAAAAACCCCGTGCAAATGACGGGGTTTCGATTGGAAAATTTGGCCGTACATTACCGACCAGAGGCTCCGAAGGCTTCAGTGCTCAGTCGGCACCCTGCCCAGGTCACCTTCCATTTCCACCGTCAGGAAGGACATCACCACCCAGGCCGCCACATTCTGCTTCAGCTTGTCCGGGTCCACCTTGTCCAGGGTGTCGTTGGGCGTGTGGTGGTAGTCGAAGTAGTCGGTGCCATCCTGGTAGAGACCGAAGGCGGGCACGCCCAGGGCGACGAAGACGCTGCTGTCGGGGCCGCCGTGGGATTCGTTGTTGCCGCGCTCTATGCCGAGGGGGGCCAGCAGCTGCATCATCTGGTCGGCTATATCGAACTTGCTCTCCGGCAGGCGGGTGTCGAAGCGCCAGATCTTGCCGGCACCGAAGTCGGATTCGGACACGGCGACGATGTTGTCCAGTTCGTCCTGGTGCGCATCCACATACTGCTTGGCGCCCACCAGGCCGATTTCCTCGGCACCAAATAAAACCACGCGCAGGGTGCGGCGCGGGCGCTGGGGCAGTTCGGCGATCAGGCGCGCAGTTTCCATCACGATGGCCACGCCGGCGCCGTCGTCCAGCGCGCCGGTGCCCTCGTCCCAAGAGTCCAGGTGGGCGCCGATGATCATCACCTCTTGCGGTTTTTCGCGGCCGGTGATTTCACCGATCACGTTAAAGGAAGGGCCGTCGGCCAGGCGCTCGTTGTCCACGTCCAGTTTTACCTGCACCGGCTTGCCGCGCTTGAGCATGGCTTCCAGCAGGTTGGCGTCGGGGGCGGACAGGGCCAGGGCCGGCACCGGATTCTCGACGCCGTCAATGGACATCATGCCGGTGTGGGCGAAGCGGTCGGAGTCGGTGCCCACGGAGCGCAGCAGCAGCGCCGCCGCGCCTTTCTCCGCGGCGGCACGCATGCCCCTGCTGCGGCCGCCCACTGCCGGGCCGTAGCCCTCACCGGTGCGGGCGCGCTCCATGCGCTTGTTGATAAAGGCGATCTTGCCCTTGACCTTGCGCGCCGGCGCCTTCAGCAGGGCTCCCACATCGGCGAACTCGACGATCTCCGCAGTCAGTCCGCCGTCGGGCGTGGCGGCCCCGTAGCCGAGGGAGGTGACCACCAGCGGCTGCGGGAAGGGCGCGACCACTTCGGCGTGGGCGTGGCCGCGGTACCAGCGTGGCACGTCGATCTGCTCGGTGTAGACGCGGTCGAAGCCGAGGTCTTTCATTTTCTGCTGCGCCCAGTCCACCGCGCGGCGGTCGCCCTCGGTGCCGGCACGGCGCGGGCCCACTTCCACGGTCAGGGACTCGACGATGCTGTAGGCATCGGAGGATTCCAGCGCGCGGTCGCGCAACACTTCCGCTACGGAGATGTCTTCCTGGGACAGCGGTTTGGCCTGGGCCGCGCTTACGGCCAGGGCCGCGATCAGTCCGCCGGTCAGGGTCAGCAGTGGTCTGAACATGATTTTATCCTTTGATAACGCTCGTTGGATTATTTGTCGTTGTCTTTTTCGCCGTCGGCCGCCAGCAGTCGCTGGCGTACCCCGCGCAGGCGCTCCAGCCCGATGTCGGTAAACAGGTAGGGCGAACCGCCGGTGTATTCGGCCTCTTCGATCTCCAGACACTCGAGGCGCAGCTTCTCCAGCTGCGGGTCGTGGCGCATCGGGTAGCCGGTGAGTACCCGCCACTCATTGTCGTCCGCCTGGCCGGCGATTACGTCTTCCAGCCCTTTGAGGAAATCTTTGCGGTCCACACGGAAGCGCGGCGTGCGCATATGCATGAAGGCCCAGATTATCAGGACGAAGACCACGAAGGAAAGCAACAGGGTCAGAAATAGCGTCATCTCGATTCCATCAGCAGACGAATGGCAACGGCGATGGTCGCCAGGATGACCACCGGCTTGATCAGCCTGGCACCACGGGAGATCACCAGGTTGGAACCCAGCCGCGCACCGACAAACTGGGCCGCGGACATGCTGATCGCCAGCCACAGCAGCAGGTGGCCGCCGGCCATAAAGATAAACATCGAAGTGGCGTTGGTGGCCAGCACCAACGGCTTGGTGTGCGCGGTGGCCCTGCGCATGTTGTAGCCGAGCAGCGCGGCGAAAGCCAGCGCGTAGATGGAGCCCATGCCCGGGCCGAAGAAGCCGCCGTAAAAACCGATGCCGCCGCCAACCAGAATATTGAACAGGCCATTCGGCATGCGCGGCCTGGCGTCTACATCGGAGATGCGCGGGGAGAACATGAAATAGAGGGCAATCGCGATCAGCAGTATCGGCAGCAGGGTTTTCAGCTGCTCGCCGCCCAGTTGGGTCACGCTCCAGGTGCCGAGTGCGGAACCTATGACGGCCGCCAGCAGGCCCGGCCACAGGGGGCGCAGGTCCAGGTGGCCCTTCTGGAAGAAATTGATTGCCGAGGACAGTGTGCCGAAGACGCTCTGGAATTTGTTGGTGCCCAGGGCGTCCAGCGGCGGTATGCCGGCCCACAGCAGTGCCGGCAGGGTGATGATGCCACCGCCGCCGGCGATGGCGCTGATAAAGCCCGCGGTGAAGGCCACCGCGGTCAGTATCAGGTAGGTGATGAGGGAGAGATCGCCGGTTAACTGCTCCACGTTTCCTGGGTCACTGTTTCTCTTGTTTACCCCCGACTTCTTCAACAAAGTCGGTCTGTTTTTCCGGGTTGCGGCCCTGGTATTTGCTGAAGCGGCGCTGTATCTCACGCATATCCACCTCCAGGTCGCCGGTGGGGCGATAGAGGGAATCGACACAGATACGCTTGTTGGGAAAATCCCAGGCGACGATCAGGATGGGCACGCCGGCGGCATAGGCGATGCGCAGGAAACCGTTTTTCCACTTGGCCACTTTCTTGCGCGTACCCTCGGGGGTGATGGCCACCCACATTTTTTCATTCTCGCGAAACTGGCTGGCCACCTGCTTGGCCATGCCGCCGGGGGCGGATCTGTCGGTGGGAATGCCGCCGAGCCACATAAACAGGCCCTTGAACGGCCAGAAGAAGGCCTCCTTTTTCATCAGCCAGGAGGCCTTCAGCCTGAGCGCCATGATAAACGGCATGGCGACGACGAAGTCCCAGTTGGAGGTATGCGGAGCCAGCGCCACCATCACCTTTTTCTCCGGCGGGAATTCGCCCTCGATACGCCAGCCGAGCATTTTTACCAGCAGCTTGCCGATGGCGGCGGTAAAGCGGTTGCCGATGCGCGGCATTTCTTCGGGTAGATTCTTTGGGATACTCACGTCGATTCTTCTCTCAATTTTGTTGCCCATGCGTTTGTAGGAGCTTGCTTGCAAGCGAAAGGCTACGGAGTTCCGATCTGTTCGCCTGCAAGCAGGCTCCTACAGTGGTGCGCACGGCGCACCCTACCCGAGTCCCGAGTCCCGGGTCCCGGGTCCCGTATTTTAGTGCTCGCGCGTGGCGTAGAAGCGAATATCCGGGTAGCGCTCTTCCGCCAGCTGCAGATTGACCCGGGTCGGTGCCAGGTAGGTCAGGTGGCCGCTGCCGTCCAGGGCCAGGTTGGTGCTGGCCTTGCGCCTGAAGTTTTCCAGTTCCTTGGCGCTGTCGCTGTCGACCCAGCGCGCGGTGTTCACGTTCACGTTCTCGTAGACGGCTTCCACCTTGTACTCGTCCTTCAGGCGGTAGGCCACCACCTCGAACTGCAGCACCCCCACGGCGCCGACAATGATGTCGTTGTTGTCCAGCGGGAAGAACACCTGGGTAGAGCCCTCTTCCGACAGCTGCTGCAGGCCCTTCTGCAGCTGCTTCAGTTTCAGCGGATCCTTCAGGCGGATGCGGCGGAAGAGTTCCGGGGCGAAGTTGGGAATGCCGGTAAACTTCAGGCTCTCGCCCTCGGTAAAGGTGTCGCCGATCTGGATGGTGCCGTGGTTGTGCAGGCCGATGATGTCGCCGGCGATGGCCTCCTCCACATGGGTGCGGTCGCCGGCCATGAAGGTCACCGCGTCGGCGATCTTCACGTCCTTGCCGATGCGCACGTGCTTCATCTTCATGCCGCGGTTGTAGGTGCCGGAGCAGACACGCATAAAGGCGATGCGGTCGCGGTGCTTGGGATCCATGTTCGCCTGGATCTTGAACACGAAGCCGCTGAACCTGTCTTCGTTCGGCTCGACGGTGCGCTCGTTGGTCTCCCGCGGCTGCGGGCCCGGCGCCCACTCGACGAAGCCGTCGAGCATTTCGCGCACGCCGAAATTGCCGAGCGCGGTACCGAAGAACACCGGCGTCAGCTGGCCGGCCAGGTAGGCCTCCAGGTCGAACGGGTGGGTGGCCCCGCGCACCAGGTCGATCTCCTCGCGGATATCCTCGGCGTACTCGCCCAGCAGCGCGTCCGCCTCGGCGGAATCCAGCCCTTTTATCTGGATATCGTCGGGGATGGTGTGGCCCTGGCCCTGTTTGTACACGTGGATGGTGTCCGTGTAGAGGTTGTAGACGCCCCTGAAGTTCTTGCCGGAGCCCAGCGGCCAGTTGATCGGCGCGGCCTGGATATCCAGCACTTCCTCGATCTCGTCCATCACCTCTATGGGATCGCGGATGTCGCGGTCGAGCTTGTTGATAAACGACAGTATCGGCGTGGTGCGCAGGCGGCAGACGTTCATCAGCTTGATGGTGCGGTCCTCGACACCCTTGGCGCCGTCGATCACCATCAGCGCGGAATCCACTGCGGTCAGCACCCGGTAGGTGTCCTCGGAGAAGTCCTCGTGGCCGGGGGTGTCCAGCAGGTTGACCGTGCGGCCCTTGTAGGGGAACTGCATGACCGACGAGGTCACCGAGATGCCGCGCTCCTGCTCCATGGTCATCCAGTCGGAGCGCGCGTGGGGACCCTTCTTGCCCTTGACCGAGCCGGCCAGCTGGATCGCATTCCCGAACAGCAGCAGCTTTTCGGTCACCGTGGTCTTACCGGCGTCCGGGTGGGAAATGATCGCGAAGGTGCGGCGGCCGGTATAGCCTGCCTGGGTAGAACTCTGGCCCATAATCTAAGATTCGGTAACTCGGCTGATCAGCGGAAAAACAAGGCGCGCATTATACACGTCGGCAAGGCTGCAAGGGGGCTGGTAGACTGCGCTTTTTCAAGCTGAACCATGTGATTTAGCCAGATGCGAAGGTCCTGATGCCGGTGGCTGTTTGCGGGACTGTCTGCGAGAGGGACCTCGCAGACAAGCCTACAGGGATGTATTCACGGCGGGCGCCTAGCCCGTGTCCCGCAAACAGCCAGCGGCAGCAGGGCCGCCACGGAAATTGAGGAGAGGTGGACCATGAGTCGGGAACGCTTACAGGCGCTGCGGGATGAACTGGCGCGGCAGGGGGTGCAGGCCTTCCTGGTGCCGCGGGGGGATGAGTACCAGAACGAGTATGTGCCCGCCGCCGACGAGCGCCTGGCCTGGCTCACCGGCTTTACCGGCTCCGCCGGCATGGCGGTGGTCGGCACCCGGCACGCGGCGCTGTTCGTGGACGGCCGCTACACCCTGCAGGCCCAGCAGCAGCTCGGCGACCAGCCGATCGACCAGGAAAACCTGGATATGGGCATCATCGCCGACTGGCTGTGCGACCAGCTGAAGGAGGGCGAGGCCCTGGGTTACGACCCTCGCCTGCACACGGAGCCGGGCCTGGCGCTGCTGAAGAAGCGCCTCGGCGAACGCGATATCGCCCTGCGCCCGCTGGAGCAGAACCCGATCGACGCCGTCTGGACCGACAGGCCCGCCCCGCCCTGCGGCCCGGCGCGTCCCCACCCCCATACCTTTACCGGCGAGCACTCCGCGGAGAAGCGCCGACGCATCGCCGAACTGCTGGCGGACAAGCGCGCCGACGCCCTGTGGCTGCCCAACCCCGAGGTCTGTGCCTGGCTGTTCAATATCCGTGGCAATGACGTGCCGCACCTGCCGGTGGCGCTGGCCAGCGCCCTGCTCTACCGGGATGGCAGCGCGACGCTGTACCTGGCCAGGGAAGCGGTCGGCGAGGCGCTGATCGAGCACCTGAACAACGAGGTGACCATTGTCAACGACAAGAGCGAGCTCTTCGCCGCCGCCAGGCGCCATCACGTGGCGAGGGTCTGGGTGGACCCGCAGATCACCAACTGCTGGACGCTGCAGCAGCTGCGCGCGCTGGATATAGAACTGCTGCAGGAGCGCGACCCCATCACCCAGGCCAAGGCGTGCAAGAACGCGGTGGAACTGGCCGGCAGCCGCGCCGCCCACGAGCGCGACGGCGCCGCCCTGTGCGAGTTCCTGGCCGAACTGCCTGAGGCGATAGCGGCAGGGAATTTCGGCGAACTGGAAGCGGTGCGACTGCTCAGGTCCAAACGCGAGGCGCGCGAGGGCTTCCGGGGCGACAGCTTCGACTCCATCTCCGGCTACGGCCCCAACGGCGCCATAGTGCACTACCGGGTCAGCCGCGAGTCCAGCCTGCCGATCAAGGCCGAGGGCATCTACCTGATCGACTCCGGCGGCCAGTACCCGGACGGCACCACCGACGTGACCCGCACCCTGGCCCTGGGGGAATTCCCGCACCTGGCGAGGGAGCACTTCACCCGCGTGCTGAAGGGCCATATCGCCATAGCCACCCTGCGCTTCCCCAACGGCACCTGCGGCGAGCAGATAGATGCCTTCGCGCGCAAGTCGCTGTGGGACGCGGGGCTGGACTACGCCCACGGCACCGGCCACGGGGTCGGCAGCTTCCTGAGCGTGCACGAGGGGCCCCAGCGCATCGGCAAGGCGGCCACCGGCGTGGCGCTGCAGCCGGGCATGATCCTGTCCAACGAGCCGGGCTTCTACCTGACAGGGCAGTACGGGATACGGATAGAGAACCTGATCTTCGTCAAGGAGTGCGCGGAGCACCACGGCTTTTTCGAGTTCGAGGAGCTTACGCTGGTGCCTATCGAGCGCAGGCTGATCGATGTGGAATTGCTGACCGAGGGAGAAAAGGAGTGGCTGAATAACTACCACCAGCGGGTGCGGGAGACGCTGATGCCGCTGGTGAATGAGAAGACGCAAAAATGGCTGGCAGAAGCCACCGAGGCCATTTAAAAACGTTTTTTTGTAGGAGCGGCGGGGCGGCCATCCGCCGCTCCTACAGTTTGTCCTCTCCCCCGGCCCCTCTCCCGCAAGCGGAGAGGGGAGACAGGGAGTTTACTCTACAGCCAGCTGCCGCTGCGACTGCAGAAACGGCACCAACTCCCCCAGCATCAGCGCACTCGCCTTCGGCCCCAGCGTATGCGCCATGCCCGGAATCGCAACAAAACGCGCACCGGGGTATCCCGGCGGCCGCGGCGAAATGAGTCGCCAGCGCGAGCACGGTTGCGGAGAGAAGAACAGCGAGTCGGCGCATGGAGAGTCCCCCCTGATTACTGGGTCTGCAATTTTACGGCAGTCTCACTGCCCGCCGCACGGGCGCCGATATCCCGGCGCAGCCACCACCAGGCCAGGGTACCCAGCAGCAGGTTGGACGCCGCCGTGGCGGCGAACAGGCCGGTAATTCCCCAAAGGCTGTTGCCCAGCCATGCCAGCGGCAGGTAGACGCCCAGCACGCGCAGGAAGGAGATCAGCGTGGCCGGTAGCGGGTGCCCCAGGCCGTTGAAAGCGGCGTTGGCGGACATCACGAAGCCATAGCCGGCGTAGCTGAAGGGCACCAGGGTCAGGTAGGCCACCGCCACCGCCAGCACCTCGGGCGAGTCGCTGAAGAGCCCCACCAGCGGCGGCCCGGCAAAATACAGCAGCAGCGCCAGCGCGGAGCCGAAACCGATGCAGAAGCGCGCCAGCACGCTGACCGTCTCCCGCATGCGGCCCGTCTTGCCGGCGCCGGCGTTCTGACCGATAAAGGGCCCCACCACCGCGGACAGGGCGTAGAAAACGATCAGCGCCACCGGCTCGATGCGCAGGGCAATGCCCAGGCCGGCCACCGCGTCGGCGCCGTGCACCGCCACCAGCGCCACCACCACGCCGCCGGCCATCGGGATAATCACGTTGGTGGCCACGGCCGGCAGGCCCACCGCCAGCACGGCGCGCCAGGAGTCGAGCAGCATCGACAGGCGCGGTGCCGCCATCAGGTGTTCCCTGCGCACCAGGAAATAGAGGGCGGCGAAGAAGCTGATACCGCGGGCGATCACCGTGGCCAGTGCCGCACCCTGCAGCTCCAGGCGCGGGAAGCCGAGCAGGCCGAAAATCAGCAGCGGGTCCAGGACCAGGTTGAAGAGGGCCACCGCCACCATGATGCGTCCGGTCAGGGCGCTGTTGCCGATGGCGCGCAGGGCCGACAGTGCCACCATGGGCACCACCGCGAAGACCGCGCCCAGGTACCAGGGCACCATATAGTCGGCGATCAGCGGCAGCATCTCCGGGGTGGCGCCGAGCAGCTTGAACAGCGGTTCAATGGTCGCCAGACCGAGGGCGCTGATCGCCAGCGCAACCAGCAGTGCCAGCAGCGAGGCGTCGGTCACCAGCCGCCGTACCCGCGCCAGGTCACCGGCGCCGTAGGCCCGCGCCACCGCCGACGAGGTGCCGGCACCCAGGCCAATAGCGAAGCTGTTGATCACCATCACCACCGGGAAGGTGAAACTCATTGCCGCCAGCGGTGCGCTGCCCAGTTGGGCGACGAAGTAGGTGTCCACCACGTTGAACGACATGGTGGCGAGAATGCCCCACACCATCGGCAGGGCCAGGCGCTGCAGGTGACCGGCCACAGAGCCTTCGAGCAGGGAGGGGTTCTTTTGCGATAACGCCATGAAAAACTCTTTGCGGAGAAGTGAATTTCGCTAGACCGCAGCGGATGGAACAGACAGATAGAGCAATATTTTAACAGCCTCTCTCTGCGTAGGTGCGGCGGAGCGGCCGTCCGCCCCGCCGCACCTACGGGGGAAATCCAGGGCGTGCAGTTACCGCCGTTCCAGGGAGAGACTCATCAGCAGCGCATCCTCGCGCGCGCCGCCTTCGACCGGGTAGTAATTCTTGCGCACTCCATCTTCGTGAAAACCCAGTTTGCGGTAGAGGGACAGGGCGGCGCGATTGGAGGCGCGCACTTCCAGCAGCACGCGGGAGATTTCCCGCGGCAGCCCGGCGATCAGTTGCTGCAGCAATCTCTCGGCGATGCCGCGCCGGCGCCAGTCGGGGTCCACGGCGATATCGAGAATTTCCGCCTCGTCGAACAGCGGGGAAATCACACAGCAGGCGATGGCCTCACCAGTCTGCGACAGCAGCAGCCAGCACCAGTGGCCGGCCGCTATGCTGTCCCGGTACTGCCGCTCGCTCCAGGAGTGTGCTTGGGCGCGGCGGGCCAGGGCCGCCAGCGCCGCGCAATCGGACTCGGCCGCCGCAACCAGGCGGGCGCCGGGGATATCGAGTGCGGAGGTCATTTGACCCGCGTGTGCTCGGGATAGGTCTGCCGCAACAGCTGCCACAGGTCGCGCTTGCGCTCCGGCTCCAGCAGCAGCTGCGACAGGCTGGGCATGGCGATCACGCGAATGCCGTTCCAGTCGTTGACCGGGTTCTCGAGGGGCTGTTTTAGTGAGGGGGGAGCGCAGAAGTCCCGCGCCTGCTGCCCCATCAGCCAGATGGACTTGACCGGGCGGCGCCGGCTGACGGCCTCCAGCCAGCTGGAGCAGGTGTCCCGGGCTTCGTCCGCCGAGGCGGCGGGGCCGAAGCGGTTTTCCGCCAGGGGCCATTTCAGGCGGTCCTGCTCCCGCGGCAACTGGTGCCAGTGCAAGGCGCGGGCGATGTTGTTGAACAGCGCCTCCACCGGGAGGGCGGCGCCGGGTTCGCGGCTGTCCACCGCCAGCAGCTCCTCGCCCAGCCACCAGCAGCTGAGTACAAATGGCTGTACCTGCTGTTGCGGCGGCGCGACCTGGGTCACCGGCGCGGCCGGGGCCGCGGGGGCGACTTTCACCTGTTCGGTGAGCTGGCCGATATCGCGCAGCAAGTCCGGCTCGGCCGCGGGCGCCTGTGGTTCGGCGGCCTTCGCCCCGATCGCTGCCGGAGCAGGCGCCGCGGATTCCGGCTCGGCGACCACTATCTGCGCAGCGGACTGTGGCAGCGGGTTTGCGCCCCTCGGCGTTTCTTCCGCCGGCGGCAGCTGGGCCTGGCGCGGCTCGGGCGCGAGCGGCAGTACAAAGCGCGGCATATAACTGGCCACGCCCAGGACAGACAGGTATTCCGCTCGCTGCAGCTCGTTCACTTAAACGCCTTTTCTCTTGCTCTCTCCACTGGTGAGCAAGTTTAACGCATCCAGGTAGGCCTGTGCGGACGCCACCAGGATATCGGTATCGGCGCCGACGCCGTTGACCAGGCGCCCGTCCTTTTCCAGGCGCACGGTCACAGTGCCCTGGGAGTCAGTGCCCTGGGTAACGGCGTTGACCGAGTAGAGTTTCAGGTCCGCCTCGCTCCTGGCGATGGATTCGATGGCCTTGAATGTGGCGTCCACCGGGCCGCTGCCGTAGGCCTCGGCGCGGTGGGACTCGCCGTCGATCAGCAGGCGCAGATACGCCTGCGGCAGGCTGCCGATCTTGCTGCGCACTTCCAGGTCTTCCAGTTGGAAGTGCTCCACCGGAGCCTCGCTGCCGGCTACCAGCGACTGCAGGTCCTCGTCGAAGATCTCGTGCTTCTTGTCTGCCAGCTCCTTGAAGCGCTCGAAAATCATCTGAAACTCGCCGGCGTCCTCGAAGGTGATGCCCAGCTCCTCGTAGCGGGCCCTGACCGCGGCGCGGCCGGAATGCTTGCCCAGCACCAGGCGGTTGTGGCCCCAGCCCACGTCCTGGGCGCGCATGATTTCGTAGGTCTCGCGGTGCTTGAGCACGCCGTCCTGGTGAATGCCGGACTCGTGGGCGAAGGCGTTGGCACCGACGATGGCCTTGTTCGGCTGCACCGGGAAGCCGGTGATGGAACTGACCAGGCGCGAGGTGGGCACGATATGGGTGGCGTCTATGCCGGTTTCCACCGGGTAGAGATCCTGGCGGGTGCGCACCGCCATCACTATCTCCTCCAGCGACGCATTGCCGGCGCGTTCGCCGAGGCCGTTGATGGTGCACTCCACCTGGCGCACGCCGTTCATCACCGCGGACAGGGAGTTGGCCACCGCCAGCCCCAGGTCGTTGTGGCAGTGGGTGGAGAAAATGGCCTTGTCGGAGTTGGGCACATTCTCGATCACACGCCTGAACATGGCCCCGTACTCGCCCGGCTCGCCGTAGCCGACGGTGTCCGGGATATTGATGGTGCCGGCACCGGCGGCAATCACCGCCTCGATGATGCGGTACATGAATTCCGGCTCGGAGCGACTGCCATCCTCGAGGGAGAATTCCACATCGTCGGTAAACTGGCGCGCGGTCTTGACCGCCTCCACCGCTTGGCGCAGCACGTCTTCCGGCTCCATCTGCAGCTTGTATTTCATATGGATCGGCGAGGTGGCGATAAAGGTGTGGATGCGCGAGGCGTTGGCATTCTTCAGGGCCTCGCCGGCGCGGATGATGTCCGGGCCCATGGCGCGGGCCAGGCTGCACACGCGGGAGTCCTTGATGGTCTCCGCCACCGCCTGCACCGCCTCGAAGTCGCCGGGGCTGGCGATGGCGAAGCCGGCCTCGATCACGTCTACGCGCATGCGCTCCAGCATGCGCGCGATGCGGATCTTCTCGTCCTTGGTCATGGAGGCGCCGGGACTCTGCTCGCCGTCGCGCAAAGTGGTATCGAAAATGACTAACTTATCTTTCTTAGTGCTCATTTTGGGCTCTTCTCCTTATTTGGCTCGAGGCTAAACAGCGACCTTGGCGCTGTCTACGCGCCCAAAAAATACAGTGTGGAATTCTGCCGGAGGGTAACGGAATAAAATTATATGCCGCAGCGCGGCAGTCGCAGCGAGAAAGCTAGGGCGCGGTAGAGGTGCCAGGAATTGAAGTGCTCGGTGTGCATGGCGGTTTCGGCGCTGGGTTGGAGTCCGGGCATTATGCCTTCGCGGCGCAGCAACGGTCAACAACCATCCTAATAAAGACAGAAAAAGAGAGGAAAGTTAGGATGCACATCCCAAATTGCCACGTCATCGAAAGAGCAGCACCCCCGGTCCGCCGCAACCGGAGGCCGCCCCGATCCTATTCGGCCGCCGCCGTCTCCGCATGCGGCGCCAGCGCTTCCACCAGGTGGCGGGTGTAGGCCACGCCGCCGGTGTAGCGGGCCAGGTGGGTGGTGTCGACGAACATCTCCGGGGTGATGGCCGGCAGTTCGCGGTCGTCGTGCAGCGTCAGGCCGGTGGCCTCCTCGATGCGGGCCACGGCGGCCGCCAGCCGCGCATCGGCCTCCGGCGTATTGCGGATCCAGGCGGTATTCTTTGGCAGCATCAGCACTTCCACGCGATCGGAGATGGCCTGGAAATTCTTCACTATGCGGATGAAGGCCTCCAGCAGCTCCGGATCGAAGCGCAGTTCGATGATGTCGGCAGAGTGGATACGGAACAACCGGTCGTCGTCCAGCCGGTGCTCGGTGCGCAGCGTCCCGTAGAATTCGTCGAACAGTACCAGGGTGTCCGCGGAGCGCTCTTCCGGGATGGTGCCGCCGCCCTGCCAGCCGTAGTGCCAGCGCTCGTCCCTGTAATCCGGGTAATCCTCTTCGAAGCGCCGGTCCAGAATTTTGTCCAGTTCCCGGCGCCGGGCCGCCGCGGCCTCGTCCTCGGGAATCTCCGTGCGTGCGCGCGGCGGGGCCATCTCGCCGGCGACAAAGCTGGTGAAGGCCTCGGCGGAGATGCCGTCGCGCAGGTAGCGGATATTGAACAGCCGCACGCCGCGCTCGGGGTCTTCCATCAGCACGCGAAGAAACTCCCGCGGCGTGCCGAGAATCGCCAGCATCGTCTCCTCGGCCTCGCGGGCACCATTGCGGCGGGTGACGGTGGCCTGGAAGGGATTGAACTCGATCAGCGCAATCTTCAGGCGGCGCCCGTCGCGCTCGAACTGCTCCCGAACCCGGCGCGACAGAATGTCCTGGAAGAGCGGGTTCAGGCCGCCGAAACCGAAGTTGAAGGATTTTACCGGCAGACCCCGCGCGGCCATTTCGCGATCGAACTGCCGCGGCGAAAAGCCAGCCTGCACCATCGAGGAGCCGAAAAACATCGCCAGCTCCTGCGGCTCCCTGGTAATGCGCGGCAGCGCGGCCCTGGCCTGCAGCACACGGCCGAGAAAGTTGTCCGCGGTAATGCCGGTGGAAATATGAAACAGCCGCACCAACCCCAGGGCCGCGCCCATGCCCAACAGGATGACGAGAAAAATGCGGGCAAAGAGCACGCGCTCAGAACTGGAAGTAGATAAATTCACTGCTCGGCTCTCCTATCATCAGACAAAGGGCCTGCACCGTCACCAGTGCCGGCCAGAATCCCCAGGGCTTTTGTGCCAGTCGCTCGCCGTGTTGCAGAACAGCGTAATCCACCAGGTGCATTACCAGCAGCGCCGCCGCGGTGAGCCCGAGCACCAGCGCGGCGCCGTGGGACGGCGACGGCAGTGCGGCACCGAAACTGTGCAGTGTCACCAACATCTGCCAGGCACCTTCCAGACTGGCCGCGCGGAACAGCACCCAGCCCAGCAGGATCAGGTAGAAAGTGAGCGCCCACTTGAACAAACGTATCCACAGGGAGCGCGAGTGGGCCAAGGGCGCAAACAGGCGCAGCTCACCCAGCTTGTGGGTAGCCCCTATCAATGCGCCGTGGAAGGCTCCCCAGGCGACGAAAGTCCAGGCGGCACCGTGCCAGAGGCCGCCCAGCAGCATGGTGATAAAGATATTGCGGTAGCGGTTGCCCCGGCGGTTGCCGCCCAGGGGGATATAGAGGTAGTCGCGCAGCCAGCTGGACAGGGAGATATGCCAGCGGCGCCAGAAGTCCACCGGAGAAATCGCGAAATACGGCAGGCGGAAGTTCAGCGGTATCTGGAAGCCGAGCAGCAGCGCCAGGCCTATGGCCATATCGCTGTAGCCGGAGAAGTCACCGTAGATCTGCCCGGCGAAAGCCAGTACGCCGGTCCAGGACTCCATCAGACTGATAGGCCCCGTGGCATCGAAGGCGGTTGCCGCCGGGCCGGCCAGCAGGTCCGCCATGGTCTTCTTCATCAGGCCGACGGTAATCAGCAGGAAACCGTGCTTGGCATTGATCCAGCTGGGCAGCGGCAGCTTGTGGAACTGCGGCAGAATCTGCCGCGCGCGCAGAATCGGGCCCGCAACCAGCTGCGGAAAAAACGCCAGCGCCGCGGTGAACTCCACCAGCCCCTTGCGCGGCTGCATATCGCCGCGGTAGACGTCGATGGTGTAGCTCATGCTCTGGAAGGTGTAGAAGGAGATACCCACCGGCAGAATCAGTTCCAGCGACGACAGCGACGGCTCGTAGCCCAGCGCCCGCAACAGATCGGCCACAGAACCTATGGCGAAGTCCGCGTACTTGAACACCGCCAATATGCCCAGGTTCACGGCAATGGACGTGGCGAGCAGCAGTTTTCGCCGTCGCCCCACCGGCGCAGCGGCGATGCCCTGGGCGAGGAAGTAGTCGATCACCGCACTGCCGACCAACAGCGGGATAAACGCATAGTTCCAGGCGCCGTAGAACACCAGGCTGGCCACCAGGATGAGATAGACCCGCGGCCTCCGCTGCAGGAATACAAACCCGTAAAACAGCAGGAAGACTATAAAGAAGGCGAAGAAGAGAGGCGTGTTGAATATCATCTGATTGCCGCCTTGTTTTTTGTTATGTCCATTGATGCGGGCAGATGCAATAGAGTGCCTGCGAATCGCGCCCACGGAGGTAAGATGCGACGGGCGGGGAATTTGGATGCAGCGATTGACGAAGAAAATTCAATCGGCTGCATCCGGCGCCGGGAAAGGGCGGAACTTCAGCCGGCAGCACCCAGCTTGTGCAGAAACTGCCACAACTGGCCGTGCAGCTGTTCCACTTCTTCGCGTGATATCGACGAGGCCTCCAACTGCCCCATCACCCAGCCCTGAGCGCGCGGCTTGAGCGCGCGGCCGGCGTCGGTGATTGCCACCATAGTCACCCGCTCGTCCCAAGGCGCGCGGCGGCGGGCCACCAGTCCGCGCTGCTCCATGCGTTTGAGCAGCGGTGTCAGCGTGCCCGAGTCCAGCATCAGGCGCTGGCCCAGGGCGCCGACACTGGTATCGGCGTCCCCGTCCAGCTGATCCCACTCCCACAGCACCATCAACACCAGGTACTGGGGATAGGTAATGCCCAGGTCCTGCAGCATGGGCCCGTAGGCCTTGGTCATGGCGCGGGAGGCGGCGTAGAGCGCAAAACAGAGCTGGCGGTTCAGCGCCAGCGGGCCGCCGTTATCGTCGCATATCCCCATCAGAGCAGCTGCTCGATTTCCGCTTCCAGGGCTTCCGGCTTGTCCTTGGGCGCGAAGCGTTTCACCACCTGCCCGTCGCGGTTCACCAGGAACTTGGTGAAGTTCCACTTGATGCCCTCGGTGCCCAGGATGCCCGGCGCCAGTTTCTTGAGCTCCGCGAACAGCGGGTGGGCAGCGGGGCCGTTCACCTCCAGTTTGGCGTAGACCGGGAAGCTGACGCCGTAGTTCAGCTCACAGAACTGCTGGATTTCCTCGTCGCTGCCCGGCTCCTGCTTGCCGAACTGGTTGCAGGGAAAGCCCAGCACCGCCAGTCCCCGCTCTTTGTACTTGTCATGCAGTGCCTCCAGCCCTTTGTACTGGGGGGTAAAGCCGCACTTGCTGGCGGTATTGACGATCAACAGCACCTTGCCCCTGTGCTCTTCCAGGGAGGTGGAACTGCCGTCAGCGGCTTGCAGTGGTATGGAGTAGAGCTCGCTCATGGGGAATCTCCCTATCGGTCCATTTAAGTTGTGTACAATTTTATTGTGCACAACTTAAATTGCAAGCAACGCGGTCCAGAGAAGAAAGAGCGACGCGGGCTTTATTGTGAGAATAATTATCAATAATATTGTGCGCCTGATAGCAACAGCCTTTGCGTCAACATAAAGGACATCTCATGCGCATCTCCCATCACCTGGCCCGCCTGCTGCTGGCGGTGCTCTTTTTTACCCTCACTCCCGCCCAGGCCCAGGAGCCGGGCCTCAGCGAGCAGGAGCTGCGCCAGCTGATGCAGATGGCGGAGTACATCGGTGTGGACTATCCGGAAGCGGTGGAAAACGGCGAGATCATCAACGATGACGAATACGCGGAGATGGAGGAGTTCGCCGAACTGTTGATCGACCGCGGGCAGCGGCTGGCGCCCTCGCCGGAGGCGGAGACTATTCGCGGCGAAGCCCGAGCGCTACAGGCAGCCATCCAGCGCAAGGCGGGCCTCGCCGAAGTGCAAACCCACACCGCCAAGTTGCGCCAGGGCCTGCTGTCCCTGGCCCCGGCACTGTCGCTGCCGCAGTCCCTGCTCGGCGTCGAGGAGAGCCGCGCCCTCTATCAGGCCAACTGCATTGCCTGTCACGGCGACACCGGCATGGGCGACGGCCCGCTGGCGGCGCAGCTGGAGCCGCCGCCCACCAACTTCCACGAGCGCGAGCGCGCGGAAAACCGCTCCCTGCTCGGCCTCTACGATGCGATCAGCAACGGTATCGATGGCACCGCAATGACTGCGTTTGGCAACCTGACGGAGCAGCAGCGCTGGTCGCTGGCCTTCTATGTGGGCAGCCTCGCCTTCGCCGGTGAAGATGCCGACGTGCCCGGCAGCCGGCTGAGCCTGCAGGACCTGGTGATGTACAGCCCGCAGGTGCTGCGCAACGACCGCCCGGAAATCCCCGCGGAAACCGTCGCCGCCCTGCGCGCCGATCCGGCACTGCTGTTTGCGAAGAAGCAGGCGCGGGATGGAAACCCCATGGATATCGCCTACAGCCAGCTGCAGAAAGCGCTGGCCACCTACCAGCAGGGCGATTACGACAGTGCGCGTACCCTCGCGGTCAGCGCCTACCTGGACGGGTTCGAACTGGTGGAAAATGCACTGGACTCCCGCGACGCGGACCTGCGCCGCTCCATCGAGAGCGAACTGCTCGGTCTGCGCGCGCAGCTGAATGCCGACAGCGATCCGCAGCGGGTAAAGCAGCAGGTCAACGCCATGCTCGAGCGCCTGGATCAGGCCCAGGCACTACTGGAGGAATCCAACCTGTCCGACGCCGCGCTCTTCGTGGCCAGCCTGATCATCCTGCTGCGCGAGGGCCTGGAGGCGCTGCTGGTGGTTATCGCACTGACCACCATCCTGGTGAAAACCGGGCGCCGCGACGCATTGAAATATGTGCACTTCGGCTGGACCGCCGCCTTTGTCGCCGGCTTCGCCACCTGGGTGCTGGCACAGAATGTGATTTCCATCAGCGGGGCCAGCCGTGAGGTCATGGAAGGCGTGGCCGCACTGCTGGCCGCGGCCGTGCTCTTCTATGTGGGCTTCTGGATGCACAGCAAGACCCAGGCGCAGGAGTGGCAGAAGTACATCCAGGACAGCATCAACCGCAGCCTGAGCGCAGGCACCCTGTGGGGTATCACCGGGCTGGCGTTCATCGCCGTCTACCGGGAAATTTTTGAAACCATCCTCTTCTATCAGTCCCTGCTCACCCAGACTGCGGAGGGACAGTACGGTTCCCTGTGGGGTGGCATCGCCGCCGGCGCCGCCCTGCTGGCCGTGATCGGCTGGGCCCTGGTGCGCTACTCCGCGCGCCTGCCGATCGGCAAGTTCTTCTCCGCCACCACTTTTATACTGCTGGCACTTTCGTTTGTGCTCGCAGGCAAGGCCGTTGCGGCCCTGCAGGAAGCCGCACTGATCGGCATTACACCGCTGCCGGTTTCCTTCAGCTTTGACTGGCTGGGAATCTACTCCACCTGGCAGGGAATCGGTTTGCAGGCGGCCATTCTGGTCGCCGCCATCTGGCTGTGGCTGCGAGGCCGCAGCTCTACGGGGGCGGGAAATACCGTCAAGGCCTGACAAAACGGCAAGACCGAAGGGTGAGCCACAAGGGCGGCGAGTCATCGGCCGAACAAAAAATACCCCGCTTCAGCGGGGTATTTTTTTGCTCAGGCTCGCAACTGCGATCAGCGCAATTTGAAGCCCAGTTCCGCTTCGATCTGGGATCGGGTCCACAGATTCCAGTTCGCCACCCCTTTCTCCGCGGTACCCATCTTCTCCACAATACCTCGGCTCAGTGCCGGCCACGCCAGCACTGCCGGCGGCAGCGACTCCGCATAATCGAAAAACAGTTCCGGCGGCGGCAGTATCCGTTGCAGGCTCTGCAGCAGGGGCTGCCACCCGGAAGGCAGTATCGCTTCCGCCAGCTTCCAGGAGGGCGCCGGCGCCTTTGCCGCCTGGGCAACCAGGAAACGATAGCGGCCTCGCGCCGCCGCCAACAGTTGCTCGCTTTGGAAATGCAGGCAACCCTCCACCCGGCGCTCGGCACAGAGCAAGCAGCTGCCCTCGTCCAGCGACAGTTGCCGCGCGTCGCTGGCACTCAGCTGCCAGCCGCCATCTTCCGAGGCGCAACCACAGTGAGGACAACTGCCTTCACTCTCAGCAGCGGGCGGCTGCAGCGGTTGGCTGTCGGCGCCCGGCCGCCAGTAGCTGGGGACTTCGCCGAAGTAGCTGTCGCCGTGGCTGCGCACATGGGAGGAAAAGTCGAAAGAAACCGGATCGGCACTCCGCCCCGCCGCGGCTTCCAGGCAAGACCTGCACAGGGAGAAGGGCCCCCGGTCGTGAGACTCGTTGATCCCGGCCAGATCCGTCCCCACCCAGGCGCTGCGGGTTTCGCTCTGCAAGGCTCCACAGCAGGGGTGCAGGTGCACCAGGGAGAAGAAGTCGCGCCGCCGCGGGCCTTCCAGTTCCGGCGCGTCGGTGCCGAACACCATCACCGGGTGCCCGCGGTAGCGCCAACCGGCCCCGCAGCTCTCCAGGTCGCCGATACTGATCTCGATACCGGAGCGCAGTTCGCGCGCAAGTGCACTGCCCGCATCGCTGGCGTCGCCCGGCTGTATTGCTGTCTCCTCCTCTGTATCGTCCACCAGCGCCGTTACATCGCTTCCGGTTTCCGCCTCAGCCCCGGATGCCTGCGTGGCATCCACCCCACGCAGCTTTGCCAGAGCCTGTTTCCACAGTGCCACTATAGGGCCTCCTCTAATATCCGGTGTATCTGCGCCTCCGAATTGGTAATCACGCGAAAAGCGACCCGCTTGGACTTTTCCGGGTCCTCGCTGCCGTCGGGACGCCGAACCGGTCGCGCGGACGAGTAGCCGACGGCTGCCACCATTGCCAATATGCCGGGAACCTCTTCGGCGGGCATCAGGCCCTGCACAAAGTGCAGTACCTCGCGCGACCGATTCTGCGACAGGCGCAGGTTGTTAAAGTAATTGTCCCTGGAATTGCCCCCGGCTCCCCATTCGGAGCTGGTGTGTCCCTCAATGTGAATTGCCCTGATAGATCCCAGATAGGGCTTCAGCGCGGCGATATAACGCGGGAAAAAATTTTGCATCACCCGCTGCGCTTCCCGATTCATCTCCGCTTCGCCGGTGGAGAACATGGCGTCGGAGTTGTTGAAGGCGATGATCAGGCGGTCCTTGTCGATCGTCGCCCCCCAATGCGGCAAGTCCTCCCCGAACTCCCGCATCAGTGTCTGGTAGATCGCCAGCTGGTTGTCCCGATAGGACTGTGCCAGCGCGCGGATCTTTTCACGCTCTTCCATCATCGAGCGCATCATGACGATGGAGATACACAGAAATACCATCATGAGCCCCGCCATCAGGTCGGAGACGCTCAACCACTCGCTTTCTTCAGCGGAAGCGGACCTGGCAGAGAGACTACTCGGCATATTCTGCTTCCCGCTCCCGCAGGCGGCGCATCTGCGCCAGCAGCTGCTGGTAGTCCCGCGTGAAGTTGCCGCTGATGGTGGCCAGGGCCTCGCCCATTGCCGAGAGCACCTGTTCCACCTGCTTCGCCATGACCCTGTCCATCTGCTCGTACTGGCGGCGGATGGAGATATCCGCATCCCGTAACTCCTGCCGCATGACTTCGGTCAGGGCCTGCAGCATCTCGCGGTGGGTCCCGGCGATCATCTGCGCCAGTTCGCGCATCGAATCCCGATGCACCCGGGCCGAGTCGCCGACCAGGCTCCGCATCGCCTCCGGATCCAGCGCCTGGAGGTTTTCCAGCGCCGCGGACAGGTGCTGGAAGCGCTCCGCCAATGATTGGGCCTGGCTCTCCATCAGCTTGTTGATGGCGGCGAGGTTTTCGTCCACGCCTTTCTGCGCCGCCGCCACACTGCGCGACAGATGTTCGATATTCTGCGGCAATTGCGGCACCAACTCTGCCAACTGCCGCACCGATTCGTGTTGCGCGCCGAGCAACCGGCCCAGCTGCTCCGCCTGCTGCCCCTGACGCTCCAGCAGCTGGTCCATGCCGCGGTATACCTGTGGCAATTCGGCAATGCGGTCGTACATCTGGCCCAGAACCTTCTGTTGGCCGATCAGCGCCTGCTGGCTCTCGTCACAGCGCTGGCTCCAGGAGGCCACCCGCTCGGCGTGCGCTCGGTATGCCTCGGCGGCGCTGCCCAGGGCCGGCTCCAGGTCGGCCAACTGGCCACAGAAGCGCTGCAGATTGTCACCGAACTGCGACTGCAGCTGCGCGTTGAATTCCGCCACCACTTTCTCCAGACAGCCCACCAGTTCCGCACTGGAGCGCTGGGAGAAATTCTCCAATGCCGAGTGCAGCTGGATCAGGTTGCGGTTCAGGTCGTCGACAGTGGCATTGCCCTGCACCGGATCCGACGGCATTCGCAGCATGCGGCTGCATGCCCGCAGCAGTAACGAAAGGGCCAGGCCAATCACACTGGTGATAAAGGCAGTCTTCAGCCCCGCCATCAGGTCCGCAATGCTGCGATCTATCTCCTCCAGGGAGAAATCGTAGAGACCGATAATGATCCCGATAAAGGTGCCGAGGATACCAAGCGACGTAAGGAATCCCGGCCCCTGCTCCACAAAGTCGCGTCCGCGCCCGGTAAAGCGCAGCAGCAGCGCCAAGGCGAAGATCGACAGCATCAGCACAAGGAACCCCTCGGTAACTGCCGCTGGGGTCAAGGCTATAAACACCTGATGTAACAGTCCTGACATTATCTGTACCTAAGAGAATTGCTTTAACGCGAGCTCGTGATAAAAAGCTCCACCGGGCAGTTTGCCATGGCCCTGCCCCACCAGCTGCAGGCGCGGCAGCACTCGGATAAGTTCCGCCAGGTTAGTGAAATGCGCCTTTTCCTCTCCCTGCGGGAACTCCTTCACCAACACCCGCTCATCCGCCTGTATCTCGAAAACCGAAGGCCTCTGCGCCAGGCGCTCCCGCCTGGCAAAAATGATGTGCAGCACCCCGCCAGGCTTCAGCCTTGACAGCAGTAGTTCGCCCAGCACTGTTGCCTCCCGGGGACTGTAGAAACTGAACAGATCCCAGGTAAGGATCGCATCGCAGGGCTCCAGGTCGGCGAACTTGCCAAAGACAGAGCGAATGGCCTGGCAGCCGTCCTCGCCGCGCTTCTTGCGCCACTGGATCGCGGCGTGTAAATCCAGCACAAACAAGTCACCCACCTGCCCCTGCAGGGCACCGACATTGCGTCCACTCCGGGGGCCACAATCGATCACGCGGCTGACCGGGGATCTGCGCGCAGAAGCCATGGCTGTCGCCAGTCCGGTCAGGGACAGTGCCGAATCCGTTTCGGAAACGGAGAAGTAAGTCGCCAAATCCGCAGAACCGCCAGGACGCACCTTGCCCGCAGGAGTGCCGCTGTCGTATTCAAAGAAGTACTCGATAAGGTCCTTGCGCATCCCCTGGCGCTGTACCAGCGAATTGCTCAAATTGAAACGCCCCAGGCTCTGCATCAGCGCCACCGTCGAATGCCCCTGGTAGGGTGCCAGAGGGTAGTCCGGGTCGTCGGCGGTTTCGTAGGTAAAATCCTGTAGCAGCCTGAACCTTGCCGGCCTCTGTGGACCACGGGCAGAGGTGTAGATCATTGCGTGCATCAATGTGCCGGGCTTGAGGTTCGGCTGCAGTAGCTCGACCAAGTGGGCAATCAGTTCCACGCTGAGGAAATTGAGCAGATCCCAGCAGAGAATAACGTCGAACTTTGTTTTTTCCGGCTTTGCGACCAGGTGCTCCCGCAATGCCGTCTTTAAATCGGCAGCCTGCTGGTTCTCCGCGAAAAAATCAATCAAGTCCTCGATATAGCAGGGGCAATTCATCTGCAGAAAGGCCTGGGTGGTACCCACTGCCAGAGGACCCAGATCCAAAATGCGAAAGCCCGGTTGAATTATCTCCTGATTGAGCGCCGCCAAGCCAAAAGAGTGATGTTGCATACACCTAGTCTCAACACACCACAACAATTCGCGACCAAGCAGTGCCCACAGGCACCGCTCGTCGCGGTACCCGGTTACCGACCGTCATCAGGCCTCGGTCACCGGTTCCTCTTCTACTTCGGCATAATCGGCACTTGCAGTGGAGAAAAGACCGCTGCCCGCATCTACCTTCTTGCTCTTGCCATCGGCATCGCGCGGCGGCAGGCTCGGGTGCACCAACTTTTCCTTGAAGTCGTTGATACGCTCTTTCATTTCCGCATCGGTGTCTACCATATCCATGGAACCGCGGAACTTACCGCCGTCATCCAGCTGGATGCGCGGTGCAGTCAGGTTGCCTTTAACAACAGCGGTGCGACGGATTTCGATAAGTTCTTCCGCCAGCGCATCGCCGGTGAGGGCCCCCTCAACGATGATGTTCTTCGCATGGATATTTGCATTCAGTTCACCGCCGGCGCCCACAGAGAGGTTGTGCCCCTCCATGATCACTGTACCCTCAATGGTGCCCTCGATATGCAGGCTTTCGTTGCCAATCAGCTCACCGCGGAACTTGATATTTTTACCGATTACCGACTTTTCGAATTCGTCGCCCATCCGTGAGCTGCTTTGCGGGGCAGCACTGCCCTGATCCATAAACCCTTCGAGAAAGCTATTAGAGTTCCCATCGTTGGACTGCTGCTCTTCGTTGGCCATGTTGTACTCCTCAATTAGGGATAGCTGGTTCGGTGCCCTATTTGCAATACATCATACAAACCCAGGGCAGATCTCATTCGCCGTCTGCGCAGCGATAAAGCCAGCTGATAATACGGGGGAGAAGCGATTGCCGCATGTCGCAAAAGTCCTTTTTTTCGGCAGTCTCTTGTTTTTTTGCTGAGTGTGTGACGACATTCACAGTTTGCTGAGCACGAAAGCGGCACTGATGAAACCTGCAAAGTCAAAGACGCCGAAGCACAGCTCTCGCATCAATCAGACTGTTTATGAAACAGCCATCGAGGCGACCATCATGCGGGTAGCCGAGCCCAGCCTGCGCAGAGGATTGTGACATCGCCGTTACTAACAGAATATTTGGATAGAACTGTGCATAACCATGGGACATTCATGCCAAAGCCAGGGTTAATGCCAGTCATAATTAAACGTGCAAAAAATCAGCGGTGAATAGTTGCCCCAGACTCTTCCGATGATATCCGCGTTACTAACAGAATGCATGGACAGGGTTGTGCATAAGTAGGGGATATCCCTCTTGAATCAAGTACTTACGCCGACAAACGGTAGATGGACAAAAAAGCAGCGGCCAAAATCCGGGTAGTTTTTGAGCCAGCGATTTGGGTTCAGCGCCAACCTGTCACAAAGGTGTTCGGCACCAAGTCGTCGCCAGGCTTCTAAACAAAAAAAAGGGCCACCCGTTTGGGTGGCCCTTTCTTTATTTAGAAGCCTGACGATGACCTACTCTCACATGGGGAGACCCCACACTACCATCGGCGATGTTGCGTTTCACT
>NZ_JCBAJA010000045.1:0-27412 GCF_059834885.1 Microbulbifer sp. SE14 | reverse complement strand
GCGACCACGTAGAGAAGCCTGAAACTCAGTAATGGTTGGACAGCGGAAACCAGATTAGTGGTTGACATCAGGAGCCGCTTTAGAGAAGCGGCCCATGGCCGCGATCGATCCTGCAGGGACGCACATGAGTCAGTACAAACCCGGACACCAGGCCTTGCGCAGAGGACGCGCATCGATCCCCAACCAGATTTACCTGGTTACCAGCACCACTCGAAACCGCAAACCACTCTTCGCCGAGTGGCTGTCGGCGAGTATTGCCTGCGCCTGCTTCGAACGCTCTCAGTTGCTGAAAGATGCAACAATGCTCGCCTGGGTTTTAATGCCGGATCATGCCCACTGGCTGGTTCAACTGGGAACACAGCTCGAGTTGAGTGAAGTGATACTGCGTATCAAATCCGCTGCGGCACGTGAAATCAATCAACGGAGAAATGCCAGAGATCCAGTTTGGGATCGGGGATTTCACGATCGCGCATTGCGGAAGGAGGAGGATATGGTTGCGGCGGCGCGCTATATCGTTGCCAATCCGTTGCGGGCCGAATTGGTAAAAAGAATTGGAGACTATCCGTTTTGGAATGCGGTCTGGTTGTGAATCAGAGTCCGATCGCGGCCATGGGCCGCTCCTACAATGTGGGCATCTCGCGCCTGTAGGAGCGGCCCATGGCCGCGATCGATTTATCGGCATCTACCGCTGTAACTTCCCGGCAATATCCACCCAGGAAACCAGCTTGAAATTCTGCGTCCCGCTGGGCATGCGCTTGCGGCCATCCTGGACGACCAGCAGTCCGCGCGGATAGTCGGAGCCCAGGGCGGCGCTGGTAACGTCGAGGCCGTCGGTTTCCGAGGCCCCGTCGATACCCGCCTGCGGGTTCATATCCACGTGGAAGCGACCGACAAATTCGCTGCCGTCTCGGCTGAGCAGGGCGTAGCTGTTGTTGCCCTGGCTGGATACCACCAGGTAGCTCTGCTCGCCGTTCAGGTAGAGGCCCATACCCTCCACATCATCCACCAGCCGCTCGCCATCCACTTCCGCCACCAGTTCCGGCCGCCCCTCGCCGGCGGCAAAGGCCGCGAGATCCAGGCGCCAGACGCCGCGGTCCTCCTCGCCGAAGAAGAGGGTTTCGCGTTCATCGTCCACCACACAGCCCTCCACCTGGCTCTCCACCCGTACCTCGCCGCGGCTCTGCAATTGCCAGTCCGCGGGGTCGTTTGAGGGATTGTCGCCCAGCAGGATTTCAGACTGGTAGACCCCGCCCTCCTTGTCGGAAACCCAGGCGAAATTCCGGCCGCCTTTCTGCCACATGCAGAGGCCGTAGGGATCCTCCAGATCCAGCGGGCGCAGGCCCAGGCTCTCCACCTCGCCCGCCGGGGTGATGCCGAACAGGTTGATGCCGGGGGTGCTGCGGTTGGAGGCGGTGGCGATGGCGGCGAACTTCGGGTGCTGCACGCTGCGCAGATCCACGTTGTTGAGCCGCCCCACCGGGAAATGCTGCAGGCGCCTGCCGGACAGGTCGTAGACCTCCAGCCCGGCCTTCTTGTCGGTGCCGAGAATCAGGCTGGCGGAGGCGTCGGCCGGGTTGACCCAGATGGCCGGGTCGTCAGCGGCGTCGCCGCGGGAAAAGACCTCTTGGGTCTGCGCGCGCGCGCCTACGCCGGGGATTTTCAAGGGATTGGCCGCGGCGTCAGTCTGCGCGATGGGTGCCGGCAGCCTCGCCTCGAAACGCTGCACCGCGTCGCTCTCGTCCGCTACCGCCAGCAGGGCGCCGGCGGAGACGACCGCGGAAACCGGCTCCGGGCCTTCCGTCGCGGCGGAAAATACCGGCGCGGACGCCTCCTCGGCCAGGTTATAGGCCAGTACCCTGCCTTCGCCTTCGGCGCTGAGCCACAGGTGCCCCGCCTCGGCGTCCACCCACAGGCCGCCGAATTCTTCCGCCGGCGCGGCGGCGAAGATGCGGCGCTCCTCGTCCGCTTCCGCGTCGGCGTTCAGGCTCAGAACGCCCAGCGGCGGCTGCGCCACCAGCAGCCTGCCACGCACGTCGTCCACAGCGCAGCTGGTCACCTCCTGGCCGAAGTACAGTGGGCGCACGGCGCTCAGGGTCCAGTTTTCACCCTGCGGGTAGGCGACATATTCACTGCCCAGGCCCTCTTCGTCGATGGTGAACAGGTGCGCGCGGCCGCTCTGGCGGGACAGGCACAGTGTCTCCAGCGGCGCGCTGGCGGCCGTCGCGCCCAGTTTCGAAAATTGCGGCCGGGCGCCGCCGGCCAGTGAGAACAGCTGTATCTCGCCGCTGTCCTCCTCGAAGGCGGCCACCAGCCAGCGGCCTTCGCCCTGTTGCAGCAGGGCAAAGCGCTGCACCTCGCCGTCGTCCAGGGAGGCGACTTCGCCGCCGTCTTCACCGATCAATACCAGGCCGCGCTTTTCACTGGCCAGCAGCAGGTAGGATTTGCCGTTCAGGGCCAGCGGTGCCAGTTGGTTGGCAACGACGTTCGACAGGGAAAAGGTTTCCGGTGCTGCGAGGGATTGCGCCGGTTCGACGGCAGTCTCCGGTTTCGCGCCGCAGCCCGCCAGCAGGCCAAACACGACTGCAGCCGGGATCATGGCTTGAAGATATTTGATGCTCATGGTTTTCACTTTGGGTGAATCTTATTGGATGACAAATTTACGCCAGTTTTGTGGCAAAAAGGTTACTGGCATTACACAGCAGAAAAACCCGGTCCCCAAGCGGGGCCGGGTTTTTAACCGGGATCGAAACCGGTCTTAGAAAGTGCTGTAGCTCAGGCCCAGCACATAGGTGGGGCCGTACTCCTCATATTGGTTGTTGTAGCCGGAGTTGTGGAAGTACATGGGCTCGTCGGTCAGGTTGACGCCGCTGAAGCTCAGCTTCACGCCGTTGGCGAAGCTGTAGTCGGCGGACAAGTCCACCTGCATGTGGTCGTCCTCGTACTTGTCCAGCGCCGCGTCTTCGGTGCTCACCTCGGCCAGGCGCTCGCCGCGGAAGCTGGTGGACAGGCGCAGGCTGAAGGCGTCGCGCTCGTAGCCGACGATGAAGTTGCCGATCAGGTCCGACTGCAGCGGCAGGGGCGCCTTGTCGCTGCGCTCGGCGTCCGGCCCCAGGCCCAGGCTGGCCTCGGAATCGGTGAAGGTGGCGTTGGCGCGCAGCAGCAGGCCGTTGTCGAAGGCCTGGGTCCAGGACAGTTCGGCGCCGGTCAAGGTGGCGGTGTCGCCATTGATCGGGCGCAGGATTTCTGCATCTTCCACCGCCAGGCCCAGCGCGTATTCGCTGAAGTCGCCGTTCATGATGCTGGTCACGTCGGCAACTACCGCGAAGTTGTCGATGCTCTTGTGGAACAGGCCCAGGGAGAAGATGCCCAGGCCGTCGGTGTAGTACTCGGCGGAGAAGTCCAGGTTCTGGGACTCGTAGGGGTCCAGCTGCGGATCGCCCGCTTCCACTTTCAGGTCGCCCTCGTCGTACTCGATCTCCTTGGCGGAGGGGTTCAGGTAGCCGAAGGAGGGGCGGGACAGGGATTGGGTGTAGGCGGCGCGCAGCACGATATTGTCGCTGTAGTCGTACTTGAAGTTGACGCTCGGAAACAGGTGGCTGTAATCGCGCTCGAAGTTCTCTTCAGCCACGTAGACCTCATCCGCTATTTCCTCGGCGCCAGGGACCGGCTCGCTGGACTGGATCACGCGGTTGCCGGAGGCTTCGAAGTCGGTCTGCTCGTAGCGCAGGCCGTAGACCAGGCTGGCGCGCTCGAAGTCGACGCTGTTCATCACATAGAGGGCGGTGATGTCCTCACCCATCATGTAGTCTCGCGCGGAATCCAGCGCGGTGTCGGTTTCGTTGATCTCGAAGCTGGCCAGGTTGGCGTCGATGAAGCGGTTCAGCGCGCCCTTGTCGACGCCCGAGCCGAAGGGTCCCAGGCCGTAGTCGACGCCGCTCATGGCGAAGTCCGCCAGGGTGTAGTCGCCGCCGAAGCCCTCGTAGATGGTGGCGTTCAGGTCGCCGTTCTTTTCCCGGTTGCGCTGCTGCAGGCCGAACTTCAGTTCTGAGTCATTGCCGGCCACGCGGATGTCGCGGCGGATGTCGATGCGGAAGCTGACTTCCTCGTCCTCGGTGAAGTTGTCCTCGATGACGATTTCGTTCAGTTCATAGCTGGAGGCGTCCAGTGCCGCGTCCAGGTCGCCTGCGCCCACGGCCAGGGTCGGGATCTTTCCGGCGCTGGTGTAGCCGATCTCCGCGCCGTCAAACTCGAAGCCGGTATCGCGGCGGTGCGGCTCGGACTCCTCGGCGTGGGAGTAGCCCAGGGCGTATTCGACGCCCCACTGGTCCAGGTCGTGCTCGCCGCCGGCAACCAGGGACAGGATCTGCTGTTCCTCGAAGCGGTCCTTCAGGGATTTGACCAGGCGCGCGTCGGACCAGGTGGCGGAGCTGGAAGTGATGTTCTGCAGGTCGCCCTTGTCCAGCTTGAACTCGTTGCGCTGGCGCTCTTCGGAATCCGAAAAATCGGAGTAGAGGCTGTGCAGGTAGAGCAGGCTGGTTTCCGACAGGCGCAGGTCGAAGTTGGCCGCCAGGCCGGTGCGCTCGCGGGTGACGGTGTAGTCGCGCTGTTCGATTTCCGGCGCGCCGAAGGCCTCGCTGCCGTCCTCGGCTTCCATCATTTCCCAGGCGCCGTCGGTCTCGACATTTTCGGAACCGAACTTGCGCTCCTGGTGGCTGGCGGCAATGGCAACACCGAGTTCGGCACCGCCGTCCAGTTCGAACACATTGGTGAACTTGCCGGCCACCTTGGGACTGTTCTCTTCCTGCAGCTCGCTGTAACTGTTCTCGACGCTGATTTTGTACGCCTGCCCGTCGTGGTCCAGCGCGTTGAGGCTCTTGATCTCGATGGCGCCACCGATGGAATCGGCGCTCATGTCCGGCGTCAGGGTCTTGAACACTTCCAGGCTGGCGAGCAGGTCGGAGGGGATCACGTCCATGGCCACGGCGCGGCTGTCGCTCTCCGGAGCCGGCAGGGCCATGCCGTTGATGGTGGCGGCGTTCAGGTTGGGGTCGATACCGCGCACGCCGACGAAGCGGCCCTCGCCCTGATCGCGGGTTATGAAGACGCCGGACATGCGCTGCAGCGCCTCGGTCACGTTGGCGTCCGGCAGTTCGCCGATGGCGTCGGAGGTCTGCACCGCCACCATTTTGTTGGAATCCCGCTGGCGCTGTATGTCACTACGGGCGTTGGCGGCCTGGGCGGTGACCACGACGGTTTCCATCAATTCATCCGCATTTTCCCCCTGCTGGGCGACGGCGTTGATGGAAATAACGGCGGCGGCAATCGCGGTGAGCGGCATGGCCAGCAGGCGCGCATTGATAGTCTTGCTTTTCATTAGGGTCCCCATTCCCGTTTTATGGCGGTTGTTTTATTGGGGGCGCAGCCTAGTCAGAAGATGTGAACATTGCGTTACGCTTTTTTTAAATTTGTCATATATGTGCCATATGATGCTCGGCATCTGCGGACAACAAACCTGCACCTGCCGCTGGAGAAAACCATGGATAAAGATCTTAAAAATCCCGCCCGCCGCACCCTGTTCAAGGCGATAGGCGCCGCCACTGCTGCCGGCGCCACCGCCGGCCTGCTGCCGGGATGCAGTAAAAATAAAATAAGCGCCGACGAAAACCTAAGTTTCGTGGAAATCCCCCACGCACTGGATGCCGAACACCATCTGCCGGCCGGCTACAGCGCCGAGGTACTACTGCGCTGGGGCGACCCGATTGTGGCCGGCACCGGCCCCTTCGACCCGAAAGCCCTGACCGCCGCGGAGCAGGAGCGGCGCTTCGGCTACAACAACGACTTTATAGCCTTTATGCCGCTGGAAGATGGTGCCTCTCCCGGCGAGGGCGCGCGCCACAGCAAGAGCCGCAACAGCGAGCGCGGCCTGCTGTGCGTGAATCACGAGTACACCCAGCCGCACCTGATGTTTTCCGGCTACAACGACGAATACAGTGCCACCCGCGGCGTCAGCGCCGAACATGTGGCCGTCGAACGGGCCGCCTGCGGCCACGCGGTGGTGGAAATCGAGAAGACTGCCAGCGGCTGGCAGCCGGTGCTGGAGAGTCCCTACAACCGCCGCATCACCCTGAACACGCCGATGGATATCGTCGGCCCCGCCGCCGGTGACAGCCGCCTGCAGACCGCTGCCGATCCCTCCGGCAAACGCGTATTCGGCACCGTCGGCAACTGCGCCGGCGGCAAGACACCCTGGGGCACGGTGCTGATCGCCGAGGAGGGTTTCGGCGGCGCCTTCCAGGGGGACCCGGACAATGTCGCCGATCCAGTGGAGGCGCGAAACCATCACGCCTTTGGCATAAGCCCGAACAACCGCAATCTGGGCGATTACGACCGCCGCTTCGACATAGGCGATGAGCCGAACGAGCCCAACCGCTTCGGCTGGATGGTGGAGTACGATCCCTACGATCCGCATTCGCGCCCGCGCAAGCTGACCGGCCTGGGCCGCTTCGAGCACGAGGGCTTCACCCTGGTCAGCAAGCCGGGAGAACCCATCGTCGCCTATGGCGGCGACGATGACGAACACCAGTTCGTCTACCGCTACGTGTCCAAAAACCGTTACCAGCCGGACGACTTCGCCCGCAACCGCGACCTGCTGATCGAGGGCATCCTCTACGCGGGCCGCTTTGACGAGGACGGCAGCGGCCGCTGGCTGCCGCTGATTTTCGGTGAAGGGCCGCTGACGGAGGAAAACGGCTTCCGCAACCAGGCGGACGTGCTGATAGACGCGCGCCGCGCCGCCGCCCTGCTCGGCGCCACACCGATGGACCGCCCGGAGGATGTGGAGACCAACCCGGTCAACGACTGCACCTATGTGATGCTGACCAAGAACAGGAAGCGCGAGGCCGACGATATCGACGCGGCCAATCCCCGCGCACGCAATGCCGCGGGCCATGTGCTGGAAATCGTGCCGCCGGGCAAATACGGCCGGCGCGATCACGCCGCCGACACCTTCAAGTGGAACACCTTTTTATTGGGTGGCAACCCCAATGCCGAAGACCCGAGTCAGCGCGGCGCCTACGGCCAGCAGTCGCCGGGCGCCATCTCCGCCCACGGCTGGTTCGCCAACCCGGACAACGTCGCCTTCGACCCGAAAGGCAACATGTGGATAGCCACCGACGGCTGTGAGAGCTTCGGCTTTCACGACGGCCTCTGGGCCATGGCCACCGAAGGTGAACTGCGCGCGGCACCCAGGCACTTCTTCGGCTGCCCGCAGGGTGGGGAGGTCTGCGGGCCGGAATTCACCCCGGACGGCAGGACCCTGTTCGTGTCGGTACAGCACCCGGCGGACGGCGGCACCTCCACCTTCGACAACCCCATGCACCGCTGGCCGGACAACGATCCGGCGCTGCCGCCGCGGCCGTCGGTGCTGGCGATTTACCGCAAGGACGGCAAGGTGGTCGGCAGCTAAAAACTCTTCCCCTTAGGAGCGGCGGGGCGGCCATCCGCCCATGGCCGCGATCATGGGCCGGAAGGAACCGGCGAGGCCGATCGCGGCCACCGGAGGATGGCCGCCCCGCCTCTCCTACAGAAACGAACGACGAAAATGTTTTCCACCACAAAATGTAATCCCTAGCCCCCGAACCCTTCCCCACGCCGACTGCTAGAATTTCTCACTATGGAAGGCTCGATTGAACGGTCCCGGCCGCCGCCCTCCAGCTCCCGATCTACGCAAGTACCGAGACATTTCCATGGCATTCAGGCGCGCATTCCTCCGGCTCCCGGCACTGCTGCTGGCCGCAATCCTGGCCGCCTGCGGCCCGCAGCCGCAGGTCGACGCCGATGTCGAAACCGAGGTACTGGAACTAAAAGGCTCCGGCGCCACCTTCCCCTATCCCATCTACGCCCACTGGTTCAGGAGCTTTTCGGAAAAGCATCCGCATATCCGCATAAAGTACCGGGACAAGGGCAGCGGCGCCGGCATTCATGATTTTGTTTACGGCCAGGTGGATTTCGCCGCGTCGGACGCGCCCATGACGAAGGAGGAGATTGACAAAATCAAGCAGGGGGTGGTGTTGCTGCCGATGACCGCCGGCGAAGTGGTGCTGGCCTACAACCTGAAGGGCGTGGACAGCCTGCGGCTGCCGCGGGATGTCTACCCGGATATATTCCTGGGGAAAATTACCAGCTGGAGCCACCCGAAAATCGTCGCCGCCAACCCGGGCATAGAGTTGCCGGACACGCCGATCACCGTCGTCACCCGCTCCGACTCTTCCGGCACCAGTTTCATCCTGACCTGCCACCTGAGCACAATCAGCCCGGACTTCGAACAACGCATAGGCCACACCCGCAAGCCGGACTGGCCCGACTCGCCGGCCTTTATCAAGGCACCCGGCAACCAGGGCGTCGCCGCCCGGGTCAAGCAGACACCGGGCGCCATCGGCTATGTGGAATACGGTTTTGCCAGGCTGGTGGAGCTGCCGGTGGCGCAGTTGCAGAACAGGGCCGGCAACTTCATCGCCCCCAGCCCGCAATCCGGCGCGGCCGCACTGGTGGGAGCCGAATTCCCGCAGGACAGACTGCCCGTCAGCGGCGCACCGAACCTGATGGTGCGCATTCTGGATCCGGGCACCGAAAAGGCCTACCCCATCGCCGGCTTTACCTGGCTGTTGCTCTACGCCAACCAGGACGACAGGAAGGCGGCTGCGCTGCGCAAGCTGGTGGCCTATATGCTGAGCGACGAGGCGCAAAACCAGGCCGAGGGCCTCGGCTATATACCGCTGCCGGACGAAGCCAGGGAGAAAGTCCGGGAGGCAGTCAGGTTTATCCGCTGAGTTCAACGAGTCAGGCGGTTTCCGGCGTCAGCTCGGTCTCCGCACGGCCGAACTCTACTATCTGGTTGCGCCCCCGCTTCTTTGCCAGGTAGAGGGCCCGATCGGCCTTGTGCAGCAGCTCCTCGATATAGGATTCCCCGCCCCAGTGCGCTATGCCGATACTGGCGGTGAATTGCAGCGGGCCATCCGCGGTTTCTATCTTTATCCCGGCGATATCGGCCCGCAATCGCTGCGCCGTCTCCAATGTGTCCTCCGGCTTCTCCAGCAGCAGGAGCGCAAACTCCTCGCCGCCGATGCGGCCGAACACATCGCTGTCGCGGGTGTATTCGACGATCGTATCGCTGAAGGCACGCAGGGCATCGTCGCCGACCGCGTGGCCGTAGTTGTCGTTGATGGATTTGAAGTGGTCGATGTCGAACATCAACAGGCTCAGGGGAAAACGCTTGCGCTTCGCCAGCTTGAGCCTGTCCTCCGCTTCGGCGAAGAAACTGCGACGGTTGTGGATACCGGTGAGGGAATCGGTCCTGGCCTCCTGCTCGGCCAGCGCCTTCGCCATTTCCAGCTCCCGGGTGCGCTCCCGCACCAGCTGCTCCAGTTCCGACTTGGAGCGCTCCAGCTGCTGGGTATACTTGTGCTCGGCCTGCTCCTTCTGCAGGCGCAGCCGCTGCACCTTTACCCCCATGGCGGCCATGATGGCCAGCATCTCAATGAATGAAGCCACCGGCGGCCAGTAGTAGTTGACGAGATTGTGCTCGACGTACCCCAGGTCCCGCAGCGCCTGCATCACCAGGGCGACCACCAGTACGCTCCAGGCGCAGCCGAACACCGCTGCCTCTCTTGAGCCCTGACGCCAGCGAACAAAGGCGACCAGGGCCGTCACCGGATAGAGCAGCAGGGCGATGGTGATCGAGAGAACCGCCAGGGCGGTGAGCTTGAACAGCGCGCAGACCAGCAGGAAGGCCGCATTGGCCATCATGAAGCGCAGCAGGTAATCCAGCCTGGGAACACACTCCCTCGTGCGCAGGAACATGCGCGAAAAGACCAGTCCGCACAGTATGGCAATGGCGCCGCTGATCGACATATAGCTCCAGTGGAAGCGCTCGGTGATCAGGTACTGGTGGGTGAAGCCCAGTATCGTGCCCCAGCTGACGATCTTCGACAGCGAGTAGGCGGAATAAGTGAAATAGATTTTTTCCCTGGTGATGATTCCCCCCACCAGGGCAAAAACCGCCATCAGGAAACAGCCGCCAAACAGGAAGGCCATGGCACCGGTTTCAAGGGTATGGTTTTCCCGCAGGGCCTGGGGGTCCCAGATGCGCATGCCCGGGAAGACAAACCCCTTTTGATCCGAGCTGAACCTGACCATCATCTCGGTGGTCTGCCCGGCGGGAATTGTTACCGCAAACACGAAGCGGTTGTGGGGAATATCCCGGTAAGAAAAAGGATCGGCCAGGAACAAGTCGGCGAGCGGGCGAAAATCCCCGCTGCCGGCGTTCCTGCCGAAGGCCTGCAGGCCGATCAGCTGGTGATCCACATATTCAATATGCAGGGTCAGGGGTGCATCGGTAATATTTTCCAGCACAAAACGGGACCAGAAGGCCCCCGGCTGCAGGCCGGTGGAACCCGCGCTGTGCAGGGGCCCGAAATCTCCTTGCAAATAGGCCCGCCGGGCCTCTTCGATGTCGCTGCGGCCCTCGGGGTCGTGCCATATCTCCGCCAGGCCGGTCAGCCTGCGGCCGGACTCACCGGCCCCGACTTCGATGGAAGTCTCCGCCAGGCAGACCAGTGGCAATAGTAAAATTATTGTTATTATGCGCCGGATAAATATCAGGCACTGAAGCGCCGGCGGAAAAATGCCGCAGCTTCCAACGCATTTGCGCCTGCTGAACCGGTAGCTATTCATTGAATGGGCCTGGATATCGTTGTTTTTATAAAGGCAACTTCAGGAGCGCCTGAGGACGATATTGATCGAGTGATTCAGGGGCCAAGGTTACTATAAATAGCCAGTGGACGGGAGCGCGAGCTGCTACACGGCCGGTACTTTGATGGCTTGTTTAGCGCACACTGGCGGGATCAGGGAGAGGGGAACGCAACCATGCGTATTGCAGGCAGCATAGCGAGTCTGCTCGAGGCCACAATTATAAAAATATTTCGGCCAGCAAAACGAATTATCCTGACTATCTATCGGTGGCTTACCGGCCTTACCCGCGCGCTGCTCAATCTGTGGCGGGCAATCGGGCCTCGTTGGCTGAGAATCTCCCTGGCGCTGGCAGGCGTTTCCATTCTCGGCTTCGCCAAGCTGGATCAGTATCTCGAGCCCAACCTGACCAAGGAAAACATCTACCGCCTGCACTACCTGAACGAAGGCTGGACCGATGAGCAGCGCCGGAACTATTACTACACGCCCCAGGGCACTGAACTGCTGGGGCTGGACTACGCCTGGTTCGTAAACCTGGAGCTGCCCCTGTCCCACGAAATGCTGGCCAGCGAGGGCAATATGCGCGGCTGGGGTTTTGTTGTGGATCCGGGACAGAAGCCCGACGGCAAAAACCCGGGCAACCTGCCCGTAGGCCTGACCCGCCACTTCGATCCGGCCACAGGAAGGGCAAAGCTGGACATCGGCTGCGCCGCCTGCCACACCGGCGAGCTGCACTATAAAGGCACCGCACTGCGGGTGGACGGCGGCCAGGCGATGCAGAGTATTGCCGATGCCAGGCGCGGCGAATTCATTACCACCCTGGGCGCCTCGGTCTTCGAGACGCTGATCAACCCGGCCAAGTGGGACAGGTTCGCCGCCCGCCTCGCGGGGGAAAACGCAGCAAAGCGCGGGGAACTGCGGGAGCAACTGTGGGCCTTTTTCCACAGTCTCAAGCATTTCTCCGATACCGCCGGCGCGAAGAAATACTACCCGGTGGAGGAGGGTCGCGGCCGCACCGATGCGATCGGGCGCATCGGCAATGTGGTATTCGGCTACGACCTGAAGGAGCCCGCCAACTACCGGGTGGCGGACGCCCCCGCCAGCTATCCCTTCCTGTGGGACATGTGGCGCTTCGACTGGGTGCAGTACACCGGCTTCACCAACCAGGCCATGACCCGCAATGTCGGCGAGAGCCTGGGAGTACTGGCGCCGATCGCACTGGTGGACGAACGGGGCGAGGTGATCAGCGGCGGCGACTTCGGCGAGACCGCGGTGGATGTGGAGGGTATGCACTGTGTGGAGGGCCTGCTCCGGAGTTTGAAGCCGCCCAAGTGGCCCGAGGAGATCCTCGGAAACATCGATACCGAAAAGGCCAGGGCCGGCAAGAAACTGTTTGCCGACCAGTGCGCCTTCTGCCACGGTCCGCATATCTCCAGGCCCTACCAATGGCCGGTCGCCGACGGCCCCGACACAAAACTGCCGGGCCAGATTGCGGTGAACTGGGCGTGGGACATGGCCGGCGAAATCACCCGCGAGGACGGCCTGCCCTACCGCGCCGACTGGCGCGAAACCGTCTGGGCCCTGCCCGGGATAGACACGGACATGATCGGCACGGACCCGAAACTCGCGGACAACTTCGTCGACAACCGCTACGACCTGAGCAAGCTGTTCCCGGGAACCGGGCCGGTCAGCACCGGCCAGGGCCTGCAGCTGCTGCTGAACCAACTGGTGCCCAAACTCTACCGGCAGTGGGATATCACCGGTGCGGAAAAGGTGGCGGACTTCGACGGCCTGAACGTACCCTTCCGCATCGAAAGCCGGCGCGCCTACAAGGCCAGGCCCCTGCACGGCGTCTGGGCCACGCCGCCCTTCCTGCACAACGGCTCGGTTCCGACAATTTACGATCTGCTGTCGCCGCTGCGCGCCAGGCCCGCGACCTTCCACGTCGGCAACCGCGAATACGACCCGCAGAAGCTGGGTTATGTCACCCACCGGTCACCGGGCAGCTTCCTGATGGACACTGGAATCGCCGGCAACCACAACACCGGACACTTGTTCACCGACGTGGATATGCCGGGCCGCATCGGCGACCTGCTCAGCGAGCGGCAGCGCTACGCGATCATCGAATACCTGAAGGTCATGGGCAATCCGGATTTCGATCGGGCTCTCGGCGGCGATCCGCTGAACTGGGACAACTACAGCCGGGCGCCCGACAGCGATTCGACGGAACTGGCCTGCGAGCTTTCCCACCGGCATCGCGGCCCACTCGCCGACAACCCTATAACCGCGGAGGCCGCGCCGTGAACGCAAACAAGCGACTTGTTCCCGCGGGCCTTTTTTCCGCAGTCCTCTCCTTTTGCACCACCTGTGCCCTGGCGGAGACGGCACCGGAGCCGGCGGAGCCCGACTTGGACACGCTGGGCATGCAGATCTCCGCGGAGGAGAAAGCCGCAATCATCAGGGCCATGGAGTACGGCCGCGAAATCTCCCGCAAGGCGGAAAAGATCAACGGCCGCCCCTTCCGCCGCGACGCCCACGCCAAAGCCACCGGCTGCCTGCGCGCCACCTTCTCCGTCAACGGCGACATAGACTCGCGCTATCGCCACAGCGTGTTTTCCGAGCCGGGGCGCGAGTACCGGGCCTGGATCCGCTTCTCCAACGGCGACATGATCCTGCGCGCGGATATCGAGCCCGACGCTCGCGGCATGGCGATCAAACTGATGAACGTGGACGGCCACAAGATAGCCCCGGAACTGGCGGGGCCAAAGACGCAGGACTTCATCATGACCAATGCCCCCGCGTTCTTTAACCGCAACATCTTCGATTTCGCGGAAAACATGCGCTACCTGGTGGAGTTGGACCGCACCGGCTGGTTCGCCGGCATCCGGCCGCCGCGCTTTCACCCCAGGATGTTCTACCGCGCCGCACAGACAGTGTCCTCTGAGATAGACACGCCGCTGCAGCCCCAGTACTACTCGATGCTGCCCTACCAGCTCGGCAGTATCCGGCTCAAGTTCTCCGCCCGTCCCTGTCCCGGCATGCGCTTCGAGGAAAATGTGGACAAGAGCAATCCCGACTACCTCACCGCGGCCATGGCAGACCAGCTCGACAAGGGCGGGGCCTGTTTCGACTTCATGGTGCAGGACAAGGTGGCCGGCGCCGATATGCCCCTGGACGACGCCTCGGTCATCTGGTCCGAGGAGAAATCCCCTTTTGTCCCCGTCGCCAGGATCAATATCCCGCCGCAGACCTTCACCGGCGAGGCCCAGCAGGCCTTCTGCGAGAACCTGTCCATGAACCCCTGGCACGGCGTGGGCGAATGGCAGCCCCTGGGCAGCCTGAACCGCGCCCGCCGCCTGGTGTACCATGCGGTGTCCCGCTTCCGGCACAGCGAAAACGATGCCGGGGAATTCGAGCCGGACAGCTGGTGCCTGGACGGCGGCCACAGCTGCGACCTGTCACAGGATTTCCACAGGAAAAAGCCGACCTGGCCGCTGCCGCGCTGCTTCGATGCGCTGTATCTACCTGTAGACGGCTCAGAGCCGCCGCCGGCGTGTTGGGACTGATATGGTATCTCTCACCTAACTACTCGCCCCTTGTAGGAGAGGCCAGGGCGGCCCCGCTGCCGGTGGCCGTCTGCTCAACAACCTCATCGGAAACGTTTCACAAACGGCCCCCGGCAGCGGGGCCTTCGCATCTGGCGCTGGCGTTCTTTCCCGGGCTCGGAGGGCGAGTAGTTACTCTCTCACAATTATTTTTTCCGTCTAGACGGAAAAGAACTGCTGGACCCCCAGCAGCACATTGGTAGTCGCCACCGAGGCCAGGATCAACCCCATCACCCGGCTGACGATGCTAGCGCCGGCGTTGCCGATCCAGCGGTAGATCCAGTTGGCTGTAAGAAGTATCAACAGCACTATCCCCAGGACCGCCAGCATGGCAGTCGCAGTGCGCACCTGGTGAACCGGGTCGAAGCGATGGTTGTCTGTCAGCACCACTGCCGCCAGCATGGCGCCGGGGGACGCTATGGAGGGCACCGCCAGGGGGAATATGGCCGTCTCGTGCCCCTCCTGCACTATCTCCATCTCCTCCTCCGGCTTGCCCTCGCCGAAGATCATCGTCAGCGCGAACAGGAAGAGCACCACACCTCCGGCCACCTGGAAGGCGGACAGGGGCACACCTATGGCCTCCAGCAGGTACTGGCCCGCGATCAGGAAAAACAGCAGTATGCCGGTGGCTACCGCCACTGCCAGAATCGCTATTTTGCGCTTCTGCCACTCGCTGTGCCGGCTGGTCACGGCGATAAACACCGGCAGCGTGCCCACCGGGTCAATCACCGCGAAGAAAAAGACAAAGCTGCTGATCCAATCGCTCAAAGGACGCGTCCCCGTGGCGTGCTACTATCGGCTAAGTCCCCTGTGTAGGAGCGGCGGGGCGGCCTTCCGCCGCTCCTACAAGGCAGTTGAATTCGGCATCCGATATTAAAGTTTAGTATGACAAACCACTCACCGACAGCGCGCCGCATCGCCAAGACCATCCTCAACGGCTTCGACGCCTACTTCGCCGACTACCAGAACATCACCCTCGGTGCCAAGGCACGCTTCGAGCGGGCCGCCTGGCACGAGGTGCACCAGGCCAACAAGGAGCGCATCGACCTCTACAAGACCAAGGTCAACCAGGTGCTCAAGTTGGTACACTCGGTCACCAGCAAGGACACCACCATGCTGGAGCTATGGCGCGAGGCCCGCGCCACCTACGCACAACTGATCGCCAACCACAGCAACTATGAAATCGCCGAGACCTTCTTCAATTCGGTCTTCTGCAGCCAGTTCCAGCACGCCCATATCCACGACAGCAACCTCTTCGTCAAACCCTCGCGTACCCCGGACGACAAGCCGCTCAGGGATTACAGCATCTATATCAGCTACAGCGGCCGCGACGGCCTCGAATATATGATCGAGGACATACTGAACGACTACGGCTTTTCCGTGCCCTGGGAAAACCAGCAGCGGGATATCGAGAATATCTGCCGCGCCCTGCGCGCCGAACCCCTGGCCGGGCTGGAAAATGAAAAACAGTTGCGGGTGGACATGCTGGAGTCAGTCTTCTACCGCAACAAGGCCGCCTACCTGGTCGGGCGCATGATGTTCGGCGGCGAGGTGATCCCTCTGTTGCTGCCCTGCCTGAACAACGGCCGCGGTGGCATCTTCGTGGACACGGTGCTCTACAGCAACGACTCGGCCAGTATCATTTTCAGTTTCACCCGCTCCTATTTCATGGTGGACGCGCCGATTCCGTCGCGCTTCGTGCGCTTCCTCTCCACCATCATGCCGCTGAAAGAGCGCTCCGAACTGTACAACTCCATCGGCTTCCACAAGCACGGCAAGACGGAGTTCTACCGCCATGTCCTCGCGCATATGAAGGTGAGCAACGACAAGTTCATTATAGCGCCGGGGATCAAGGGCATGGTGATGAGCGTCTTCACCCTGCCCTCCTATCCGGTGGTGTTCAAGGTGATCAAGGACAGGTTCGACCGCCCGAAGACTGTCACTGAGGAAATCGTCAGGGAGAAATACAAGTTCGTGTCCCGCTCCGACCGGGTCGGGCGTATGGCGGACACCCAGGAATACACTAATTTTATTTTCTACCGCAACCGCTTCAGCGACGAGTTGCTGCAGGAACTGCAGGAGCTGGCGCCGTCCAAACTGCAGATGGACGACAAGTGGGTGATCATCAAGCACTTGTATGTAGAGCGTCGCATGGAGCCGTTGAACCTCTACCTGCAGAACGCCAGCGAGGAAGAGACCCGCGAGGCGATGGAGGAGTACGGCAACGCCATCAAGCAGCTGGCGGCGGCGAACATCTTCCCCGGCGATATGCTGCTGAAGAATTTCGGTGTCACCCGCCACGGCCGCGTGGTCTTCTACGACTACGACGAACTCTGCCCGCTGACCGACTGCAACTTCCGCAAGATCCCCGAGCCGCAGACCGCAGAGCAGGAGCTGTCGGACAGGCCCTGGTACACGGTGGACGAGATGGACGTGTTTCCCGAGGAATTCCGCCTCTTCTTCTCCGGCAACCCCACAGCACGCAAGGCCTTCGAGGACCAGCACAGCGACCTCTACGACTACCGCTACTGGCAGCGACTGCAGGAGCGCATCCGCGCCGGGCATATCGAGAGCGCCTTCCCCTACCGTCGCAAGTGGCGCTTCAAGCGGCGTTCCTCTGGCGCGGCAAAGCACTGATTAGCAGCTATAGTGGAAGAAGAGGTCCATCGGCGCGAGGTGTGGATAGTGCGTTTTATTGGCTTGGTGGCAGCTGTCGGCGCGCTTGCGCTGGCGTCTTGCGGCTACCTCCCCAGCGAGTTGAAGAAGCCCGGGGAGGACAAAACCCGCCCCCACGCCCGCGTTGTCGCCAAACAGCACACCGTCAGCTGCAAGACGCCTGCGCGGGGCTTCCGCCGGGTAAAGTTCGACGATCTCTACACCTTCACCGACGACGCCAAAGAGCCGTTTCGCGAGGCGGAAAATACACCGGCACAGTACGACGTCAGCGCCTACGTGTGGGGCTTCGACAACTGCATGCAGGCCGGCAGCTGCGAGGGCGGCGACCACTACTGGCTGATAGGCCGCGGTCCCGGCAACGATTTCACCACCTGGGTGGTCACACCCCAGTTCCCGCGCATCACCATCCAGTCTACCTGCCGCGAGCGGCTCAGGGTCGGGGAGCGCTACCGCTTTTCCTTCAGCCGCGGCAAGCTGGTCGGTTTCAGCCCTTGAAACAGAAGCTCAATCCAAATACCAGCACACTGCCTGATCCCCAAGCACGGGACAGATCGGGCATAGTGCACCCAGTCAGTCATGATGGAGGAAATTATGCGAGACGCTAAAGTATTTTTGATAGCGATTTCACTTGCATCAATCGCAAGCTGTGAAAACGGCGAGCTTCGAAACATACTCCCGGAGTTCAAGGAGGTCGACGGGCCTTCTGGTAATCGTGGTTATCTTGATTTCGCAAAATCAACTGCAGAAGTCGACCTGAAAGGCTGGGCAAATACTGAGGTTTACTTTCGCTATGCCACGTCGGAAGCCGCGATTAAAAGCGTAAATGCAGTCGAATTGAAAGACTTATGTCCGGGGGCCGGATCTGTTCGCGACTGCGAGGCCGTATTCCCCAACGCATGGACTGAAAAAAAGATCATATTTCCCGTCGGAACCACGATATTTTACCAATGGTTTATTGATTACAGGCTTCCCGAGGGAGACGATGTGGCAACCATTGAGAGCGAAGTAGGGTCCTTCTCCATAGTGACACCTCAGAGCTGTGTGTCGGGGTCCGACCTCCCGGGTGAACGATGCCCAGAAGGGCAACTGTGCGTCAGAGACTTTATCCGCACCGATCCAGAAACCACCCTTGCCCCGACGGTGTGCAGGATTCCCGCCCCGAATGAATGACGACTCCTTGCCCCGGGAGCTACCGGGAAAGCCTGGGCTCAGAAACCCCGACACTCGTTACCGAAGCGTCCACGAGCACCCAGGATTCGGTTCGAGCTACTGAAGTCAGGGTGCTGACCCGCCCCCTGCGGGCCGCTTTACCAAATACCGGTAGATCGCATCCTGCGCACGGCAGCCCTTGTCGGTATTGCTGGCGATACGCATGTTGCTCTGCGCCCCGTCCAGTACCCGCGCCTTCTGGTTGTCGCTCCACTGCAGCTCCATGATCTTTCTCACCGTCTTCTTGTGTTCCTCGTCGAGGATCGGGAAGGTTACTTCCACGCGGTGGTCCAGGTTGCGGGTCATCAGGTCCGCCGAGGACATCCACACCTGCTCGTCGCCGCCGTTGTGGAACATGTAGACCCGCGCGTGCTCCAGGTACTTGTCCACCAGGCTGATCACCTTGATATTGTCCGACAGCCCCGGCGTTTCACACACCAGCGCACACATGCTGCGCACTATGATGCGCACCTTCACCCCGGCAGCCCCCGCCCGGTACAGGCGCTCTATCACCTCGCTGTCCACCAGGTTGTTGCACTTGAAAAACAGTTCCGCATTTTCGCCGACCTTGGCCGCATTGATCTCGCGGTCTATGGCGCGCAACAGCGCCGGGCGGTTGGAATAGGGGGACACCGCAATGCGTTCATACACCGGGCGCTGGTGCGTGAACTGGATAAACTCAAACACGTTGTAGACATCCCGCCCCAACACCTGGTCGCTGGTGAGCAGGCTGAAATCGCAGTAGACGCGGGCGGTACTCTCGTTGAAGTTGCCAGTGCCCAGGTGGCTGTAGAATTTGTCCCCGTCATCTTCCTTGCGCAGGATGGAAATCAATTTGCAGTGCACCTTCAGGCCGGGCACGCCGTAGATGACCTGCACACCGGCGTCGCGCAGCTCGTTGGACCAGTGAATATTCGCCAGCTCGTCGAAGCGCGCCTGCAGCTCCACCACCGCGATCACCTTCTTGTTGTTGCGCACCGCGTTGACCAGCGCCGCCACCACGCGGGAATTCTTCGCCACCCGGTAGAGGTTGATGCGGATCTCCGACACCTGGGGGTCTATGGCCGCGGAAATCAACAGGTTCGTGATCGCGCGGAAGTCGTGGTAGGGGTAGTAGTAGAGCTGGTCGCGCCTGCACAGCAGGTTGAAGACGCTCTCGTTTTCCGGCAGCGTCTGCAGCGGGCTCAGGGGCTTGTAGCGGTGGCGCGCCGAATCGGCGGGGAAACCCATAAAGTCCTTGGAGTTGTGGTATCGGCCGCCCGGGGTGAAACTGTCGTAGCGCCCCATTTTCAGCTTTTTCTTCACCAGTTTCAGCAGTACTTCCGGCATCTGCGCGTCGTAGGCCAGCCGCACCGGCTCCGCCTGCTTGCGTTTCTTCAGGGACTTGGCCACTCGGTCGACGATATTCTGGGTGACGTGCTCCCCCAGCTCCAGTTCGGCGTCGCGGCTGATCTTGAACATGAAGGCCTCGGCCCGGGCGATCGGCAGCACATAGCGGAACACCTCCGCCAGGCAGGCGCGGATGATATTGTCGAGGACGATATAGACCTTCTCATGCCTGTCCTGGCGCGGCGGTATCACCACGAAGCGCGGCAGGGTATCGGTGGGAATTTCCATGGCCGCGAAGCGCTCGGAGCCGTCCGCAAGCCCCAGGTAGATCGCGAAGTAAATGCTCGCTTCGTTCAGCAGCGGCATCGTATCCCGGTCATCGATAAAGAAAGGCTCCAGTTCCGGCAGCACCTCGCGGTGGAAATAGTCCTCGACAAAGGCACGCTGCTTTTCGCACAGCTGGGTCTCGTTGACCAGGTGGATATGGTGCTTGTCCAGGTCCGACAGCACCTTGGTATAGGCGGCGTGGGAGCGGCGCTGCAGCCGCAGCACCTTCTCGTTGATGCTGGCGAGCAGTTCGGAGAACTGCTCCTTCTGCTCCGCGCCCTTGGCAAAGGTGGCCAGGCGGCGCACGTCCGCCACGCGCACGCGGTAGAACTCGTCCAGGTTGCTGGAGAAAATCCCCAGGAAGCGCACCCGCTCGATAATGGGCACCGTCTCGTCCTCCACTTCCTGCAGGACGCGCTCGTTGAAGGAAAGCCAGCTTAGCTCTTTCGGGTATAGGGGCGTATTATTGGACATGACCGACTGCTTGTGCGTCCGTGAGATCCCCCAGCGTGCGGGGCGACAGGGACTAATCGAATTAAATAGTAGAGCAGTTTGCTACATTCAGATGACAGTTTTTTGACAGGGAAACGGATGGAGCCCCCTTTGCCGCAACAGCCCGAACGCTACGCCGCCCTGGACCTGGGCTCCAACAGCTTCCACCTGCTGCTGGCGGAATTCCGCGACCAGCGCATGGTGCGCCTGCACACGGACAGGTCCATGGTGCGACTGGCCGAGGGCCTGGACGAGGCGCGCAACCTGGACCCGGCGGTGGCCCAGCGCGCGCTGGCCTCCCTGCAGCGCTTCCGCCCGGTGCTAATGGGCCTGCCCAGGGACCATATCCGCGTGGTCGGCACCAACACACTGCGCGCCGCCGCCAATGCGGACGGCTTCCTCGAGTCCGCCGAATCCATTCTCGGCGCGCCCATCGAGATCATTAGCGGCATCGAGGAGGCGCGGCTGATCTACAGCGGCGCCATGGCCGCCGCCGACGGCCCGCCGCGGCTGCGCTGTGTGGTCGACATCGGCGGCGGCTCCACCGAACTGGTGCGCGGGCGCGAGGTGCCCCACCAGTTGCAGAGCCTGTACATGGGCTGTGTGTCCTTCAGCAAACGCTTCTTCGCCGACGGCATCCTCTCCACCAACACCGTCAACCACTTTGAGCGCGCCCGCCGCGCCGCGCGCGCCGAGCTGCAGGAACTGCAGCACCTGGCGGAGAACGCCGAAGTCGTCGGCTGCTCCGGCACCGTCAAGGCAGTGGCGCGGGTGCTGAACGGCGGTGAACTGTCGGAAATCAGGCGCGGGGATATAGACAGGCTCGCGGAGCAGGTGGCCGGCGCCAAACATATCGCCGACCTGGACCTGCCCAACCTGGACGAGGAGCGGCGCCCGGTATTCGCCGCCGGCCTGGCGATACTGCACGCGGTTTTCTGCGAGCTGGATATCCAGAGCATGCAGGTCTCCCCCTACGCCATCCGCGAGGGCATAGTGCACGACCTGGCCGGGCGGCTGCACGGCGGCGATCGCCGCGCGGATACGGTGGCGGCGATGATGCAGCGCTGGCAGGTGGACGCGGCCCAGGCGCGACGTGTCGGGGACACGGCGCTGGACCTGCTGCATCAATTGCATCCAGAGAGCGCTATCGAGGAACAGCAGCGGCTGCGCTGGGCCGCACAGCTGCACGAAATCGGCCTCGCTCTTTCCCACAGCGACTTCCGCAAGCTCGGCGCCTATATGATCGAGCACGCGGACCTGGCGGGTTTCGCCAAAAACGAACAGGAAAACCTGGCCCACCTGCTGCGCAACCAGCGCGGCCGCATCAGGCCACCGCGGGAACACTACGGCTTCCACCCCAACCCGGCCCCACTGCTGTGCCTGCGTCTGGCCTGCATCCTGCACCGCGACCGCACCGACCGTGCCTCCAACGGACTCAAACTGAAAGCTCGCGACGACAGTTACCGGCTGCGTATCCCCCAGGAGTGGCTGGACCGGAATCCCGCCATCGAGGACCTCCTCTACCAGGAGGTGGAGCACTGGCAGTCACAGTTGCTCAAGCTGGAGCTCGATGCGATTTGAGCGGGCCTGCGGCCGGTGGATGCACCACGCCCATCCACCCTACAATGATTATTTATGAAACTCAGCGAAGTCACCCTCACCCACCACTACGCCGACCTGGGCGACGCCTTTGGCACCCGGATAGCCCCGTCGCCGTTCGAGCACCCCAAGCTGATTCACGTCAACACGGCGGTATTGCAACTGCTGGGTATCGATGCGAGCGAGGCGAACAACCCGGACTGGGCCCGATTCGGCTGCGGCAAGAAGCTGTTCAAGGGCAGCAAACCCTTCGCAATGAAGTACACCGGCCACCAGTTCGGCGTCTACAACCCGGACCTGGGCGACGGCCGCGCGCTGCTGCTGGGAGAGATCGAAAACGGCGGCAGGTGCTGGGAGTTGCACCTGAAGGGCGCCGGCAAGACCCCCTACTCCCGCTTCGGCGACGGCCGCGCGGTGCTGCGCTCGACCATACGCGAATACCTGGCCGGCGAGGCGCTGACCGGGCTGGGCATCAACAGCACCCGCGCCCTGTGCATCGTCGGCAGTGATGAGCCGGTGGTGCGGGAGAAAATCGAGAGCGGCGCCATGTTGATCCGCGTGGCCGAGAGCCATGTGCGCTTTGGTCACTTCGAGTACTTCTTCTACACCAAACAGCTGGAGGCGCTGCAGAAACTGATCGGCACCATCTGCCGGCGCTTCGTGCCCGGCACCGAGGGGATGTCCGTCAGCGAGCAGGCGGAGGCGCTGCTGCGTTTCACGACGCGCAAGAGCGCAGAACTGGTGGCCGGCTGGCAGTCGGTGGGCTTTGCCCACGGCGTATTGAACACCGACAATATGTCGATCATCGGCGACACCTTCGACTACGGCCCCTACGGCTTCCTCGACGACTACGAGCCCACCTTTATCTGCAACCACTCGGACCACACCGGCCGCTACGCCTTCGAACAGCAACCCGGCGTGGTGCTGTGGAACCTGAACGCCCTGGCCCACGCCTTCTCCGCCTTTGTCAGTACCGAGACGCTGCGCGACTGCCTGGAGGATTTCCAGCCGCGCCTGATCGACGAATACGCCGCGCTGATGCGCCGCAAGCTGGGACTTACAACCGAGGAGGACGGCGACCAGACGCTGTGCGCGGACCTGCTGAAGCTGCTCGACGAGACCCGCGCCGACTACACCCTCTTCTTCCGCGCCCTGGCCCACTACCGCGGCGAGCGCCCGCCGGCCGCACTGCAGGAACTGCTGCCGGCCGCCCAGCACGGGGTCCTGGAGCAGTGGCTGGACCGCTACGACCAGCGCCTGGCGCACGAAAACAGCGACTCCCGACGCCGCAACCGCGCCATGCTGGCCGCCAACCCCAAGTTCGTGCTGCGCAACTACCTGGCGCAGAAGGTGATAGACGCCGCCGAGGGCGGCGACTACCGGCCGCTGCAGACGATGCTGGAACTGCTGCAGAGCCCCTTCGACGAGCACCCGGACCACGAACCCTGGGCCGCGGCGCCACCGGAAACCGGCAAGCATATGCCGATCAGCTGCTCCTCCTGAGGAGTGTTGAGTGGTGAGTGGTCGGTGGTCGTAAGGCCACGGGGCTCCTCAACACCAACCACTGATCACTGACCACTCCCCAGGGCTACACTGGAATAAGATTCCCTGCATTCCCGGTGACCTGGTGTATTATTCCGGTCACATTCCAAAAAGGGGTAAACGAGATGATGAGAAACCTGCTGATGGCGGCCTGCTGCCTGCTGTTCGCGCTGCAGGCCAGCGCCCAGGATGTGCTGGGCAAGTGGCAGACCATTGACGACGAGACCGGCCAGCCGAAGTCCATCGTCGAGATCTACCAGAAGGACGGCAAATACTACGGCCGCGTGGTGGACCTGCTGATGAAGCCGGACGACACTGTCTGCGACAAGTGCCCCGGCGCGCGCAAGGGCCAGAGGATCGTCGGCATGGACATCATCACCGGCATGGTGAAGAGCGGCGATGTCTACGAGGGCGGCCAGATACTGGACCCCACCAAGGGCAAGATCTACGACTGCAAGTTCTGGCTCGAGGGGAATCAGCTGAAGGTGCGGGGCTACCTGGGGTTCTTCTACCGGACCCAGACCTGGCAGAGAGTGCAGTGATTCCCGGTACGCCAGCGGGCAACCACAAGGTTCGTTCCAGCCGCTCCAGGTATTCGCGGCGCCTTCGGCCCCTACGGATCGGGTTTCGTGCGTGAAGGCTGGCTTGTAGGGGCGAACCTCGTGCTCGCCCGACCGCGGCCGCAATCAGGCCGCGGACGCTGATTCCCGCCCCGGATTCGCCAGCAAGAACACCAGCGGCACCGCCGCCAGGTTGATCCACATCAGCAGCTGGAAATCGTTCACATAGGCGATCTCCGCCGCCTGCCGCGACAGCTCTTCGACGATATTCAGCGGCAATGCCCCCATTTCTCCGGTACCCGGCAAGGTGCCGACCGGGGCCGACGGCAACTGCAGTCGCTCCCCCAACTGCTGCTGGTTGATCCACAGGTTGCGCGTCAGCACCGCCATTACGATGGATACGCCGATACTGCTGCCCAGGTTGCGGGACAGGCTGAACAGCGCCGTGGCCTCGCCGCGCAGATTTGCCGGCAGTGTCGCGTAGGCCAGGGTGGAAATCGGCACGAACACCAGCCCCAGCCCCACACCCTGCAGTATGCCGGTCCACACCAGCGCGCTGCGGCTCACCTGCAGGTTGAAACCGGCCATCAGGTGCAGGGACAGGCTGACCAGCAGCATGCCGACAAAGATCAGCGCGCGGCCGTCGAAATAGCGCAGCAGCCGGCCGACCACGAGCATCGCCAGCATCACCCCCAGGCCGCGGGGCATCAACACCAGGCCGGTGGTCACCACCGGGTAGCCCTTCCACTGCTGCAGGTAGGAGGGCAGCAGCGCCATGGTCGCCAGCAGGATAATGCCGACCACGAAGATGAACACCAGGCCCGACACATAGTTGCGGTCGCGGAACAGCCCCGGGGACAGGAAGGGGGTCCTGGTCGTCAGCGAATGCACCACGAACAGGTAGAGCCCCAGCACCGAGGCAATCGCATACAGCTGGATTTCCAGGGACTCGAACCAGTGCACCTGCTCGCCGCGGTCCAGCAGCATCTGCAGCGCGCCCACTGCCAGCGCCAGCAGGCCGAAGCCCAGGGCGTCGAAGCGCGGCTTTCTGGTCTCGCCCTCGGGCAGATAGAGATAGATACCGATCAGCGACAAAATGCCGAACGGCAGGTTGATATAGAAGACCCAGCGCCAGGAATAGTACTCGGTCAGCCAGCCGCCCAGGGTCGGCCCCAGGATGGGGCCGATCATCACCCCCACGCCCCACAGGCCCATGGCCGAGGCGTGCTTCTCGCGGGGGTAGGTATCCAGCAGTGTGGCCTGGGACAACGGCACCAGGGCGGCGCCGAAGACGCCCTGCATCAGGCGCCAGAAGATCATCTCGTTCAGGCTGCCGGCCTGGCCGCACAGCATCGAGGTGATGGTGAAGCCGGCCACCGACCAGAGGAACAGCCTGCGGCGCCCGAAGCGCTGGGACAGGTAGCCCACCGGCAGGGTCATGATCGCCGCGGCGACGATATAGGAGGTCAGTACCCAGGTGATCTGGTCGCTGCCGGCGCCGAGGCTGCCCTGCATATGGGGCAGGGCCACGTTGGCGATGGTGGTGTCCAGCACCTGGATGATCGTGGCCAGCATGATGCTGGCCGTGATCATCTGCCGGCGCCCGTCGGTCATAGGGACTGCCGTCATGCCACCGGCGCTCACGGCGCCAGGACTACGCGGCCGCCGTCGCCGCCGGTCGCGCGCGCGGCCACCAGCTTGTCGTCCTCGCTGGTGTCGATGCGCACCTTCGCGCTCATACCCGCGCGCAGCACCGGCGCCTCCCTGGCCAGGTAGAGGCGCAGGCGCACCGGCACCCGCTGCACCACCTTGACCCAGTTGCCGCTGGCATTCTGCGGCGGTATCAGCGCGAACTCACTGCCGCTGGCGGGACTGAGGCTGTCCACCTGCGCCTGCCAGGTGAAATCCGGGTAGGCGTCCAGCGTCACCTCGGCCTGCTGGCCGGCGCGCACCCTGGCCAGCTCCGTCTCCTTCAGGTTGGCCTCGACCCAGAGGCCGTCGGCGCCGAGCATGCTGATCACGCTGATACCGGCCGGGGCCATCTCGCCGGGTTGCGGTACGGCATTGGCGACGACGCCGGCCACCGGCGCGACGATGCGGGTGCGCGACAGCTGGTAGCGGGCCTTGTCCAGCTGCGCCTGGGCCACCTTCAGGTCCGCCTGTTCCTCCAGAGGAATCTCCGGGTTGCCGCCCAGCTCCGCGCGCAGGCTGGAGAGTTTCTCGATATTGATCGCTATCTGCGCCCGCGCCCGCTCCAGCAGTTGGCGGGATTCGTCCAGCTGCGCCTCCGACAGGGCCACCTTGCCCAGTTTCTCGTTGCGGGACAGCTGGCGGCGGTAGAAGTCCGCATCCTTGTGCGCCTGCTCCACGGCGGCTTCGGCTTCCGCATAGTCGGCGCGGCGCGCCAGCAGGTCGTTCCGGACCTGCCCCAGGTGCGCCTCCGCCTCGGCCACCGCCAGCTCGAAGGGCGTCGGGTCCAGCTGCACCAGCAGTTGGCCCTGTTCCACCGGCTGGTTGGCCCTGACCATCACCTGGGCCACCACGCCGCTGACCTCAGGCGCCAGGGAGATCTTGTCCGCCTTGATATAGGCGTTTTCGGTCTCCACGCTGCTGCCGCCGCCGAACAGGCACCAGCCGGCCACTGCCAGGGCGGCGACAATGCCCGCAGCGAAGCCCAGGCGGCGCGCCGGCAGCTTTCTGAATTTTTTCCCCAATTGATCCTTCACGTCGTCCCCCATTACCTCAGGCCTCCTCACGTGTCAGGTTCTCCCGCAGCCGCTCCAACAGCCCCTGCAGTTGCCCCACTTCCGCCATCGAAAAGCCGGCCAGCGCCTGGCTGCGGGTCTGCTGCGCCAGGCCGCGCAGTACCTCCAGGGCCGGTTCGGCAGCGTCGGTGAGATAGATGCGGAAACAGCGCCGGTCCCCCGGATCCGGGCGGCGCTCCACCAGTCCCTCCTGCTGCAGGTTGTCCAGCTGCCGCGCCAGGCTGATCGGGGCCACGTCCATACGCTCCGCCAGCTCCGCCTGCTTCTGCCCCTGCTCCCGCGCCAGGTGCCACAGCACCTGCCAGCGCGAACGGCTGAGCCCGTGGGCCTTGGCGCGGCGGTCGAAGTTGCGCCGCAACAGGCGCGCGGCGCTGTGCAGCTCGAAGCTCATCTGAGCGGCGTTGTCTTTCGTGGACATGATTTGTCTGGAATGGCCCCCGTATTGAGGGCGCGTATTATAAGGATGCTTATGATCTGATTTTTGTTGCGGGCGAAGGGGTACAGGACCTGTACAATAAACGACCGCCCGAGCGAGTTTATAACTTAGTTACGCTTGGGAGAC